>JBAWXG010000020.1:0-34523 GCA_037144195.1 Synechococcus sp. ELA057
AGGTCGGGCGAGGCGAGCTGGCCCCTCAGCTCCAGCAGCTCCCGCTCATAGGCCTGGATGCGCGTGGACCAGCGCTCGCGGGTGTGCTCCTCCTGCAGCGCCTCGCGCGCCGCAGCAGGGTCGGCGAAGGGGCTCGCCTGCAGTTCGCGGGCCAGTCGGCCTGAGGCCTGCTCCAGCTGGCTGCGGCAGCGGCTCTGGGTCTCATCGCTGCGCTGCAGGGCCTTGATCAGCGGATCCAGTCTGCCGATGCCATCGAGCACCGCCTGGGGGGCGACACCCTCGCCCAGAGCGGTGACGATCTCCTGCTCCAGTGAAGTGGCCTGGAGCGTCTCCCGTGCCTCGGTGGCGCTCTGCACGGCCTGCTCGCTGCCGGCGGCCTGCCGCTGGGTCTGCAGCTCTGCCAGACGGGTGTCATGGTCCTGGATCGCCGTCTCCAGCGACGGCACGCGCAAGGCCGCCTCCCGCGCTGCCAGCAGTGCCGCCATCGCCGTGTCCGCCTGCTGCCGTGCCCCTCCCGGTGTCGGCGAGGCCGTGCCCACCTGCTCCCGCAGGGCCTGGAGGCGACTCTCCGCAGCGGCGGCTGCGGAGAGCGTTGAACGGGAACGGGTCTGGGCTTCCTGAAGGCGCCGCTCCGCCACCTGGAGCTCCGCATCCACCAGCTCCTGGGATCCGCCCCGGGCCGGGCTCGGATGCTCAGGGGAACCGCAGACCGGGCAGGGGCTGCCGGGGCTGAGGGCAGCGGCGAGGCGCAGTGCCATTCCATCGATCTGCTGCCGCTGCAGTTGCCGCAGGCTCGCGTTGGCCTGGCTGATCTCCAGCTCCCAGCGCTTCTGATCGGCGAGGCAGGCGGCCAGTCCGGCCTCCGCGGGCCCGATCGCGTCGGCGGCATCCGCCGTTCGCTGTGCCTGCTGGGCAGCGAGCTCCAGCCCTCCGATCCGGTCGCGGGCGCTGCGGGCCTGCTGCAGCGCTTCCAGCGCCGTAAGGCGCTCGGCCTCGTGGACCTTGATCGCCGTTTCAGCAGCCTGGAGGCGTCCCAAGGCCTGCCTGGCGCTCTGGGCGGCCCGCTGGGCCTCGGTGCGGCAACCGGAGGCTTCGGCCTGCTTGCGCAACAGGGCATGCATCTCGACGCGTCGGGCTGCCAGGTCATTGCCCGCCTGCGCCAGCAGCACGGGCTCCGGCAGCGCCGACAGGTCCAGGACCAGCAGGGAGGCAGGCAGCCCTTGCACGGCGTCGCGCGCCTGGCTGGTGTGGCGCAGCTGCTCCAGGGTTGCGCCTTGGATGGCCTCCAGCTGCTCGCTGGCTTGCTGTTCGGCAGCCAGGCTGCCCCGCAGCGCTTCCGCCTGTTCGGCGCGCCTGAGGCGCTGGCGGTACTCATCGACGACCTCCCCTCGCGCCAGCCGCTCCTCGAGCCGGGCCTGGGCTTCGGCGCGACGATCCCAGCGGGCGGCCAGATCATCCTGAGCCGCCTTGCTCTTCTGGGTGGCCAGCCAGTGGACCTCTGTGTCCTGCAGGGTTCTGCTGCAGACGTCAAGCAGGGACTCCAGGCGCTGGCGCAGCTGATCGAGGCTTCGCTGGTCCTGCGGCGGTGCATCAGTGGATGCACCGTCCTGCATGGCTTGCTCCTGCATGTCCTGCTCCTGCAGGGCCTGCCATTCCTGCAGGGCCTGCTGGCGCAGCACCGCCAGACCCCGCTCCTGATCGAGCAGCTGCAGCCGCTCGGCTTTGGCGCGCTCCTCCAGCCAGCGCCCCGCTTGCTCAAACAGCACCGTGTTGAACAGGGTCTTGAGCAGGGCTTCACGCTCCTCGGCTCGGGCGCGCAGCACTTCGGCGAAACGCCCCTGCGGCAGCAGGATCACCTGGCGGAACTGGTCTGCGTTGAGCCCCACCAGGTCTTCCACCTCGCGGGTCACCTCCGAGCTGCGGCTGGCGATCGGTTCAGGACCGTGGTCCAGCAACCGCTCGAGCACGGCCTGCGCAGGCTTGTCCGTGGTCCCCTCGCCGCGGCTGCGCGGGGCGCTCCAGGCAGGGCTGCGCGTCACCCGGTAGCGGCGTCCCCCGCTGGAGAAGCTGAGCGATACCCGCGGCATGGCGGCGGGGGTCGCATGATCGGATTTGAGCCCTCTGACGTTTCGATCTCCGGAGACCTCGCCGTAGAGCGCGAAGCAGAGCGCATCGAGCAGGAAGGTCTTGCCGGCCCCGGTGCGGCCGTGGATCAGAAACAGACCCTCCTGGCTGAGGCTGTCGAAGTCGACCTCCACGGCGGTGGCGAAGGGCCCGAAGGCCTCGATGCGCAGCTGGTGGGGTTTCAACGCCGTTCTCCCTGCCGCTGCGCCGTGTCGAGGGCTTCACGCAGCAGCGTGGCTTCGGCATCAGCCAGCGGGCGACCCTGCTGGTCGGCAAAGAAGGCCTGGGCCAGATCGAGCGGGGTGCGTGCCTGCTGCACCTGTCGCCGCCGTTCGCTCGCAGCCATCGGGGTGCTCTGAGGGGGCGTGTGGCGCAGTTCGGCGATGTGGGGGAACCGCTGCCGCAGGCGCGTCATCGCCTGCAGCGGCAGGCTTTCATCGGTGAGCACGGCGCGCACCCGGGCCGTTTCAGCGCTGGCCAGGGCCGGATCCGCCAGCAGATCGGCGAGGGTCCCTTCGATGCTGCGCAGTGGCCGCCCTACACCGAGGGGAATCACCTCCACCTGCGCCTCGCCATCCGGTGCGAGGCTGACCAGCCGCACCGATTTGATCTGGTGCTGCTCGGAGAAGGAATAGGGCAGAGGTGTGCCGCTGTAGGCCACCCGTGGTCCATCCAGTTGCTGAGGACCATGCAGATGCCCGAGCGCGACATAGTGAAAGCCGCTGAAGGTGTCGATGCTGACGCGATCGATCGTGCCGACGCTCAGTTCCCGTTCCGATTCGCAGCCTTCACCACCGGCCACGAAGGTATGGGCCACGAGAATGGTGTGGTGACCGCTCCGTCCGGCGGCATCCCTGCGGATCGCCTCCACCGCGAGTCGGGTCACCTGCTGATGGCTGAACCGGGTCGGGGTCACGGAACCGGCCTCCCCAGCCTCGGCCAGCAGGCGGGGGCCATCGATCACCGGTTCGAGATAGGCCAGTGGGTAGATCGCGGCCGGGGGGCCGCCGCGGCGTGGCTGCAGCACAACCGGTTCCGTGGCCCGGGTGATGTCTCCGCGGATCGTCACCCCGAAGCTGCAGAGCAGTGGGTCGTAGATCGAGACGCGTACATGGGAATCGTGATTGCCGGCGATCGCGATCACGGCCACGCCGCTGTGCCTCAGCATGGCCAGGGTGTGATTGAACAATTCCACAGATTCAGCGGGAGGAATCGCACGGTCATAGATATCGCCGGCGATCAGAACCGCATCCACATCCGTTTCTGCAGCCAACTCCACAATCCGCTCGAGTGCCCTGGTCTGCTCATCCAGCAGCGAGGCGCCATGAAAGCAGCGGCCCAGATGCCAGTCGGATGTATGCAGAAAGCGCATGCTCAGATTCCCTTCTGCCTTGTCGATGGCCGGCCGAGTCTAGGGAGGTTTCCAGCTGGGGCATGAAATCGACTGCTGCAGCTGGATCATCGAAGCACTTCTGGATCGCTTGATCCTGCTGATTCAAGCCGATGATCTCCTGTCAGACTCAGGTGCTTGACAGTTGCGATCGATGGCTGAAACGGTTGATCAAGCCGTCATTCTGCTGTTGGAGTCTTCAGTGAAAAGCAGTTGCTGATACGGCTGAATCATAGGATTACCGCGTGACTCACGTGCGCCATCACGCGATCGATTCAGCGCTGCCTTTGATGACAGAATGTGGCAACGGCTGGAGGCGTGATCGAAAAGCCTTGATCCCTCCTATCTGGCTCCTTAGCTTGTTCCAGGAGCGCTTCTGCTCTCCCTGATCAGTTTTCCGCTCTCCCTGTGATGACCTCAGCGCCCTCCCAGTCGACCTCTCCCGTCTCCGGGCCCGGTCTTGAAGAGCTGCCGCTCCAGTCCCAGGATCTCGGTGCGGACCGCTGGATCCGCGTTGGAACGTCTGCCAGCGCCGATCCCGAGCAGGCCGTCCAGGAGGCCCTGGCTCCGATTGTGGCCCTCGGCCACCCGCGCCTGGCGATCATCTACTGCTCCCCCAGCCACGATCTGGCCCAGATCTCGCGCCTGGTGAAGCAGGCGGTGGGCGACAGCGAGGTGATCGGTTGCTCCACCGCTGGTGAGCTCGTCAGGGACCATGCCCTTTCGGGTGGCCTGCTGATCTGGGCCCTGGGTGGCGAAGGGTTCGCTGTCACAACGGGCTTCGGTCAGGGCAGCACCGAGCAAGGGCTGCGCGGGGCGGCTTCCGAGGCGGCCCGTTGCATCGAAGGGCTCGAGCGCAAGGCCTACACCATCCTGTTCCTTCTGGCCGATGGCCTCTGCGGTGACCAGATGGAGGTGGTGCGCGGCGCCTATGAGGTGGCCGGCGCCCAGGTGCCCCTGATGGGAGCCTGCGCCGGCGACGACATGGCGCTGCAGGCCACCTCGCAGATCCATGAGGACAGGGTGCTCCACCATGCCGTGGTGGCGGCAGCCATCAGCTCGGACGCCCCGATGGCGATCGGCATCGCCCACGGCTGGGAGCCCCTGAGTGAGGCGATGCTGGTCACCGAGAGCAGCGGCACCACCCTGGTGAGCCTGGACGATCGCCCGGCGCTGGATGTCTACCTCGATCTGTTTGAGGCGCCTGAGGAGGTGCGCCAGGATCCAGCCGCCTTCGCGGCCTTTGCCCGCACCAGGCCCGTGGGCATCGCCCGCCGCAACCGCACCGAGATCCGTTTCATCTACGGCGCTGATTACGAGGCCCGCACCATCACGGCTTTTGCCGAGGTCCCGCAGGGTGCTATGGCCCATCTGATGCAGGGCGGCTGCAATTCCGTGCTCGATGCCACCGCCGAGGTCTGCGCCCTGGCCGAGAAGGACCTTCAGGGCCTGCCGGCTCGAGGCTTCATGCTGCTGGAATGTGTTGCTCGCAAGGCTGTTCTGGCTGAAGCGGGCCTCCTGGATGCCAGCCTGCGCCTGCCCACGGTCCGGGATGAGGTGTCTGTGGGTGGCTTCTACACCTACGGCGAAATCGCGCGCACGGAAGGGGCCGGCGGCCTTCACAACCAGACGGTGGTGGCCCTGGCGCTTGCATGACCACGGCGCCGTGGTCCCTGCACCTGCTGTCCGAAGTGCTGTCCGCTTTTTCAGTGGACAGCCCCACGGCCCTCAGCGATGTCCTTCATCGCGTCGGGGAGTCGGTGGATGCAGAAATCATGGCCATCCTTCGCGATGCTGCGATTCAGCACTGCACCGGACTGATCCGCGAGGAGCATCCTCTGCTCTTGCAGGCCTCGGATGCCAGGTCTGACGCGCTGATCCTGGGGGATCGGCGCTACCACCTGTTCTGGGTGCCGCTCGGTAGCGAGGGCCTGCTGGCTCTGGGGCGTGCCAGGGAACCATTCACCCTGGAGGAGCGTGCTCTGTTGCGCGGCATGGGCCGCAGCGTCCTGCTGAGTCTGCAGGTCCTCGCTGCGGTACAGGCCGAGAAGGAGGCGCTCAGGGCGGAGCAGATCGCGAAGGAGGAGGCGCTCAGGGAAGCCACACTGGATCACCTCACCGGTCTGCCCAACCGTCGTCGGTTGCTGCGTCATCTGCGGGAGCTGCTGCAATCGCGCCCCCATGCAGGCATCGCTGTGCTGTTCATCGATCTCGATGGCTTCAAGCAGATCAACGATCTGCATGGCCATCGCATGGGGGATGACGTGCTCAAGTTGGTGGCCGTTCGGCTGCGCAATCTCGTGCGCGGTGCTGACCTGATCGGCCGCATCTCCGGCGATGAATTCCTGGTGATCAGCCTTGTGCAGACGCTGGATGATGCCCGCAGGTTGGCTGCCCGCATCCTGACCTCGATGGTTCAGCCGATGCCGTTTCAGAACGCCTCGTTTCAGCTCAGTGCCTCGATCGGCATCGCGATGGCTGAATCGGGGAACGTCTCGGAAACGCTGCTTGAAAATGCCGACATGGCCATGTATGCGGCCAAGGGGCTCGGCAAGAACCAGGCCGTGATCTACGACCCGGAAATGCGTCGGCAGCTGGAGGCTCAGCACCGGTTGCAACAGGATCTGCGTGAGGGCCTGGCCCGAGGCGAGGTCCGCGCCTGGTTGCAGCCGATCGTTTCGGCGGCCCATGGGGCTGTCGTCGGTTTCGAGGCCCTGGCGCGCTGGCACCATCCCACCCTCGGCATCCTTCCCCCGGAGTATTTCCTGCCAGCGGCCCAGGAAGCCGGGCTGCTCTTTGAGCTGGATGTCACCGTGATGGCCGATGCCTGCAGTCAGGTGGGCACCTGGCCGTCCACGGAACAGGGCCTGGCCGGCCGGCTGTCGGTGAACCTCTCGGCCGTGAGCCTGGGGATGCCTGATCTCTATGCCCGCATCGAACGCGTTCTGCAGGAGAGTGGATTCCCGGCTCGGCGGTTGTTCCTGGAGATCACCGAGACCACCCTGGTGGAGGATCTCGCCTCGGCCTACGCCAACATCAAGGCGGCCGAGCGCCTGGGCATTCAGCTGGCCATCGATGATTTCGGCACCGGTTATTCCTCGCTCAGCTATCTGCGCCGTTTCCCGGTCGGGTTGCTCAAGATCGATCGCAGCTTTGTTGATGGACTGGGGGTTGAGGAGGAAGACGCGATCATTGTGGAAACGGTGATCCGGATGGCGTCCTCCCTGGGCCTTGAAGTGGTGGCTGAGGGGGTGGAAACGGAACAGCAGGCGGCGATTCTGCGCGCCTTCGGCTGTCACTACCTGCAGGGACATCTCTACGGCAAGCCCCTCGAGCCTGGGGCCAGCCAGAAGCTCTATGAGTCCTCGCTGAAGGATCTGCTGCAGGTGGATCTGCTGGAGGCCTGAGATCCGGCCCGAGACAGACAGCCGATACAGTCGGCCCAGCGGCCGGGACGCCCCTGACCTCCTGTGATGTGCTGGTGATCGGAGCCGGGCCAGCGGCTCTGGTGATCGCCTCCGAGCTCGCCGTCCGCGGCCTTGCTGTTCAGGGTCTGGCCCCTGCCGACCCCGCTGCGCCCTGGGTCAACACCTACGGCATCTGGTGTGATGAGGTGGAGGCCCTGGGCCTGGCAGGTCTGCTGTCGCATCGCTGGAGCGACACGGTCAGTTATTTCGGGCCTGGCGGGGCCGCTGATTCCGATCCTGCAGCGGATACTCCCCTCCGCCATGGCCGCGCCTATGGCCTTTTCGACAAGGCTCTGCTTCAGGGCCATCTGCTCGAGAGAGCCCGAGCTGGCGGTGCCATCTGGCAGCGCGGATCAGCTGTCGCCCTCAGCCACGAGGCCAGCAGCTCCCTGGTCAGCAGCGATGCGGGGGTGCAACTGAGGGCTTCGCTGGTGATCGATGCCACGGGGCATCAGCCGCGCTTCGTGCAGCGCTCCAGCGATGGTCCGGTGGCCGGGCAGGCCGCCTACGGGATCCTCGGGCGCTTTTCTGCGCCACCGATCGCGCCCGGCCAGTTCGTGTTCATGGATTACCGCTGCGATCACCTCGATCCCCATGAGCGTGCCGGCGAAGCGCCCACGTTTCTCTATGCCATGGATTTGGGGGATGGGCGCTTCTTTGTCGAGGAAACCTCCCTGGCCCTGGCCCCGGCCGTGCCGTTCCCCCTGCTGAAGCGACGCCTGGAGCGGCGTCTGGCCCAACGCGGGGTGGCGGTGCAGGAGGTGGAGCACGAAGAGTTCTGCCTGTTCCCGATGAATCCGCGGCTGCCGGATCTGCAGCAACGGGTGCTGGGCTTCGGCGGAGCCGCCTCGATGGTGCACCCGGCCTCGGGCTACATGGTGGGCTCCCTGTTGCGCCGGGCCCCCGATGTCGCCGCCGCCATCGCTGCCGCTCTCGAGCATGGCCTGCGCGGTGCCGATCTGGCTCATGCGGCTTGGCAGGCGCTCTGGCCTGCCTCGTTGCGCTGGCGCCATGCCTTCCATCGCTTCGGTCTCGAGAAGCTGATGCGTTTCGACGAGGCCCGACTGCGGCATCACTTCGCCAGCTTCTTTGCCTTGCCGGCGCCGCAGTGGTACGGCTTTCTGACCAACACCCTTGAACCGCCCCAGCTGCTGGCGGCGATGGTTGGGTTGTATGGACAGGCGCCCTGGGATGTGCGTCTGGGCCTGATGGGTCTGCAGGGGCGGGAAGCCAGCTTGCTGGCCCGCCTGCTGCTGCCTGGCTGAGCCAGCATGGGGCGCAAGCCCAGGGGACGCGATGCTGCCGGATGCCAGTGATGCAACGCCTGCGGACACACGCCTGCAGCTGCTGGCCCTGCTCAGGTCCGGTGCGGCAGCGCCCGATCCGGTGCGGGTGCGCGCCTTGATCGAGAGCCTGGAGTGCAGCCATCCCGCCGATCTGGATCGCGACCGCGCTCTGCTGGCGGGGGTGTGGGAGCTGCGCTGGAGCAGCAGTGCCCTGCCCTATCTGGCGGTGGCACCCTGGCTGGAGAATCTGCAGCTGCTTGATCCCGAGCGCGGGCGCGGCATGAATCTGCTGCGCCTGGCCGGACCCCTGGGGTCCGTGGCGGGCATCGCCGTGCAGGCCGAACTGACCCTGGTGCCGGCAGAGCGGGGGGAGCGGGCCCAGCGGGTGGGGGTGCGCTTCCAGCGTGGTGGCTGGCTGGGACCGCGGCTGGGCGATCAGCGTCTGCAGCTGCTTCGCGAGGTGAACCAGAGCTTCCCCGCCTGGCTCGACATCACCGTGCTTGATGCCGATCTGCGGGTGTGCCGGGGCAATGCCGGCACCCTGTTCGCCCTGATCCGGCGCACGGATCTACGCCTCAGCGACTGGTTCGCCTGAGCGGAGCTGCCCGGCTCAGTTGCGCTGGGCGATGTCCATCGGGATGCGGGGTACCGGGAAGCCGTTGCGGCCCAGCACCTCGACGATCGTGCGGTTGGTGTCGAAGTACACCTGCCAGTAGTGCTCGTTGCTGGTGTACGGGCGGACCGCCAGCCGTGGTCCCCGCTCGCTGAACTCGAGGATCGCCACATCGGCCTCCAGCCCCGGATATTGGTTCGGGATCGCCTTGAGGCCCTCCTTGAGCAGGGTGATGGCGCGCTGCACGTCAGCGCTGTTGTCGAGCTGGGCGATGAGATCGACGCGGCGGTAGGGGTGCGACGAGTAATTGACGATGGTGTCGCCGAAGAATTTGCCGTTGGGAACGATGTGACGGACGTTGTCGAGGCTGAGGATGGTGGTGACGAACATGCCCACCTCTTCCACGGTGCCGGTGACGCCGCCACCCTCGACGAAGTCACCGATGCTGACCGGGCGGAACAGCTGCAGGAACACACCGGCCGCGAAGTTGCCGAGCATGCCGCTCCAGGCCGCACCGATAGCCACGCCGGCGCCGGCCAGCAGGGCGGCGAAGCTGGCGGTCTGGATGCCGAAGAAGCCGAGGATCGCCACCGCCAGCACCACCCGCAGCAGGGCGCCGAGAATGTTGAGCAGAAAGCCGATCAGGGTGGGATCGAGGTTGGCCTTGGAGAAGGTGCGGCGCAGCACCTTCAGCGCGATGCGGATCAGCCAGGTGCCGACGATCCAGAGGGCGATCGCCCCTGCCAGCTTGAACAGAAAGGGGACCAGTGTCTCCGTCACGAGGCTGGGCACTGCGGAGGCAGCGGCTACGGGATCAGGGATTGCGGCGGGTTGCATGCAGCCGGGTCGGCGATCAAAGCTTGGTCACAATGTTGCGTCTGCCGATCCACGTCAAGCTGCGGCCTGACATTGAGGTTGATTTCAGCCTGGCGGGCCAAGCCGATCAACACCTTTCATGAGGGGTTGAGGCAGCGCTCAGTCCCCGTCATCAAGAGCGTCGCTCTCTTCCGGCGGCCAGCTCAGATGCACCACTACCGGTGCGTGATCGCTCGGCTGGGGGTTTCCGCGCAGCTGCTTGTGAATCACACAACCGGTGGCCTGTTCCAGCAGCTCCGCATCGAGATAGATGTGATCGATGCGCCAGCCGCGCCCGGTCTCCCAGCCACCACTGCGGTAGTCCCACCAGCTCCAGTGGCCGCTGTCGGGCTCGAACACACGGAACACGTCATGCAGTCGCTCCCCCAGCAGATCCGACAGGGCCTGCCGTTCCGCATCACTGGCCATGATCCCGCCCCGCAACCGCTCAGGGGCATGCAGATCCCTGTCCTCCAGGCCGATGTTGAAATCACCCACCATCACCAGCGGCTCCCCCTGCCGTTCCTGAGCCTCGAGGTAGCGCCGCAGGCAGGCCAGCCAGCGCAGCTTGTAGGCGTATTTGTCGCTGCGCAGCGAGGAGCCGTTGGGCACGTAGAGATTCAGGATGCGGAGGCCCTCCATCCTGGCGCTGAGCACCCGTTTCTGCTCTCCCAGCTCGTCAGCCTCCGGATCATCCGGCAGCAGGGGGATGAAGCCAGCCTGGACATCCTCCAGCGGGAGCAGGCTGAGGATGGCCACGCCGTTGTAGGCCTTCTGGCCGCTGATGGCGGTGCGGTAGCCGAGCTCCTGAAACACCTCGAGGGGGAAGAGCTCATCGCTCACCTTGGTTTCCTGCAGGCAGAGCACATCCGGCCGTTCATGCTCCAGCCAGTCGCGGACCTGCTCCAGCCGGGTGCGCACCGAATTGACATTCCAGGTGGCGATCCGCATCGCGCTCCTCGGTGGCTGACCGGTCGCTTCTCCTAGCATCTGAGCATTCGGATCCGGTTGCCTCTTAGCTGTCATGACCTCGACACCACCCACCCGTGCCGTGGCCCGAATCGGCCTTCTGGCCGGCTCGATCACGTTGCTGATGGCACCGGGGGCCAGGGCTCAGCAGGCCGGCTATGGCCAGACCATGGGAACCACCCCGATGGAGCAGCAGGTCTACGGCGGTTCCGGTCCCAGCTCCGGAAGCGGATCGATCCTCAACAGCGCCAACCCGATCGATCTGATGAACAAGATCAGGAAGGGCACGGCGCTCGATGACGCCACGCCTCCGTCATCGGCGATTGATCAGGCCCTCAGGGACTTTGATTCCCAGCCTGCCCCGAAGACGGCTGCGAAGCCTGCGGGTCCTGGCCTGAGCGCTCCGGGGCCGGCAATGGCGGTGCCGTCAGGGCTGCAGGCGTCACCGGCGCCTGTTTCCCGGAAGGCGCCCTGAGCGGCGCCAGACCCCAGCTCGCCGCCAGTTGATCGAGAAGCCGGTTCCCGTTTGCGGGATCGGAATGGCGTTGGCGGGCCAGGTTGAGCGCCTCAAGCGCCCCCGCACTGTCCCCCAGCTGGTGGCGCAGCAGGGCCAGCCCCAGCAGGGGACGTTGGTCCTCCGGAAAGTTGGCGGCCAGCTGGCGGTAGGTGGAGACGGCCTGGCTGTTCATCCCCCGTTTCTGCTGCAGCTCCGCCAGAAGCAGCCCGAGCCCCAGGGCCTGGGGCTTCACCGGCGGGGCGATGGCCTTGCGGTAGGCCCCGCTGATCTGGGCTTCCGCCTGCGCTCCCCGGCCCTGCTCCAGGTGCAGCAGGGTCATCAGCTGCAGGGCTTCCACCTGATCGCTGCGGCGGTTCAGGATCATGCGCAACTCGCGCTCCGCACCGGCCCTGTCACCCCGGTCGCGTCGCAACTCGGCCAGCATCAACCGCAGCGACCAGCGGTCCGGTTGCTGGTCGGCCAGGGGTTCCAGCAGGGCGATCGCCTCTGCCTGGCGGTTGAGAGCCACCAGCAGCTCCAGCAGCCGCTGCTGCTCCGCTGGAGAGGCCTGCTGCAGGGCCAGCCGCTGACGCAGGTTTTTGACCTCCTGCTCCAGGGGAGCCGTGCTCGCTGCGGCAGGGGCGCTGGGCCGCTGCTGGCGGCTTCCGAGCCACCAGCCTGCGCTCGCAGCGATGGCCATCAGCACCGCCGCAAGCACCACTGCCCCCAGACCGGTGCGTCCTGGTGTCGAAGCCCCCATCTGTTGTGCCGCCATCCGTTGAGGAAAGGGTGAACTGTGCGACATCCCTGAGGCGGAGGCTACCGCCGCCGCTGGCTACATTGACCCGCAAGCCGGCACTCTGCCTGCGCCCCCAGTCCCCGAGTCAGGCCTCGTGTTTGCGCGCCGGTCCTCTGGGGGGATCCCTTTGTCCCAGCCCATGCGCCAACACCCCATCTCCCCGGTCACCGAGCCGATGCAGTACCGGGCCATCGGTGTTGTGCGCGGTCAGTACATCCCGAGTGATGCGGATCACCCCACCCGCGGCGTGATCCGCACCGACGATGGGGCGGATATCGATGCGGTGGTCCTGGGGCGTCTGCTCACGGTGATCCGGCGCCATCTGGATGCTGAGCGTCCGCACCTGTGGGTCGTCTATCCCCGCCTGCGAGAGCCTGATCAGATGCATCTCCAGATGGTGGGGGTCTGGGAGCCGAGCACCCTTGATCCTGGCGCTGAGGACGATCGCAGCGATGCTCTCCCCGAAGGTGACGACTACTTCTCGGTGCGGGGTGAGCTGATCTTCACCAGGCCCGAAACCGGTGATCTCGTCGTCAAGGTTCGGCAGCAGCCCCGCCCCGATGGGAGCCGCCCGCTGCCGTTCAAGCTCGCGGTGCGTGGCGTGATCCCCATGGAGCATCTGCGCCACTTCGTGGCCCTCGATCTGCGCCGCCAGGGGCAGATCCTGCAGCTCGAATCCTGCGAGGTGATCGGTCCCCTGGCTCAGCGCGGCAACCGCGGTGGCAAGCGTCGCCGGCCGGAAGCGGCCGGTGGAGGAGCCGAACGGCCGGGCAGCAGCCGGCCGGGTGCCGCCCGACCCGATCCTGCTGGCGCCCCTCGGCGACCGGGTGGCCGCAACCAGGCGATCGGGCGACCGAGCCGCTGAGATGGATCCTGTTGCGGCAGGGCTGACCGTTCTGCTCATCACCCTGGCGGCCGTGTATGGCCCTGCTGTGGGGATTTCCCCCTGGTGGATCACGCTGTTGACGCTGCTGGCCCTCGGAGGTCTGAGCCTCGATGCGGCTCGTTTCGGAGGGCGCGGCGGCCATCTGCTCGCCGAGGCTCTGCCGGGCGGCCGGCTGCGGTTGCGTCGCATCGCCATCCATGAGGCGGGCCATTGCCTGGTGGCCGAAGCGGAGCAGGTGCCGGTGCATCAGGTGCTGGTGGGAACCCTGGCCTGCCTGAGGGCCGGTGTCTCCGGATCGGGCACCACAGCCCTTGTCGCCCCGGGGGCCGCGCGCCTGCCGCTGCAGGATCTGCGTCGCTGGAGTCGGGTGCTGCAGGCGGGCATGGTGGCTGAGGCGCTCGTGTACGGCGAGGAGCCCCGCGGCGGAGCTGACGACCGCGCCCTTCTCGGTCAGCTCTGGGGCCTGTCGGGCTTTGACGTGGATACGGCGCAGCGGGAGCAGCGCCAGGCGAGGCGGGAGGTGGAAAAGCTTCTGCGCCAGGAGCTCTCCAGCCTTGAGGCCCGGGCTGAGGCTCTGCTGCAGGCTGCACCGCGGCTCGGTCGTCCCTCCGTCACGTCTGCTGCGATGGGGGATGCACTGGAAGGTCCGGCTGGCCTGCCATGACTCTGGCTCTGGTCGATTGCCCCACGGGCCTGGCCGGCAACATGCTGCTGGCCGCTCTGTTTGATCTGGGGTTGCCGGAGGCTGTGGTGGAGGAGCCCCTGCAGGCCCTTGGCCTGCAGGGGCGCTACCGAATTGAGCTGGAGGAGCGCCGATCTGGCGTCCTGCGGGGATTGCATCTCGATGTCAGAGCGCTGGAGCCCGATCCTCCCCATCGCCACTGGAGGGATCTGCGCCGGTTGATCGCTGAGGCCGCTGTGGAGGAGCGACTGCGGCAGCGCCTGCTGGCGGTGTTCGGCCTGTTGGCCGAGGCCGAGGCCAGCGTGCATGGCCAGGAGAGCGAGTCGGTTCACTTCCATGAGGTGGGGGCCGTCGATGCGCTGGTCGACATCGTCGGGGTCTGCGCGGCTTTGCTGTATTTCGGCGTCGACCGCCTCATCTGTGGGGTGCCACCGGCGGGTCATGGCAACGTGATGACCCAGCACGGCCATCTGCCACTGCCGGCACCCGCCGTGCTGGAAATCGCCCGGCGCCGGGCGATTCCGCTGGCCACCAGTGAGGGCTTCCCCGCCGGTGAGCTCACCACCCCCACTGGCCTGGCTCTGATGGCCGGCTGGGCCGAACGCTTCGGGCCTGCTCCTGCCCATCTGCCCAGGGCCGTGGGCGTGGGGCTCGGAAGCCGCAGCCTCGATCGTCCCAACCTGCTGCGTCTGGTGCTGGCCGAGCCTGTGGAGGATTCCCAGCTTGGGGCGGTTTCGTTGTCGCCGCAGCCGATCTCGGGGCAGCCGCCGGCGGAACAACGCCAGAGTGTGCTGGAGCAGCAGTGCCTGATCGATGATGCCAGCGGCGAAGACCTGGCCTTCCTGAGCGAGGCGCTGCGCCAGGCGGGGGCCGTTGAGGTGTTCCATCAGCCTGTGTCCATGAAGAAGGGGCGCCCGGGCGTGTTGCTCACCGCGCTGGCTGCTCCCGGCAACGCCGATGCCCTGCGAGCCGTGTGGTGGCGTCACAGCACCACCCTCGGCATCCGGGAAAGCCTCCAGCCACGCTGGGTCCTGGAGCGCGCGAGTCGCACCCTGGAGACGCCCCTGGGGCCTGTGCGTCTGAAATTGGCCCAACCCCCCGGCGGAGCCGGTCGTCACAAGTTCGAGCATGACGACCTGGCGGCCCTGGCTCGGCGTCATGGTCTGCCCCTGGCGGAGGTGCGGCAGCAGGCGGAGGATGCTCTGCGGGAGGAACAGGCCGCTCGCCCTGCCCAGCCACCACCCAGGCCGCTGCCTGACCCAAGCCCATGACACCTCGGTTGATCCTGCTGCGCGATCGGTTGCTGAGCTGGGGGCGCAGGACCTTTCCGGCGGCCTCCGCGCTGCGACTCCGCCCCTGGATCACCTGCCTGAGCCTGGGTTTCGTTCTGGCGGCGCTGGTTGCCAACGGCAGCGGGCTGCTGCAACTCAGCCTCGATGGCCAGGGCTGGCTCTGGCTTGTGTTGGGAGTGGGGGTATCGGGCTGCAGCCTTCTGGTGGGCGGCTGGGCCTGGGGGGTCGCGATGGCCTGGCGCCTGCTCCTGCCTCGCTGGCCGGCCGTGGTGGCATTGCACGCTTCAAGCAATCTGAGCAAATACCTGCCAGGTGGCATCTGGCATCTGGCCACCCGGGTCCAGGTGCTGCGGGGGCCGCGCTCTCCGCTTCGGGGACAGCCTGCCGGCACGGCCCAGGCCCTTGTCGTGACCCTGCTCGACCCCTTGCTGGCCGCGGTGGCTGCCTTGGCGCTGGTCCCCCTGGGCGGTTGGCAGAACGGCCTGGCCCTCCTCTGCCTGATGCCCCTGCTTCTGCTGTTCCCACAAGGGCTGGAGCCCCTGCTGCTGCGCCTGGAGCGCCAGCGGGCGCAGCAGCTTGGACTCGATCACGATCTGCAGCAGGAGATCGATCTGCAGGGTCAGGCTGAGCCTGATCGTGAGACTGAGCCTGGCTTCTGCGTGCAGCGCAAGGCCATCTACCCCCTGGGGCCCTTGTTGGCCCAGCTGGCCTTTGTGCTGCTGCGCTTCGCGGCGTTTCTCTGCTGCGTCTGGGCCTTCGATCTACAGCTCAGTCTCGGCGCCCTCAGCTGGCTGTCGGCGTTCGCCCTGGCCTGGACGGCGGGGCTTGTGGTGCCGGGAGCACCCGGTGGCCTGGGTGTGTTTGAGGCCGTCCTGCTGCTGCGGCTCTCGAGCGAGCTCCCCCAGCCCTCTCTGCTGGCTGTGGCCCTGAGCTACAGGCTGATCGTCACCCTGGCAGATGGGCTGGTGGCTGCCCTGATCGGGCTGGATCTGCGCCTGGAGCGTTCTGGCACCAGTTCGCAATAGCCATTACTCTTGAGAAGACGGCAGCAGCAGCTGATGCATCCCGGCACCGCTCTGCGCGCCAGTCTTCACAACCGCGGTCAGCGGCTCACCCCTCAGCGCCAGAGGATCCTCGAGCTCTTTGAGGCTCTGGGTGAAGGGAGTCACCTCAGCGCGGAGCAGGTGCATCAGCGTCTGCTGGGTGCGGATGCCAGGGTTTCCCTGGCCACGGTCTATCGCACCCTGCGGCTGTTGAGCTCGATGGGATTGCTGCAGGAGTTGGAGCTGCCCGAAGGAGGACGACGCTTTGAGCTGGCCGGTGCCACACACCGGGATCACCATCATCTGGTCTGCGTCCGCTGCGGCCGCACGGAGGAATTCGAGAGTGCGGCGGTGCTTCAGGCCGGGTCGAGCGCGGCCGACGGTCTCGGCTTTCAGCTCCTGGAATGCGTGCTCAATGTGCGGGCGATCTGCCCCCTGTGCAGCGTCGACGAACCAGCCGGGAGCGGACAGCGGATGGCTTGATCTCAGGATCCTGAACCGTGGCGCGGATCAGCGGCCGGGCTGACGAGCGGAGCGCACAGGCACCAGAACGGGTTGCATCAGGCCGCCGCCGCCGTTGTCGTCATCGGAGTCAACGCCGAGCCAGACCAACGCCAGCAGACCGATCACCGCAGCCAGAAGGATCAGTTCGACCATGGGATCGGTACGAGTGGATGCAAGGTAGCGCCGATTCCAGCGAAAACTGTTTCCTGTGATGCGGCTTCCCTCCCCCATACTTGAGGAGCGCCCCCTGGAAGCCAATCCAGGCCAGAGGGGATCACGAGGAAAGTGCGGTGCGGGCTTCCCCCCCCTATTCCGCCGCTGTCCCGCAACTGTGATGGGTCTGCCCCTCAGCCAGAACACTCGGCGCCACCAACCCCTTTCGCTCGGCGAGGACCGACGTTTCCAAATGAATCGAATCACACCGTCCCGGATCGCCCTTGGCGCAGCGATGGGTGCTCTGGCCCTGGCCACTCCGGCGCAAGCCCATGGCGTCAGCGGTGGCGGCCTTGCCGCCGGCTTTCTGCATCCCCTCACCGGCCTGGATCATCTCGTGATGCTCATGACGGTCGGAACGGCCGCGGCGATGGTGAGCCCGCGCCTGCTGGTCTGGGCCCTGGGTGGCAGCGTCCTCGGGGCGTTGCTCGCCTGCGCTGGGCTGAACCTGCCCGCTGCTGAGGTGCTGGCTGCGCTGGCGATTGCGCTCGTGGCCCTGCTCGCCCTGCGGGCGGGTCGTCCTCAGGATCGCCAGGGGTCTTCAGTTGCGGCTGCAGCGCTGGCCCCCGTCGTGGCGCTGGGGATGGCAGTGCACGCGCTGTTGCATGGTCTGGAGATCCCGAGCCAGGGTTCGGCCCTGCTGTGGTGGGCGGGCGCCCTGTCGGCTTCGGTTCTCATCGGTGGTGGCAGCACCCTGCTGTTGCGGCGTCTGCCGGCGGTGCGATCGGCGGCCGCTGCGGCCTTCCTCCTGGTTGGAGGCTGCCTCACCCTGGCGGCTCTGGCAGCCCAGCTCCATGCCATTCCTGCCTGAGCTGCAGGGATCTCAGGAGAATCCCTTGCCGGGGGTGCTGCGGCTGACACAGGCCTGCAGCTGCCTCCGGAGGGTGGGGTGATCCAGCTGACGACCGATCAGCACAAGCTGGGTGCTGCGCGCTCCAGGCCAGTCGCTGTCATCGATCGAAAAGCGCTTGCCTGCCAGATGGAAGATGTGCCGCCGCTCGCTCTCGTTGAACCAGAGAATTCCCTTGGCCCTGAAGACACCGGCGGGCAGTTGATTGTCGAGGAAGTTCTGGAATTTCCTCAGGGACAGCGGGGCATCGCTGCGGAATGACAGGGAGGTGAATCCCTCGATCGCCAGGTGATCGCTGTCAGCCCGATCCCCGTGATCATGGGAATGCCCATGGCTGTGGTCGTGCCCATGGCTGTGGTCATGACCATGGCTGTGCTCATGCGCATGCCTGTGGTCATGACCATGGTCGTGCACGCAGACCCCATGGTCGTGGTCGCAGTCGTCGTGGGCCTGCTGCTCCACCACCTTGTCGCTTTCGAACAGGCCCACGCTCAGCAGCAGGGGCAGCGGCACCTCTCCCTTGACCGCTCTCAGGATGCGCGCCTCAGCCTTGATGGACCGGAGCTGCTGCTCCAGCTCTTGCAGCTGTTCTTCGCTCACCAGATCGCACTTGTTCAGCAGCAGCATGTCGCCGTAGACGACTTGGGAGCGCGCCACTTCGCCCTGCAGCAGCTCGTCGCTGAAATTCTCTGCATCGATCAGCGTGATGATCGAATCGAGCCGGGTCAGATCGCGCAGATCGCTGCCCAGAAAGGTCATCGCCACGGGCAACGGATCGGCCAGGCCGGTTGTTTCCACCACCAGGTAATCGACAGGATCGGGGCGGTCGAGAATGCGATACACCGCTTCCAGCAGTTCCCCGTTGATCGAGCAGCAGATGCAGCCGTTGCTCAGCTCGACCATGTCTTCCCCGGTCGCGATCACCAATTCGTTGTCGATGCCGATCTCGCCGAATTCATTCACCAGCACAGCCGTTTTCACGCCCTCCTGGTTGGAGAGGATGTGATTGAGCAGGGTGGTCTTGCCGGCGCCGAGGAAGCCGGTGAGGATCGTCACCGGCAAGGCCTGTCTGGTTGATGCCTCAACGGCGACGGCCTTCGGGGTGCTGGACGCCATGGGGACACTCGCAACAGCTCCGCTGATTCTGGCTTCCCGGATCGGTTCGTTTCCGCTCGGGTTGGCCGGGTTCCCTCCCCACCTGGCTCAGGGCGCCTCCCAGAGCGAGCGCTCGCCGGCAGCTTTCGCCTCGGCCCATCCCGGCTGGAACCAGTCCGGCAGAGCTTCGAAGCAGGCGGCATTGAGCGCGTTCTCCCGTGCCTCCACCCGCAGGCAGCAGCTGCGACCACCGTCCCGCTGGCGCAGCAGGTCGTTGGCCCAGCCCCACACCAGCTGGGCACTCGCCTCCATGCCCACGTTGGCCATCACCCGCAGGTCCAGGGCTCCCTGTTCGTGCAGGCTCTGCCAGGTCTGCAGCAGCGGGTCATCGGCATTGACCAGAAAGGTGTGATCAAACTGAGCCCGCAGGCGATCGCGCAGGGCCGAGAGGCTGGAGAAATCCACCACGAAACCGTGGGCATCCAGCTGATGCGCCCGGAACCAGCAGGTGAAACTGCGGTTGTACCCGTGCACAAAGCGGCAGTGCCCGGGATGGCGCCATTGCCGGTGGCTGCATGGAAAGCCTTCGAAGCTCTTGCTGCAGCTGTAGTCGCCGAGGGGGGAGCTGGGTTCGGCCATGGGAGGCACTGTTGCTTGCATTCTTCCAGCCCGGAAGCCATGGCGCTGGCGGCGCAGCCCATCGGTAGCGTGTCGCCAGCGGCACCGTTGGTGTGGAGATCAATCTGCCTGGTCCCGACCTCATGGCCTCGCTGCGCTGGAACGAGGCCGGCTTGATTCCTGCCATCGCGCAGGACTGGCTCGATGGGGCTGTGCTGATGGTGGCCTGGATGAATGCAGAGGCCCTGGAGCGCACGCTGAGCAGTGGTGAGGTGCACTACTGGAGTCGTTCCCGCCAGGAGCTGTGGCATAAGGGCGCCAGCAGCGGTCAGATCCAGATCTTGCGGGGGCTGCGCTTCGACTGTGATGCCGATGTGCTGCTGCTCTCGATCGAGCAGCGCGGCGGCGGGGCCTGCCACACCGGAGCCCGCAGCTGTTTTTACGAGCAGGGCCCACGGCCGACCTCCGGCGGCAGCACGGCGCTGCCGCCTCCGGCGGATGTCTGCACCGAGCTGTCGCGGGTGATCGAGGGGCGTCGCCTCAAGCCGGAGCCCGGCAGTTACACCAACCGACTGCTGGAAGGCGGAGACAACCGCATCCTCAAGAAGATCGGCGAAGAGGCTGCGGAATTCGTGATGGCCTGCAAGGACGACCACCCGGATGAGATTGCCGCTGAGGCTGCCGATCTGGTCTTTCACCTGCAGGTGGCTCTGGCACTGCATGGTGTTTCCTGGCGCCGGGTGCAGGAGGTGCTGGATGCGCGCCGTGGGGCACCGAGGCGCGATCCAGGCGCTGGCTGAGCTGGAGATCCTGGAGCTGGTGACGGCTGTTGCAGAGATGGCCTCTGCTCGCCGCTGATCGGGCCCCGCAGTCTTGAATTTCGTATCGCTCAGCTCATCCGCCAGCGCACCCTCAGCTTCTGACGGCGCTCGGTTCGGCCGCCCTTCCTGGCCGAGGGTCAGCGGCCGGTGCGCATGCCCGTTTCCGCCACCGGTCTGAGAAAGGCCACGCCGATGGTCCCCGGTGTGTTTGCGGCCAGCTCCTTGAGCGTGGATCGCTGGACCACGCCATCGCCCGGAACCGCCAGCAGAGCGCCCACCCGGTCTTCACGCCGCTCGACGATGCCGATGGTCAGCGCTTCAGGCCGCGGATGGCGCCCCACCAGCACAAACAGATCGCCACGGCGCAAGGTGGGGAGGATGGCATTCAGGGAGGCCAGGGGCACGACCGCTGGCAAGGCGATCCGTCCTGGGTCAGGCTCTGCGGCACAGTCCACTGTTCTCCCCGCAGGCGCTGGATTCCGGGCCAGGGCGACCCAGGAGAGCAGTGGCAGCGGCGGATTCGGAGCTGGCTGCTGGCCGGAACGCGGCAACTGGGTCACATCGACCAGATAGCCCTTCGCCTGGGCGGAGGCAGCCCAGAGGCCAGGATCATCCAGGCGATCACAGCCGATCACGAGCCCTCCCCGGTAGCGAAGCCGGCGCACGTTGTCGCTGTAACGATCCACCGCTTCGGTCTTGGTCCGCACGTCCCGGCTGCTCGCCAGGGCCAGCACCGCCTCGACGAAACGCAGAGCATCAAACCGGGTGAGATCGAGGCGCAGCCGTTCCGCTGTTGCCGGCGCGGCGACCTGCCGTTCGAAGGGACGGCCCAGGAACCGCTCGGCCGTGGCCATCATCGCTGTATCGATCGTTGATCCGGCGCTGTGATCCATGGCCTCGGCGGCGATCTGGCGGGTGGTGCCGATGTACAGGGGCAGATTCGGATCCAGACCAGGGGGGGCGGCCGGCGGTGGCGCAGGCGTGAGGCTGGTGTTCGAGGCTGGAGAGTGCTTCTGCTGGGGCAGCGGTTTCAACTGCCAGAGGATGGCCCCGATGGCGGCCAGGGCCGCGCAGGCCAGCGCGGCCGGCAGCAGGCGTTTGCTGCCGCGGGATTCAGGGGCGGCGTTGTGCTGACCCGCATGGGCCTCGACGCTCCGGAGTGCATCGGGCTCTCCATCGCCGAACCCTGTCTCTGGTGGTGCGCTCAACGCTGCCTCGTCGCCCGATCACTGCTTGCGCAACCATCCCGCTGGACGGAGTCACGCTCACCCATCCAACGCCCAGGCACCCCCCTGGGGCAACCACCTCATCTCCAGAGGGTTTGCTGGCGGGATTCGTCTTGCCTGCACTGGCTAGGGTGAAGCCCTATGGCTGATCCGGTTCTCCCCACCACGCAGCCGAGCGGTCAGGCCGGCGCCCGGGATGCCGTTCTTGAGGTTCGCGATCTGAGCGTCCTGCGCGAGGGCGTGCTTGCGGTGGATCGCGTCAGTTTCAGCCTCCCCCCCGAGACGGATACCGCCCTGGTGGGCCCGAACGGGGCAGGCAAGAGCACACTCGTTCAGGCGATCCTGGGCATCTTGCCGCGCCAGAACGGTGAGATCCGGCTGCTGGGCCACCCGCTCGGAGCCCGCGGCGAGCTGCCGGCCGCCGTCAGAGAGCAGCTCGCCTATCTCCCCCAGACCCTCACCCCGCCGGGCCGCTTTCCGTTGCGGGTCTGTGAGTTCGTGGCGCTGGGCTGGCAGCGCTCCGGCCCTGTCTTCCTCTGGCGGGATCAGCGCCATTGCCGCCAGGCCGTTGCCGCGGCCCTGGAGAAGACCGGTTGCTCCGATCTCGCCGACCGCCTGCTCAGTGAACTCTCGGTCGGGGAGCGAAAGCGGGTGCTGCTGGCGTTCTGCGTGGTTCGCCCGCGCCGCCTGCTGGTCCTCGATGAGGCTCAGGCCGGTCTCGATGCCCAGGCCGCCGACCGGTTTCATGCCCTGCTGTTCGACCTGCGGCGAAGCGAGGGCTGGACGATCCTGCAGGTTTCCCATGATCTGGAGATGGTGCGCCGCACCTGTGATGCGGTGCTCTGCCTCAACCGCAGCCTGCGCTGCACGGGGAGCCCCGATCATGCGCTAACGAGCCAGCAGCTCGCCCGTCTCTATGGCCGTGCCTGGGTGCCGTATCACCACCATCACCACGCTGCTCAGGCTTCGGATCCGTCCCCGTTGACGGACGGGTGGACTCCGTCGGAAAGCTCCCGCTGATGGCAGATGGGGCCGCTCTGGTGGACCTGCTCGGTCTTCCCGCTCTGCAGCGCGCCCTGCTGGCCGGACTGATCACCGGGGCGCTCGGCGGGGCTCTTGGCAGTTTCGCCGTGCTGCGGCAGCTCTCCTTCTTTGCCGATGCCCTCGGCCACGCCGCTCTGCTGGGCATCACCCTGGGCATCGTTCTGGGCACGGACCCGGTCCTGGTGTTGCTTCCCGTCGCCCTGGCCTTCGCCGTCGGCGTGCATCAGCTCACACGCCGCAGCAGGTTGCCTGCCGATGCCCTGCTGAACATCCTCACCTCCTCCTCCCTGGCCGTGGCGGTGCTGGTGCTCAGTCGTCTGAAGAGCTATCGCGGTGGGCTCGAACAGCTGCTGTTCGGAGACATTCTCTCGGTCTCCTGGCTCGATCTGGGCCTGATTCTGGTGCTTTCGCTGGTGGTGCTCGCCTACCTGCGGCACAGTGCCACCGGCCAGATTCTGCTCAGCCTGGATGAGGGCCTGGCCCGCTCGCGCGGTGTTGCCGCTGATCGCCAGCGGCTGCTGCTTCTGCTGGTGCTCTCGCTGGTTGTAGCCCTGTCGATCAAGGCGGTCGGTGTGCTGCTGATCAGCGCTTTTCTCGTCATTCCGGCCTGTGCTTCCCGTCTGATCAGCCGCCGCTTCGACCACTATGTGCTGCTTGCCTCCCTGCTCGGGGCCGGCACGGCCGTGGCCGGCCTGCTGGCTTCCGCTGCCTGGGACCTGCCTTCCGGCCCCAGCGTCGTGGTGAGCCAGCTGCTCACCTTCCTGCTCGCTCTCAGCCTCGCGGCTCGGCAACGATCGCGATCGGCTGCATGAACGGTTGGTTTGCGGTTTATCTAGGCGCCAGAGGTTTGCCGAAGGGCGTCGGTTGGGCATAGAGCCACAGCACCGTCGCCTGGTCTCTCGGGCTGAGTGCAAGCACCGGTGTCGCCCCGGGGATGGCCGCCATGGCATCGCCGGGCTGATCGCTGTGGCCCCAGAGCCCGAAGGCATGCCCCAGTTCGTGCAGGGCGGTGGCCTCGATCCCCGACTGCCGCTGGCCGGGACTCAGCAACACCTCGACAGCTGGTTCAAGCCGCTCGATGCCGTCTCGCGTCACCTGCCGGATCGCAAGGATGGCGCGGCCATGGCTGGCACGCATCCGGCCATCTGCATCCGGGCGGAGCGGGGGGCGGCGGCGCCAGAGGCGGATCTGGGCGGCTTCCGGATCGCTGACACGCTCGATCATCAGCAGCGCCTGCCAGCCGGTCAGAGCCTTCTCCACCGCTGAGAGCCAGCGTTGGTCCCAGAGGCTTCCCGCATCGGTGCTGCTGACGGGTTCGACCCAGACGCACCAGTGATCCAGGCGCGCCCATCCCATCGGGGTGGGCTTGATCAGCTGGCGGTAGTCGGAGGGGAGATCCGGTTGAGCCTGTGGGTCCCTGTCGCGGCCGACCCGAGTGGGCTCGCCGTTGGCGGCCACCGTGGCCTGGGCCGGCTCTGTTGTGGCTGTGGTTTCCCTGATCGGCTCGCTGGCGCTGGCCCGGGGGCAGCCGGTGCGAGGGCTGGCGCCCATGGGGGAGGAGAGTGCGCTCGCGTTGATCTGGAGAAGAAGCGCCGCCAGGGCTGCGATCAGGGGTGGTCGGCAGGACCGGGGCATCTCAGCTGCTGAGCCCGACGCCCCTGGCCATCAGAGAGGCCATCAGCGGAATGGCGGCAAAACCCACCAGCTCGATATTGAGAATCCAGCGAAGGCGCTGGGCCAGGGCTTCGCTCACCTGGGGGGTTTCGCCGCGACGCAGGGGAAGCGCCCAGAGGATGTAGGTGACGGTGGGGTAGAGCGAGAGTCCACCGACGCCCAGATACAGCCCCACCTTCCACCAGAACAGGGGGTTTTCGGTGTAGAAGGCGCTGCCCTGGCCGTAGTGCAGCACCCTGGCGATACCGCTGAGCAGCAGGGCCAGGGCCGCGATGCCGTACACCACGTCCGTGATCACCATCAGGGTGGCATCGGCTCGATCGGGGTTGGGCCGGATCAGGCGGCGCTCCAGCACCAGGGCACCGAAACAGACCATGAAGCTGAGGTAATGCACGTAGGCGACGACCGCGCTGGGCACGACACCGCTCGGCAGGGCGATCGCGAGGGGGTGAGCCGCGGAGAGAACGGCGAGGCCAGCCATGACGTGAGGGTTCAGGGCCCGTCAACGTAGCGGCCAGCTCCGCTGCCGTGCTGTCGCCCAGCCTTCCGGGATGGCGTCGCCCGGTTGCCGAAGCTGGGGCCTGGGCACCGGAAGCATCCAGCAGGATTGCCTGCTCCAGTCCGTGCCGATTCGCCGCAGAGTTGAAATCAGGAGTGAATGGGAAGTCTGAAGCCTTTCCGTTACCTGCAAACTTGTGGCCGATCAACCCTAGGTTCAGAAAACAACAGATCTGTCTGTGATGGCGAGTTCGCTCAGTGCCTTTCTCGGAGAGATCGGCAGACACCAGTTGCTGACGCCGGAACAGGAGCTCACGCTCGGCCGCAAGGTGCAGGCCATGATCACGCTGCAGGAGCGCTGCAGCCTCGCCGGTGGCCATGGAGAGGCCTGTTTCTACAGCGATGTGGAGCGCCGCACCCTGCGGGTTGGAGAGCGGGCCAAGCAGCAGATGATCACCGCCAATCTGCGCCTCGTTGTGAATCTGGCCAAGCGATATCAGGGCAAGGGACTGGATCTCCTCGATCTGATTCAGGAGGGCACGATCGGTCTGACCCGGGCCGTTGAGAAATTCGATCCCACCCGGGGTCACCGGTTCAGTACTTATGCCTATTGGTGGATTCGTCAGGGGCTGAATCGTGCCTTGTCCACCCAGAGTCGAACGATTCGAATTCCTGTCAATGTCAACGAGAAACTGACTCGGCTTCGTGCGGCCAAGGCCCGACACCACCAGGCGCATGGACAGCTCCCCTCACCCTCTCAGCTGGCGAAGGCCATGGGGTTGCCCATCGATGAGGTGGAGGAGCTGCTGGGGTGTGAGCTGCGCAGTGTCACCGTGAGCCTGCAGGGGGCGGTGCGCTCGAAGACCGATCCCTCCGAGCTCGTGGATCTCCTCCCCAGCGAGGAGATGGCCCCGATGGAGCGCGCTGAGCTGGCGGAGCGCAGCGCCTCGGTGTGGACCCTGCTGGAGCGGGCCAATCTCACCCCCAAGGAGCGCACCGTGGTGATGCTGCGCTTCGGGCTGGATGGCAGCAATGAATGGCGCACCCTGGCGGAAGTGGCCCGTCAGCTGGAATGCAGCCGCGAGTACTGCCGTCAGGTGGTGCACCGCGCCCTGCGCAAATTGCGCAAGGCTGGGGTGGAAAGCGGTCTGGTGGACGACTGAGCTGCCCTGCCATCGCAGGGGGGAGAACCGCCCCTCCACACGCGGTGGTGGCTGCAGACTGAATTCCGGCGCCTGCTCGGCCCACGGACCTGCCACTTTCGGAGATCTCTTGGCCCCATCATCTGCTGCCGACTCAGGTTCCTCACCGGCGCTGGAGGTGGAGGTTCTCGATGGCGTCACCCTGGATCAGGGGCTGCTGCTGCGGTTGTTGCGCAGGGTCGGCCGGACCCTGGCCCGTCCGGCTCTGGAGTGTCTCGAGCTTCTGATCGATGGCTCCACGCCCTATCAGGTGCGTCTGACGATGCTGGCGGCGCTGGCCTACCTGCTGTTGCCTCTGGATCTGATCCCCGATTTCATTCCCGCAGCCGGTTTCAGCGACGATCTCGTGGCCCTGACGGCTCTGCTGGGACTCTGCAGCCGCCATCTGACACCGGCCATCCGGGAGCGAGCTCGGCGCAGACTGGACGACTGGATTCCTCCAGGCCGCTGATCTGCTGCAGCCTCTTCGGTGATGGCCAGTCTCACTGCTGAACAACTCGACGACCTGCAGGCCTTCCTGAAGGATTGGCTTCGCCATACGGGGCGCACCCAGGCCGATCTGCGCCGAGCGCTGCGAGCCACCTCGATTCGAATGCCGGTGCTGATCGAGGAACTGCAGCGGATTCATGCCCATTCGGGCCTGATCGCTCTGGCAGAAAGGCTCTGTGGCATCGAGCAGCTCTGGCAGGGCGAGGAGCAGGATGTCTCTGACGAGAACCGTTTCGGGGGGCTGACGGAATCCTTCGGCCAGCTCGATCTGCTGCTGGAGGAGATCCGCCAGGGCGGCTGAGGCTTCTGCGGCGCTCTGGATCGGTCGCCAACCCTCAACGGCCTTGGTGATGCTGCTGCTGGTTGCGCCGCGGGCGCCATCCGCCGCCAAAGTGGGAGGGCCCCAAGCCTGCTCTCCGTGCGCCCCGTTTCCGTTGTTACCGCTGCAACCTTGGCCTGTTGGATCGGGATGGCCGACGCTCAGGCACAGGTTCAGACCTTCACCCTCAAGCGTGGCAGCAACGTGGGCCCAGCCACCAAGGTCGTTCCCGCCAATTGCGTCACCAATCCCACCGATGGTTCGGTGACCTGTGACACCAAGGTGGAGAACCCGCCCGGCGATACCCCTGCCAAGCCCTCGTACAACAACTTCCGCAACTGATGCGTCAAGGCATGGCCCGACTCCGCGACCGTGTCTCCGATCAGGGCGTCCTGCGCCTGGTCGACCGCGGTGAGCGTCTGCTGGCCAGATTGCTGAGCCTGGTGCTGCTGGCTGTTCTGGCTCTGGCCACGGCCGAATTCCTCTGGCAGCTGGTCAGGGATCTGCTGGTGCAGCGTCACTCCTGGGTCGGCGATTCCCTGATCGCCCTGCTGGGGGATCTGCTCAATCTCCTGATCGGCCTGGAGGTGCTGCAGAACATCACCGCCTATCTGCGCCGAGGCGTGGTGCAGATCGATCTGGTGCTGATCACCGCGATGACCGCCGTGGGCCGGAAGGTGATCGTGTTGCCGCCGGGAGCGGAGAACAAACCCGAGCTGCTGATCGGTCTCGGCGTGGCCGTGCTCTGCCTGGCGGTGGCCTTCTGGCTGGTTCGTTCCGCCGCTCGCCCCGTGGCGGATCCGCTCAAGGATCCCTCCAGAACAGAGCCAGCCAGATCGTCCCCGGAGCTGGATCGGTGGCCGTAACCCGGTGGCGGTGCCCCGCCTTGATCAGCAGGCTCTCGCCCTGAGCGAGCTGTCGGTCGTGCTGTTCATCGCGGAATCGCAGCTGTGCACGCCCCTGAAGCAGCAGCACCCACTCGTGCTCCTCCTGGTCGTACCACTGCCCTTCCGGTGTGACAGCCGCGCAGGAATGGATCCGCTCCAACCGCAGGATCGGTGACTGCAGCAGCACCTCGGTGCGCTCGCTGCCCGGGCTGGGGCAGGGGCCATGGGGCGTGTCCATCGATGGCGTTGTGCCCTCCCCGGTGGTGAGGGGATCCATCTCCCCCCAGCGGCGGCCGATCTCAAAGCCCGCCCGTCGGGCCATGGCCACCACCTGATCGTGGTGGCTGCAGTCGGTCAGTTCCTGCAGCAGCTCCGGCCTGCTGTCGCAGAGGGCGAGGAAGGCATTGAGTTGGCGCACCTTCTCCCGGAACAGTCGCAGCTGGGCTTCAGCCATGGGGACGCCTCGCTCACTCCAGATCACGGATCATCCGCCAGCGGCGGAAGAGCACTCCTGCGAACTGCACCTCCTCCTCAGCCTCCACCCTCCAGTCCAGTCGTTCCAGCAGGGGCCGTGACAGCTGGCTGGCTTCCGTGCGCAGCCGCCGAATGCCCTCGGCCCGGGCCTGCGCCTCGATGGCTCGCACCAGCGCCTGGCCCCTGCCCTGGCGGCTTGCACTGCCGCGGCAATAGAGCAGGGCAAGGCGATCGCTCGGATCCCGGAGCGCGAAGGCCGCGATCCGCTCGGGTGCGTCACTGGTGAGGCTCACCAGCCCCCGCCCACGGGCGACGGAGGCATGAAAGCCCGGATCCTCAGCAGCATGCTTTGCCCAGGCCCGGATCTGCTCCGGTGTGTAGAGATCCTGGGTCTGGCTGAGCACAGCGTCGCGGTAGACCGCCACCAGCTGGGGTGCGTCGCTGCTGCGGAGCGGCCTCAAGAGCGCCATGCAGTCGTGAGATCCCTCGGGCGGAGGCGTCTCGATGATGATGGCGACAGCGCACCGTTGCCCATGGCCAGTCCCTGTCGTCAGCCTGGTCCGCCCGGCCGCTCCAGTCCCAGTGGCTGGACTCGTATGCCGAGACGGATCGGCCTGGTGTTGGCCCTGGCTGTGCTGTTGACGGTCGGGCTCTGGGCGACTCCGGCTTGGAGCCTCGATGCCGAACCGATCAGGACCCCGGTGCCTGAGACGATCGCTCTGGAGCCCTCAGCAGCCGATCTGGAGGCCGGTGGCCATCTGTTCGAAGCCCACTGTGTCGGTTGCCATGTCGGCGGCGGCAACGTGATCCGTCGCGGCCGCACCCTGAAGCTGGAGGCTCTGCAGCGGGCGGATCTGGCCAGTCCCGAGGCCATCGCCCGCATTGCGGCAGAGGGTCAGGGGCAGATGAGCGGCTATGCCGCTGTGTTGGGGGATCAGGGAGCCCGTCAGCTGGGTGTATGGGTGTGGCAGCAGGCCCAGGCGGGATGGCCGCGCCCTCATCGGAGCCCATCGCCGGCCTGATGGTGCCATGGTGTTTGTGACGGCGAAGAACCTGGCCTATTCGAGAAGGAAACCGATCAGTAGCAATTAGAACAAAACTGTCCGCAACGGTTTTCCTTCCCGTGGGCTACAACAGTTTTTCTTTCAAGAACGCCGCCGGCTGCCTCTCCTTCAGCTCGGCTCTCGCCTGCTTGATCGGCATGCCTGCCCTGGCGGGCTCCACCCCCGGTGCAGCACAGCTGCGCCTCGATGCTCCCCAGACCAGTTCTGACGCCAAGATCGCCCAGGCCTACGGCACCACTGACATCGGTGTTGTCGGCTTCCAGCAGCCCAATGGTTGGTACTTCACCCTGGGAGCCGGCGCCTCCCAGCCTTCGAACAACAGCTGGACCGGTACCGGCGGTGGCGGTGCCAGCGGTTACGCCAACTACGGCGGCGGTTTCGCGCTCGATACGGGCATCGGCTACGACTTTGGCGCCATCCGCACCGAGCTCACCTACTCCTACAACAACGCCAGCCTCAACAACGTCGGCGGTCGGGTGGGTGGCGTTTCAGGCATCACCAACAACGTCGGTGGCGTCGTCAACAAGAACGATGTGCTGATCAGCGCCTACTGGGATATCCCCGGCGGTGGTCGCTGGGTGCCTTACATCGGTGGTGGTCTCGGTTACACCAACTTGAGCACCCCCAATTTCAGCCTGGGTGCCTACAACAGCGGCAGCACCAATCAGGGCCTGTTCGGTTGGCAGGCCAAGGCGGGTATCGCCTATGCCCTGGCCACCAACTGGGACATCTACGCCGAAGGCGTCTACCAGGGCGCCAGCGGATACACCAACAGCAACGTCAGCTTCAACAGCTTCAACAACTGGGGCGGCAAGCTCGGCTTCCGTTACCGCTTCGGCCATGTGCCTCAGGCTGTCGTGGTGCAGCCGGCTCCTGCTCCGGCACCCGCGCCTGTGTACCAACAGCCCGCCCCGGCGCCCGCTCCTCAGCCCGCACCGGCTCCGGTCCGCGGTCTCTGGTGATCGCAGCTCCTGGATTCAGGCCCTGAACATCGCTACAGGGCCTGAATCCAGGGGTACACATTCAGTTCCGTCCAGATGCCTTCACGCCAGTACACATCGGCGTGAAGGCATCCTTCCACCGTCTCCTGATCCAGCGCCTCATAGATCCCGAACACGTGCTGGGTATCAGCCGTGGGCCCGAGGGTGATCAGCAATCCAGCCTCCTGTTGACGCTTCAGGCCATCGAGATGTTCCTGGCGGAAGGGGGTGCGCTTTTCAAGCGCATCGGGGCAGTAGCGGCCCCAGAGAACAAAGCGCATGGTGCGTGGACGCTTCTCGTGTGGGTGATGGGGGGTGGAGCGTGCTGCGCGCGGGAATCCGCGCCTGTTTCAGCGCAGCGATTCGCGCCGTAGATAGACGCGGATCAATTTTTCATCCATCAGCCCTGCGCGGGCGAAGGGAGCTTCATTGCAGCGTTCAAAGACGCTGATCAACGTTTCCGGCCGGAAGCTGTGCCCCGCCTGCCGGCCGATCTCGCTCACCTCCGTGGCGGTCTGCACCAGGTTGAGCTGGTCACGCAGCTCCGGCTCCTGCTGAATGCGGGCGAGGAAGCTGAACAGCTGATCCAGTTCAGCGTGGTCGAGGGGCTCGCTCATGCGGCAGGGTCGTACCTGACCTTCATAGCCGTCTGGCTTCTCTGTGGGCAAGCCGTCGGCTCAGCCGTCCAGAGCGTTGCGCAGCTCCGTGCAGAAGCGCAGCGCCTCTTCATGCACGGGCCTGCCCTGGCTGTGGGCCTCGGCCATGCGCTTCACCAGTGCGCTGCCGACGATGGCACCGTCGGCCCCCCAGTCGCGCACCTGGCGTGCCTGCTCGGGCCCGGAGATGCCGAAACCCACCGCCACCGGCGTGGGGCCCTGCTGCTTGAGCTGGCTCACCAGGCTGCCCACGCGTGCCTGCAGGGCGCTGCGCTCCCCGGTGACTCCGGTGACGCTCACCAGATAGGTGAAACCGCAGCTGGCGGCATGGATGCGCGCCATGCGCTCCGTCGGGGTTGTGGGGGCCACCAGCAGCACCAGATCAAGACCGCGGGCACGGGCGATTGCCGAGAGCTTCTCGGCTTCCTCCAACGGCAGATCCGGCACCACCAGTCCGGCAGCTCCAGCCTCGGCCGCCGCCTGGCAGAAGGACTCCATGCCGCGGTTGAGCAGGGGATTGCTGTAGGTGAACAGCACCACCGGCACCGTGAGTCGTCCCCGCAGTTCGGCCAGCAGGTTCAGCACCCCGGCCGGAGTAGTGGCTGCCGCCAGCGCCCGCGAGGCCGCCGCCTGGATCACAGGGCCATCGGCCAGAGGATCGCTGTAGGGGATGCCCAGCTCGATCAGATCGGCGCCGGCCTGTTGCAGCGCCAGAAGCGTTTCAGCTGTGGTGGCCAGACTGGGATCCCCCGCCATCACGAACGGCATCAGGGCGCAGCGGCCTTCCCGGTGCAGGGCCTCAAAGCGCTGCTGGATCGGGGTGAGAGCGGTGGAGGTGAGGCTCAACGCGGCAGCGGGCTGGCGATGCTTCCGAGCCTATGGGGTCGGGGTTTCCGAGGCAGAGGCCGCAGCCTGCGAGGCAGGATCGCTGTCACCCTGCTGGCCCACCTCCGCCAGCAGCCGTTGCTGTTCCTCGGGGCTCAGGGCTTCGAAGCGGGCGAGCAGCTCGGCGTCGGTGGCGGCGTCGTAAGCGGTGCGATAGGTGCGCCGCTGCTCCATGTAGGTCATGCGGCCGCTGACCACCCGGAACAGGTAGCTGCCTGTCCAGATCAGCACCACGGCCATCAACAGCACGGACGCAGCGATGCCGGTGTCGAAACCCTCGAGGCCACCGAAGCGGCCGAAACCCCAGTAGCCCAGACCTCCGATCGTGAAGACGCCCAGGCCTGCCAGCAGCGCCTGGCCGCGGGTCATGAACGCGCCTCGCCCTGGCCGGCCATGCGCAGGTTGAGGAAGGGCGAGAAGAGGATGAGTCCGGGGAAGAACAGGAACACCAGGCCGTAGATCCCCGTGCGCTCCAGTTTGCCCATCACCATCCAGCGCTTGTGCATCCAGGCGTAGAGCAGCAGCGGCACCACCACCAGGTAGGCGCCGGCGAGGGCGCCATAGAGAGCGAGCACCAGCAGTGTTTCGGAGGAGATGCTGCCCAGGATCCCGCTGAGGTCGGCAGGGATCGGCTGCAGGGGAACCAGCGGCAGCTGGATGGCGGCGATCGGCATCGGGAGTCCCTTCCTGGCCGGTGGAATCTAGGATCCGCCCACGGGGGTATGGCGGAATCGGTAGACGCAGCGCACTTAAAATGCGCAGGCGGCAACGCTGTGGGGGTTCAAGTCCCCCTACCCCCATGGGCCCATCTCCATGTTCCCCGGTTGCCCCCGATTGGGTTATCTGCTCCCATACGGCTGCCGCTGCGGCTCCGGGCCGGTGGATCTGACGCTGTGATGATCGAGCCCGCCCCGGTGGATGGTGGCCGTCGGTCTCTTCGCCGAATCCTGAGGCAGCCGTGACCTCGAGAGTCTTCCCCATGGTCCGCAGCTGGCTGCCCCGCTCGGTCGGGGCCCAGTGTCTGCTGGGTCTGGTGATCGGCATCGTTGTGGCCTGGCTGTGGCCGGGCCTCTCCCCCTGGCTGGCTCCCTTCGGTCAGATCTTCCTGAGGGCTTCCCAGATCGCGGTGATGCCTTATCTGCTCTGCGAGCTGGTGGGCTCGCTGGGGGGGCTGAGTCGCCCCTCCCTGCGGCTGCTGGCCCGGTTCGGCGGCCTGGTGCTGCTGGTACAGCTGCTGGTGGGATCGCTGCTGGTGCTCTGGCTCCCCAGCCTGCTGCCCCACCTCAACACCTCCCCCCTGTTCCAGCCCCAGATGCTGCTGAACAGCCAACCGCCTGATCTGATCGCCACCTTCCTTCCCTTCAACATCTTCACGGCCCTGGCCCAGGACAACTTCCCTGCCGCCGTGCTGTTTGCCACGGTGGTTGGGGTGGTGCTCCAGGGGCTGCCCCGCCGGCAGGTGTTGCTGGAGCCCCTCGAACAGCTGCGTCTTCTGTTCCGGCGGATCAACGGTCTGGTGATCCGCCTGGCGCCGGTCGGGGTGCTGGCGCTCACCACCACCACCCTGGGTGCGATGACCGGCGAGCAGCTGCTGCGCAGCCAGGCATTGCTGCTGATCAACGTGGTGGCCCTGGTGGTGCTCACGATCCTGTTTGTGGTCGTGATGCTGTCGTTGACGCCCCTGTCCCTGCGGACCATCTGGCAGGTGCTGCGGGGGCCCCTGGTGCTGGTCGCCAGCAGCGCCAATCTGATGATCGCCCTTCCCATGCTCAACGAAAGCCTGCGGGAGGCCCTGGGCCCTTTTGTGGCCCAACAGGATGGCGAGCGGCGCGATCGGGCCTTCGAGGAGATCGCCGCCCTGGTGCCGGTGGGATTTGCCCTGCCCACCCTGGGTCAGGTGGTGAACCTGGTCTTCGTTCCCTTCTGCGCCTGGTTCGTGGATCGCCCCATGGACCACGGGGCGGTGCTGCGCATGCTGCTCACCGGCATTCCTTCCGTGGCCGGGGGGCTCAAATCCGCCGTGCGCCAGGAGCTGCTGGCGGCTTCCCTGCCGGTGGACCTTGTGGCCCTGGTGAACATCAACGCCGAATGGCTCTATCGCGAGGAGAAGGTGCTCTCCCTGCTGGGCCTGGTGCTGCTGGTGGTTCTGGTGGTGATCCGCAGTCTCGGCCTGCTGCGACTGCGCCGGATCCCCCTGCTGACGGGACTGCCGCTCACCCTGCTGGTGGCCCTGGGCCTGGGTGGGCTGTGCAGCAGTGTGCTCATCCATCAGCTGCAGGGCACCTACCACCACGATCAGACCCTGCTGAACCGCCGTCTTCTGCTGCCCAGGCAACCCACCACGGTGCTGCGCCCGGATCAGCTCCAGCCTGCTCCTGTGGGTCTGGCGGAGATCCGCCGGCGGGGGGTGCTGCGGGTCGGGCTGCAACAGGATTCGCCCCCCTGGGCGTACCGCAACAGCCAGGGGCAGATCGTCGGCTACGACATCGACATGCTGGAGGCCCTGGCCCGCACCCTGGAGGTGAACCTGGCGCTGGTGCCGGTTCCCCTGCCACAGCTGGACAGCCTGCTGCGGGAGCAGAAGATCGACCTGGCGGCCGGGGGCATCCAGAACACACCCGTGCGGGCTTCCGAAAATGCCGTCAGTGCGGAATATCAGCAGGTGCACCTGGCCCTGCTGGTGCCCGACGAACGCCTGGATCTGATCCAGAACCTGGCCGCCCGTCCCCTCCGGCGGCCCCTGCGCCTGGGCGTCAGTGATCCCTCCCTGATCGGGGTGAACCTGCGGGATCAGCTGGCGGCCCTGCTGGGCCCGCCGGGGCGGCCGATTCCGCTGCAGCTGCGCCAGATGTCAGGCTCCAGACCTCTTTCGGGTCCTGAAGGGGCCCAGGTGGACGGCATGCTGGTGACGGCCGAGGGGGGATCGGCTCTCGCCCTGCTGGATCCCTCCACCAGCATGCTGACGGTGTTCGGCTCCAGCCTTCCGGAGCAGCTGGTGCTGCTGATCGGCGGCAAGGATCCAGTCCTGCGCGATTACATCGACACCTGGCTGGCGCGCAAGGCCGATCAGGGTTTCCTGCAGCGCTTGTACCAGCACTGGGTGCTGCTCCAGGACGGCACGG
>JBAWXG010000021.1:0-33346 GCA_037144195.1 Synechococcus sp. ELA057
GCCGCAGCCTGGCTTCAGGCCGGGTCTGGGCCGTGGGCGACCGGTTGCGCCACGCTTCTTTCGGTGAAGGATTCGTGACCCATCTGTTCGGCAGCGGTGAGCGCATCTCGCTGGCGGTCAAGTTTGAGGGAATGGGCCCCAAGATCCTCGATCCGCGGCTGGCGCCGATTGAACCGCTGGAGGCTTAAAGAGAGTATGTAGATATGCTTAATTGTCCCAATTGCCCTCATCGCTTGAGGCTCGAAATTATGAGCGTTGGTACACATCGGCTGGCGCTTGTTGAGAGTCAGCGACTACGGGGTATGGTGATTTTTGAGTCATTTCTAAGGGCGATCATAGGCGCATCTTGTAAGGCATTGATTGACACGGATTGATCTCGCAACTCCTTGTCTGCTTTGCCCCTGGAGTAAAAATTTTTGAAATATATTCTCGCCGAAAACTAAGGACTCCCGTCGTAGATGTCGGAGTAGATGAATCCTGTGGTTGCACCCGGTGTGCTTTCGTGGCTCATTGGCGTGCCCTTCAAGTAAAGTGCGATGTTGTATTCTTCTGCGTGTGCATTGATGTCTATGGCTAAATTCGAGTTTTTGGCTGATGATTCGAGGGCCTCTCTGAAGAGAAGCGCCGCTTGGGCAATGCTGAAGCTGCCGGCTAAGCAAAGATCTTTCTTGACAAACGGACATTTCAAGTAAAACGGAAATAGAAAAGCGCCTACATGGCTGGGATTGCTGTTTTCAATTAATTCACTTATTAGGTATAAATTTTGGTAGGGGAGGGGCTCGCCTCTCCAGGCAGCCTCTGCCAAGGGCTCAAGAATAGAGTTGCGTTCTTTTCGTTTTATGGTGCGCGATGGTGACGGCATAAGGCGTAGCAGATCATGGGCATTTATTCCTGTATCAATGCTGTATTGCTTTTCCAGGTTTGCCTGCAAATCGGAACTCGTGTAGAGCACCTGAATTCCATGGAGTTTATTATATATAGATTGTGACATCATTATCTCGCCATTGAAGATGCAATGTCCTCGATGGCTCAGGGGCATATATTTTTCCCAGAAATTAAGGAATTCTCGAGATTTGAATACTGATTTTTTTAATGCTTGGAAAAAGGATTGAAAATGGAGCGAATGCATGCAGGAGATATGACTGAACAGGGCGACGTGATGGGATTGTTCAAATCGCTTAAGGGACTCAACAAGAGAGTCGGCATAGTTGCCAGGCAGGAATTGAACCGAATCATTGGCCATTATTAGAAGTTCACAAGATTCAAGAAACCCTTGGCTATTGAGCCATAGAATCGCATCGCGATAGGCGCCAATATCTCTGCCCATGTTATGGCGTTCTATCAGTTTCCATGCAAGGCTAGCAATTGTCTTTTTGGCCTGATTGCTGAGCCGACAGTTGCTGACGTATAATACGCGGTAGTTGGCCTTAATCAGGGACTCAATATATGATTTGCAGGATAGTGTTAGCTCCTTTGAGAATCCAACAAAGATTGCGATTCGCTTAGGCGAGTTGTGACTATTATGTTTGTTATCATTTTCGACTTCGTGCATTCTTGCCTGATGTCCGCCCCGCCAGCCCCTGGGCGATAAAAAGTATTCTGTAAGTGCCTTAAGGTAAAGCAGAAGTGAATAATATTTGGGTCCTGCTCTTCTGAAGATGCGCCGTGTAAGAACAAATGAATTTGCCATTTTTTTGTCGATCAGAGGTGTTTTGCGATACGGTTAAATTGGGGTAGGCGGTGTTACATGATTGTCAATATGCTTTGAATGGATGCATTTTTGATTGGCCCTTGGCGATCATGGCTGCTGCATGAGATTCAGCCATGGATGTCGTATCTGCAAGGCCTTCTTGAGTGAGCTCCATTCGTAATTTGTTACGGTATTGCTCATCGAGTTTTGGTGGCTTTGATAAACGGCAAGCAGTTTTGGGCATTGCACTCCGTGGAAGCCTGCTGCCATCAGTTTGCACCAGAAGTCATAGTCTTCCCACCCTCCCTCAATATGGGTATATCCGCCGACTGAGAGCCAGGCTGAACGTCGTACGAGGGCCATGGCATCCACCGCATTGGCATTCACCAGCATCTCACGTTGCCAGGAAGCCGTGGCGACCAGGCTTCGCCCTTCCGCTTCCATGCCTGGTTCCGCCTGAACGGCCAGTAGGGGGTGAACCACAGCCAGACTTTCATGCCCCTGCTCTGCCAGGGTGACACAGGCGGCCACTGCATCCGGGTATAACCTGTTGTCCGCATCTAGAACAAAGCACCAGGGCGCCTTAGCTTGGTGAAAGCCCGTATTGCGCGTTGTGGCGAGGCCGGCGTTTTGGCTGTGCCGGATCAGTGTCATCCGTACGAAGGGATGTTGGTGTCGGGTCTGCTGCTCTTGCATCCAGGCTTGTACAACTTCGGCACCCCCGTCTTCTGATGCATCGTCCACGACGATCAGTTCAAGTTGCTGCTCAGTCTGTTCGGCCACACTGTTGAGGGCATCAGCGATGCGGTTGCTGTAGTTGTACAGGCTGACCACCACCGCGGCCCTGGCGCTATGCGGCAAGGCCCATTCGAACAGTGCTTGGCTAGCTGGCGACGGCCGATCCTCGGCCAGTGCAGGCTGGATGTTGCTGTCTAGCCTGCCCCGCAATTGTGAGGGAGTCAGCGGCGCTCCCAACAGAAGCAACCTTGCATTGGCATCCGGCAACAATCGTTGCGTGGCTTCCTGTTCTGCCTGGATCCAGACCAGAGCGGATGCGTCCCGGGCTGCCCTGACCAGCCAGCCCGCTTGGGCCAGAGCAGCTTCCCAGCCAGAGGTGATCAGATTGAACCATCCAGGTCGGTAGTCGATGGGAAGGGGCTTTTTGCTCAATCCAGCTTTTTTTTGTTTCGATGATGATGCGGCACTTTCCTGGGCCAACGCGCGATCCCATTCCCCGCCGGCGTGTCCGAGCACGATCACGGCATCCTTGGTTGGGGGGGCTAGGCCCAGCGTGATGGCCCAGCTGTGGGGTTCTGATGCCGCAGGTTGTGCCAACCAGCCGTTCGCTTCTCCTGCGGGATCAAGCCAGTAGGCTGGAAGTCCGATGGCGCGCATCAGGAGCACACGCGGGGGATCTGGGTCCCAGATCGCCTGTTCGTCTCTCAATCGTTCCAGCCAATCCAAGCTGTTTTCGGCAGGGGGTGGCTCCAGATTGATTGTGATCCGTTCCAGACCAAACCCGTTGAATGTCTGTCGTTGGATTTCTAGCCAGAGTTCGTTCCCGTCTGGAGCGGTTTTGAGGACACGAATCCCGACGATGTTGCTGATTGGCAGGCGCTGCAGAAACAGATGAGTGGCTGCAGCTGCAACGCTTGCTCCATTCACCCTAATTCGTGCCCTGGGAGCGAGCGATATTTGATTTGGACTGCGTGGCGCTGGGTGATTGTGCCATTGATGTAGCCAGAGGGGCCAGGTTTTTGGCTGGTTGGCGAGAGATTCAGGTGGCCACGCTTTTGCACCATCCTCTCGCAGGGACCGGGGTGGATCCGACGGGGGCAAGGAGCGTCTGCCTTGGCCAAGCAGGGTTAGATGCAGTTTTCTGAGGCTTCGATGCAGGGGAAGCTGTTCTGTTCCATCGCTCACGCTGCGACGGTAATCGGGACGAATTTGGTTCAATGCCATTTGGCATTGTTCAGAGGTGGGAGACAGCTCCGGGATGGCAGCCAACAACACCTGTATTTGATGATCGGGCCGACCGAACCAATCGCCATAATCAATTATGGTTAATGGGTATTTGTTGTCTGCTGCCCAGAGGGGTTCGAGATTAAATCGCCACCAAAGGTTTTGAGCGCGCTTGATGTTCATCCCTGTGACAGGCCCATCTCGTTTGACCAGTGAGCGCACCACTTCATCTGGGTCTCGGATCGCCAACAGCAGCCGCAGGGGTATATTCAACTCCGAAGTCAGCCGCAGCCATAGTGGCAGAAGACGACTGGAACGCGGATCTTTGACTGCCCAACAGGAGGCCTGGATGCTCATTGCAGTTGTCTTGAGCAAACCGAGCATCACTTCCATGGTGGTGCGGGTTGCGGGGTGCTCCAGCCAGCCTTCAGGCATGGGCTGAGTCCCCTCGGCTGAGGGCCACCAGCGCTCCAGATCAATGAGCAGGCGCTCCTGCAGCGCGACCAGGGCATCCCACTCGAAATAACCCTCGGGATTGTGATCGTCTCCGCTGATCAGTTGCCCGGGGAGCTCGGCCCCGAGCGCCTGCAGCACCGACGCCAACAGCGAGGTGCCACTGCGATGCATGCCCACCACAAGGATCAGAGGAGCGGCGGTGGGCACTGATGGGTTGAGAGGGGGCGGAGTGATTTCAATTAAAAACCCACTGAGAAGAGAATCTCAGTGGGTTGATGGGAGTAGCTCCCTAAAGGGAGCATGCGGATGTGGCTGAACCTGAAGAATCAGATGAAATTGAAGTCGCCTGCGTTGATCGCCGTGCCTTGGCTGACGATACGAACGCTGCCTGTGCCGGTGGGACCGCTGATGGTGACCGTGTTGGTACCGATGCCAGTGATGCCACTTGTGGAGGCCACAACTGTGCGGTCGATGGAGATCTTGTCGGTGCCGGTGGCGAAATCGGCAAAGGTGTCTGTATCAGTCGAACCCAGGGTCGGGAACTGGTCAGCGGTGTAGTAGAGGGTGTCTGCACCAACACCACCAAAAATGGAGTCGGAACCGGTGCCGCCGCGAATCAGATCGTTGCCGCCGAAGCCATTGATGGTGTCGTTGCCCGCACCGCCACGGATGAAGTCAGCAAGGTTTGAACCTTCAATGCTGTCGTTACCGAAGCCGCCGTGAGCGTAGAAGGCGAAAGGACCGCCCTGATTGCCAGCTGCAGAAGCAATCGTAACCGTCGAGGTTGTGGCTACACCGTTATTGACAGTGACGCTCGAAACCGTTGCAGTGCTGGCAACAGCGGCGCCGTTGTAAGGAGCAGTGGGATCCCCAAGGCTGATCACCTTGTTGGTGGTATCCGCCGTGGACTGGGTGGATTCAATAATGGTTCCACCGCCGATGGCCTGAACTTTGGCTGCACCCGTGGCCAGATTAAGCCGAGTGCCTGCGCCGGAGACGACCACCTGCTGGGTTTGACCGCCGGAGGCAGCGGTGGTGGCCCAGGTAACAGGGTTGGTAACAGTCGTGCTGCCAACGGTGCCGTTGTTGGTACCAGTAACAGAACCACCTCCGAGCTGGACAGCGGTCGTGGTGGCGTTGACGGCGCTGGGATTGGTGGTTGGTGCGGGAGCCGCAACGGTTGTTGGGGCTGTAAAAACCGTGGATGTATCGGTGATTACAAAAGACATTGTTTTTGAGCCGTAGTGCGGCGGTTCGCAGGGATCGTATACGCAAGAGCTGCAATCCCAGAAGCTGCCTGGCTACTAAATGGCAGTTCTGAAAGTGGCACCCCAGCGCCGTCTGGTGGGGGGCGTGTTGTGCAACTGCTAAAGAGATGACCAAAATTTGGTCTCGGTTTGGAGTAGCTCTGAGAGCCTTCCCTGGATCGATTTCTCTAGTCGGGGCAGGGATGCTGGTGCCGTATTGAGACTGGGAAATACACCTGGAGGGCCCGTTGCGCCCGGATCTGGATCGAGCTCCAGGAACGCGGAGATCCGTTGCCACGCCTGCTCTGGTGCCCGGATCGTGGACTCCATCTGCAGGATCAGGATGCGCTGCTCTCTAAAGCGCTGCTGCCAGCGTTGCAGCTGGGTGCTGTAGAAGCTGCCGAAGAGGGCGTTGGTGCGGTGCCAGGCCCCTTCTGTGACCGCCGGATGGGCGGAGTTCTGCTCCAGTTCCTGCAGTTCCTGCATCAAAATGGATTCAGGAGTTTCTGTCACGCCTTCCTGACGGATGATGTGTTGGCACCAGCTCAGGGCTCGCTGCAGCGGGTCTCGCAGCAACACGATCAACCGCGCCTCGGGCATCAGGCGGTGCACCCTGTCGGGCACCTGGCCCAGCTGGAGGTAGTTCGGCGTGGCTTCGAGGCGCACGACCCTGCCTGCGTCCTGGCGGAAGCGGGGGAACTGGCAGCGGTACCAGTCCGCTCCCCATTGCCAGCGGTTGTCAAAGAAGTGAAGCTCCTTGCGCGGATGCACATAGATCTGCGGATGCCGGGCCAGCCAGCCGGCCAGGGAGGTGGTGCCGCATTTGGGGGCCCCGATGATCAGGGCCTCCGGCAGGCTGGGAGGACTGAGGCGGTCGAGCGCGGCGCGCTGGGCGGTGGATACGGAGCGCTGGGCGGCGCGGTAGCTGAGTTCGCAGCTGTGGGTCAGCTCTCCAAGCTGCAGCTGCCAGTCGGCCAGCAGTTGCAGGGCGAGTGGCGGTGCGGGGTTGCAGCCCTGTACGGCGTTGCGGAATGGCTCACGCAACGCGGCCAGGTCTGCCGGGGTGAGTCGGGTGAACTGGAGCGCATGCAGGCTCTGGAGGAACCCTGGATTCAGTGAAAAGGCTTCGATGAAGGCCCTGGCGGCCTCGGTGAAATGGCCGTTCTCCCGCTGCAGCAGTCCCCAGGTGTGCTGATGGAGCGCGACGAGCTGGGGGTGATCGCGCCGGGCCCTGGACAGCTGGGCCGGTTCCACTGCGGCCAGCTGTTCGATCGCCTGTGGCAGTCTCCCTTGGCGCCGCAGCAGTTCGGCGCGCAGCAGCCCGATCGCGATCGGATCCCCATCAGTTTGCCCGAAGTGCTCGATCCTGGCGGCGATCTGCGCATCGGCGCCATCACGGCTGAGCTGGTGCCAGAGCTCTGCGAACGCATCTCCCATGGAAGGCTCAGCCCGGGGGCATTGGGGTGAGCAGCCGCCAGTGCTCGCAGCCCATCACCTCGTGGTGTCGGGGGGGAGACAGTTCCAGGCGGCGGTCGACCAGAAGGGGGATGTCCGTTTTGAAAAGTTCGGCGATGACCAGAGGGCAGGCCGCATTGCGGGTAGGAGCAAGGATCGTGAGCCCTGGGGGGGACTCCTGGTGACGGAGGCGATAGAGGGGGAGGCTGGGCTCCTTCTGCCACGCAGGCCCATCCGCTCCCAGGGGTTGCAGATCGGCATCGGGATCGGCGAAGACCTGAACGTGGGTGCCTGAGGGGAGGATTCCCTGGGCGTCCAGCCATTGCAATACCTTGAAGCTGGCTGGACCCACGCACCAGATCCGCCGGGGTTCGCCCTGGAGCATGGCCTGCAGCTGCAGCTTGTGTCTCAGCGCAAGGGTGTTGAAGTGCGCGATCGCCGCAAAACCCTGGGCCGGCTCCTGCTGATCGGGGGGCAGCGGGAAGGGAAGCTGGCCTTCATCCGCTAAGCGGCGCAGCGTCTGCCGTGCCCCCAGAGCTTGGAGGGCATGTTGGCGCAGCTTCAGCCCCCAGGGGTGATCGGGGTGCTGGCCCAGCCCGGTGCTGGCTGCTTCCAGGGCTTCGTCGCAGGCACCCTGCTGCTGCAGGGCCGCCGCCAGGCCGAACCAGGGCTGAACCTGGGCGGCCTGCTGGACCAGGCTGGTGCGGTACCAGCGCTCCGCCTGCCAGAAATCGCCGCTGGAGGCATGCAGCATCGCGGCGCGGTTGCAGAGGTGGGGCGGGAGGCTGCTGTCGTGGCTCAGGCGGGTGATGCGGGCGCAGGCCGCCGATGCATCGCCGGCTTCAAACAGGGCCTGGATGGCCTGGAGCTCGGCTTCGGCCGCCCCATCGCTGCGGTCCGCCGCCGCTGGTGGCGCCGATGCCAGCGGCTCGGTCACCCCGATTCTTCGTTTCCAGTTGCGCAGTGCCTGTTGCCACAGCGCCGGATCGGGCGGCAGCAGGCTCCAGCTGTGGCAGGTGGCGGCTTCCGCGGCCATGCCACAGCCCATCAGGGTTTGCGCCAGAGCCTGGAAATCCGGGGCTTCAGAGGCCAGCTCCTGATCGATCCGCTCAGCCGCGGAGAGGGATGGGGCGGAGCAGAAGGGCATAGTCACAGGTTGGCCCGGTGTTCAGAGCAGGGATCGCACGGCTTCGGCCACCCGCTCGGGGTTGAGAACGATTGGTTCTGTGGCGGGACTTTCAAACAGCAGATCGCGGTACAGGGCAGGAGGCCGCTCATGCTGGGACTGGGAGAAATAGATCAGCTGCCGATGCTGGGCCAGGTGCTGATAGTACGGCGGTTGGTAGTGGGAATGGTGCAGTTCCAGCACGGTGGTTCCGGCGGTCGCGAACACCAGATTGGCCATGGCTCCACCGTGCGGTGTGATCACCAGGGAGGCTTCGGCCAGCCGCCGGGCCTGCTCGGGCACGGTGAGGCCGGCGCAGTCGAGTGGTGCGACGCCCTGGGCCTCGAGATGCTCCAGCGTTTCCTGCTCGCCGAAGACGGGCCGGCGTGCGGAGGCTCCACGCCGCAGCCAGATCCGGCGCTGTGGCGCCGCCTCTGCCGTGGCGCTGCCTGGGCCCAGCAGCGCCTGGCGCAGCCAGAGCTGGCCAGCGGCGGAGGGGCAGCCGAAGGGTGCCGGGCTGACGGCCACCAGCCGGCGGGCCCGGATCCAGGGCAGGGAGCGGGCATCCAGCAGCTGAGCGGGGTCGATCCCACAGGCCTGTTGAAGGGTTTCGTGCACATACTCGGCCGCGCCGCCGTTGTGCCAGATCCGGACCTCCGGCCCCAGCCACTGGGGGTGGTGGGTCGCCAGCCAGCCGAGAGTCGGCAGGATTTCCAGCAGCCAGTGGTAATAGGTCTCGGCGCTGAGGCCCACCAGCGCGATCACCGTGGCCTCGATCCACTGTGGATCCCCGGGAGGGCGCGGCTGAGGTGCCGGCTGGAGGAAGGGGCAGGATCCCGGCCAGGGCTGGGGGTAGCGGCGGCTGAACTCCGCCAGCGGGGCGCCGCTCCCATCGGCGATCGTGACGGCATGGGTGGATCCCCAGGCGTTCCGCTGCGGAGGGCGCAGCCAGGCTTCCCCGTGCTCCAGCACCGCCAGCCGCCGTTCGCTGGGTGAGCTGTGCTGATCGGGTGGGTTGGGATCCTGGGCCGGGGGCTGCCAGTGCATCAGGCCATGGGGGCCGCTGGAGGATGACCATCCGCTCAGCAGCCGCTCGATGCAGGGAGGGCACTGGGGCCCTTGGCACCGGTCCGGCTCGATGCCGGTGTGTTCCCAGAACGCTGGCTCTGGGTCCTCGGGCGGGATGGAACCCGCTGGGGGGGCGATGGCCTCCATGGGATCGGCCGCCTTCGCACGAAGCTGGAGCAGGGCCTGGCTGCCCGCTTCGCTGGAGAGGTGCTGGAGCCTCGCCAAGGCGGTGAGTGCGGCGGCGGTCGGCCACACGGCGATGCTCTGCTCGAGCCGCTGATGAGTGGGCCGGCGGTCTTCTTGCCAGCAGAGGGCCGCCCACTGCAACAGGATTTCCGCCAGTGGCCGCCGCAGGGACTCCGGATCGCGCCTCTGGCCTTGCAGCTCCAGCAGATCGCTGCACCAGCGCAGCACCTGTTGCCGCAGCTCCCCCAGGGGCCCATCGCCCAGGCACCAGCGGGCCATCACCGCCGGCAGCCATGCCGAGGCTTCAAGCTCCCCGGGCCCGGCCTCCAGCTCCGCGCGGAACTGATCGCTCCAGGCCTGAAGGGCTGCCTCCGGCTGCCCGCGGTACACCGGCTGCCAGTTCAGGTCCGAGGTGCGGGCGGCAGCGAGGCCCAGGGGGGGCTGATGCCGCGCCCGCCACCAACGGGCCTCGAGCGCGGCCCAGAGGTCTGAGGTCAGCAGCTGTTGCAGCCCGGAAGGTTCACCGATCCGGGCGGCGCTGCGCACCACGTTCTCCGCCAGATGCACCCAGGTGAGTCCCGGCGGGAAGGGACTCAGGCCCAGGGCCGTCGTCCAGAGCTCGAGGGCCAGGGGGTGATCGCCGCAGCTCCAGGCGTACCAGCCGAGCCAGGCCCGGGTGCCGTAGCGCACCTCGGCGGCGATCCCGACGTCTTCTGGTGATCCGGAGAGTGCCTTGAGATGGCGTGCCACCACGAAACTCAGGCCCCGTACCTGGGGCAGGGCTCTGCGGCTGGCTCCGGCGGCGTGGACCCTGTAGCCGCACAGCACCTCGCGCAACCAGGCGCCTGAGGCGCCGGCTCTTGCCAGCCGCAGCAGCAGATCCACATCCTCCGCCTGGGACAGCGACCCATCGAACCCACCGACGGCACTGAGGGCCTCCCGCCGCAGCATCCAGGCGCTGGGCAGCACGGCCTTGTGGCGCAGGGCCTCCTGGAGGCTGAAGCCGGCCCCTTCCTCCCAGGGCCGCACCTCGGTGAGCGGCTGACCGCTGGGGTCGATCCGCCGCCAGCCGCACAGCACCTGCTGCAGGCCCGGTTCCGCCGTCAACAGCTCCGCCTGGCGCTGCAGACGCCCGGGGAGGGCCAGATCGTCGGCATCGAGAAAGGCCACCAGGGGGTGACGGGAGGCGCGCCAGCCGAGATTGCGGGCGGCCGATACCCCGATTCCATCGGTCTGCAGTAGCCGCAACGGCCAGGGAGCGCCCTGCCAGGCCCGATGCAGCGCCTGGAGGCTGTCATCTGTGGAGCCGTCATCCACCACCACCAGCTCGAGCTCCACCCCCTCCTGGCGGCGCAGGCTGCCGATGGTTTCCGCCAACCAGGTCTGCGCATCCCTGCAGGGAAGGACCACTGAGACCTGTGGCAACATCGACCGGGGGGTGGCAAGGCCTTTCTCTATCCTGAACGCTGCACGGCAACGGCAGTCCGTTCCGCATCAGTTGCTGTCTTCAGCCATGCCGCTCCGCCGCCGTCTTCGCCATGTCCTCATCCGCTGGCTGGGTGGGGAGGCTGCTGAACGCCATCCAGAAGACGCCAGTTCTATCGAAGGGGCATTCGGTCCTGATGGTCCCGGTCAACTTGTGCTGCCCGCTGCGGATGCCGCACGGCAGGCGCTGCTGGCCGGCCGCTATTTCGCCCATGCCGAGGACCTGATCGGCCGTGGAGCGCCGGAACTGGCGGCACCCTTCTACCGACAGGCCTATGTGCTGCTGGGGGCCAGTCGCGGCGGCAAAACGGGGCCCGTTGCGGCACCGTCGGTGGAGGACTGGAGCTCGATGACCAGTGTGATCGATCTCGACGCTCCGCCTTCCCTGGAGGAGGTGTCGGCCTCGCCGGGCGCCCGTGATGGCGAGACCGCTGATCCCGGAGGCGCTGATGCCGTGCAGCGGATTCTGCAGCTGGAGGCGCAGCTGAGCCGTGACACGGCCGACGCTGTTGCCCAGGAAGCCTTGCGGCTCAGCCAGCAGGGTCTGCAGCACCCGGAGCTCGACCATCTGTTGGGGCTCGTTCATGTGCTCAAGGGAGAAAGCGGCCCCGCGGCGGAGCGCTTCCGCATGGCGATCGCCCAGGATCCAGGCCGCTACCGGAGCCTGGTGAACCTGGCTGGACTGCTGGTGGGCGAGGGAAGGCTTGAAGAGGCGCAGGCGCTGCTGCACAAGGCGCTCGAGCAGGTGAATCCCGATTCGGAGCACGCCGTGCCGGCCCTCACCAATCTTTCTCTGGTGCATCAGGCTGCTGGGCGTCCGATGGAGGAAGCCCAGCTGGTGCTGCGCATCCACCGGCTCAAACCCGGCCATCTGCGCCCCGAGCGGCTGCTGCACGCTGCCGGGGTGCTCGAGGAGATGGCCGAGGAACCCGCCGCGATCGAGCTGTTGCAATGGCTCGATGACCATGGCGGCGACGCGGCGGTGTGGCAGCCGCTGGCCACGCTGCTGGAGCGCCGCGGCGACTATCAGGCGGCCGCCCTGGTGTATCGACGTCTGCTGCAGCTGCAGCAGCCGGCAGCGGTACAGGCAACCCCATGACCTTGATTCCTGAGGCCCTGACGGCGATCGGCAACGGGATCCCCCTGCCGGAGGGGGATGAGCTCCGCAGCCTGTTCGCCCATGACCTGCTGCTGCCCTGGTTGCAGCGCCGGCTGCTGGCGGCGTTGGCGGAACAGGCGCCGCTGCCGCCGATGGACGATCAGCAGCTTCTGAGGGTGGCCGCTCAGCTGCGCCTGTCAGGCGTGGAGGCGCTCGATCGCTGGTGCCTGCAGCAGGGCATCCCACTCGCCAGCCTGCAGGCCAATGCCAGCTTCCCGCAGCGGCTGCAGGCAGCCACCGAAGCGATCTGGGCCGATCAGGTGCCGGGCCGTTTCCTGGAGCGCCGCAGCAGCCTCGACCAGGTCACCCTGACGATCCTGCGCTTTGACGATGCGGACTTCGCCCAGGAGCTCTATTTCCAGCTGCTCGAGGGCGAAACACAGTTCGCCCGCCTGATCGAGCAGTACGGCAGCCAGCCCGGTCAGCCGCCACGGGCCCTGGTGGGCCCAGTGGCTCTCGATCAGCTGCATCCGCTGCTGGCCCGGGTGGCGGAGCGCTACGCGCCCGGGATGCTGATCCCCCCGCTCGATCTCAACGGCCAGGTGCATCTGATGCGGGTGGAGGATCTGCGCAAGGCCAGCCTGGATCCACCCATGCGCCAACGGATGCTGCTGGAGCTGCGGCAGCAGTGGCTGGATGAGCAATTGCAGCATCTGCTAAGCCGCCTCGCCGGCGACAGAACCCCCGCCCCGTCTCCTGTGGAGGACCGATGACGACCATCCGCGATCTTCTGCAGAGCAGCGCCTTGCTCCAGGGTGTGAGCGCCGAGGCGATCGAGGCCCTGGGGGTGCGGGCCGAGCTGGTGGAGCTGGGAGTGGGCAAGCCCTGGCAGCGGGCCGGGCAGCTGCCCAGCAGTGTGGCCCTGGTGGTGGAGGGACGGCTGCGGCGTCTGCATCAGCCCTCGGGTGGCTCCCCCATCAGCCTGGGGCACGCGGGACCGGGCGAGTGGCTGGGCTGGGCGGCCGTGCTGCGGGGAGAACCCGATCTCACGCTGACGGCTTCGGAGCGCACGGTGTTGCTGCGGCTGCCGCTGCCCGATGCGCTCCAGGCGGTACGGGACCACGCCAGCCTGCGCCAGGCCCTGGCCCAGCCCCTGCGGGATGAGGCCGCCGTGCTGCTGCTGACGCTGCTGGAGGCCAGTGGCCGCCTGGTGGCCGATCCGCGCCAGCTGGTGGAGCAGTTTGAGCCCCGCTGGGCGCTCCTGACCTCCGGCGATGGCTTCCCCGAAGGCGGCCGGGTGCTGTTCAGCGGGCCGCGACCCGCCGCCGGGGCTGTGGAGCCTGGCATGGAGCTCGATGCCGCGGACTGGGCCCATCTGCCTGCGGCGGTGAACGGTCTGCCGCTGCGGGCGCTGCATATCAGCGATGAACGCCTCGACGCGGCCCTCGGTGTGTTTGCCGCTCCCGAAGCCATCCCAGCCGATCGCGCCCTGGTCCTGCGCCCGGATCAGCGGCCCGTGGTGGTTGGCGGCGGGGAGCTGCTGGATCCGGAATCGCTCGGCTTTCACCGCCGTGGCGGCGCGAATGATGGCTTCGATACGGGGGCCTTCAGCGGCGGCATCGAGGATCGGCTGGAGCAGGCTCTGGCCTGCATCCGCCATCTGGCACAGGCGCGCAAGCTGGCTTTCTCGGAAGATCTGGTGCGCAAGAACCTGCAGGATGTGGAGCAGCGTCTCGGCGCGCTCAAGCTGCCACAGATCGGCCTGCAGCTGGAGGCGCTGGGATTCGAAACACGGCCGCTGCGGGTGCGCCCGCACGATCTCACCCGGCTGGAACCGCCGGCCCTGCTCGATCTCGATGGCAGCTTCGTGCTGCTGCTGGTGGCGGGCGGCGGTGGTGGCGTGCTGATCGGCGATCCGCGCCTTGGGCTGCAGCGCTGGAGCCTGCAGCGGCTGCAGGAGCGGGTGCCCGATGGGGTGGAGCTGCTGGTGGTGCGGGAGGGCCGCACCGAACGGAAGCCTGGAGAGCAGTTCGGCCTCGGCTGGTTCCTCACGGCCTTCCTGAGTTACCCGGGGCTGCTCACCTCCACCCTGGTGGCGGCCTTCACCTCCCAGTTGCTGAGTGCGGTGTTTCCCCTGGCGGTGCTGGCGGTGATCGATCAGGTGATCAGCCGCAACAATCTGTCTCTGTTGGCACCGCTCACCGCGATCCTGCTGATGTCCGCCCTCGCTGCCGGTGTGGTGAGCGCGATGCGGGCGATCGTGACCGCCGATCTCTCCGATCGGGTCGATGTGCGGCTCGGTTCCGCGGTGGTCGAACACCTGCTGCGCCTGCCATTGCCCTATTTCGAGCAGCGCCAGGTGGGCGGCATCCTGTTCAACGTCAACCAGCTCTACAACGTCCGCCAGTTCATCGTTGATCAGTTGCTGGGCGTTGGCCTGGATGTTGTCTTCGCGGTGGTATTCCTTGTGGTGCTGCTGCTGATCAGCCCTGTGCTCACGCTGATCGTAGTTGCCGTGGCCCCGGTGCTGATGGTGATCAATGTGGTGGCCAGCCCGATCCTGATTCGCCTGATCAAGCAGAGCAATATCTATGCAGCATCCGCTGGTGCCTACCTCTACGAGGTGGCTAGCGGCATCCGTACGGTGAAGAGCCAGAACTTCGAGGTGGAGGCCCGTTGGCAATGGTTGGAGCGTTACCGCAAGTACACCAGCAGCCGCTTCCAGCTCACCCGCCTTGGCAGCCTGATCGGTGAAGGGGCTCGGCTGGTGTCGAACCTGTCGGATATCGCCCTGATCGTGGTGGGAGCCATGCTGATCCTGGCGAACAAACTTAGCCTCGGGGCCTTGTTCGCCGTGAAGATTCTCTCCCAGCAGGTGATCAATCCGCTGCTGCGGCTCTCCTCCCTCTACCAGGGCTTCCAGGAGATGCGCATGGCCGTGTCCTGTCTGTCTGACGTGATGTTGGCGATGCCGGAAGTTGGAGAGGAGGATCTGCAGGCGATTCCCCTGCCACCGATCCAGGGGCATGTGCGCTTCGAGGAGATCTGTTTCCGCTACGGGCAGAGAGGCCCGCTCATCCTCGATCACATCAACCTCGACATCCAGGCCGGTGAGTTCATTGGGTTGGTGGGTCTGAGTGGCAGCGGCAAGAGCACGTTGGTGCAGCTCGTGGATCGGCTCTACCGACCCAAGGAGGGACGGGTGTATCTCGATGGCTATGACATCGAGAAGCTGCAGATCGCCAGCCTGCGCCGGCGCATCGGTTATGTGCCCCAGGACAGCCTTCTGTTCGAGGGAACGGTGCTGGACAACATCCGCCTCAACACGCCGGATGCCGACATCGAGGCCGTGATGGACGCGGCGCGGGTGGCGGCTGCCCACGAGTTCATCCTGGGCCTGGAGAATGGCTACGCCACCCGCCTGGGGGAGAAGGGGTCGGGCCTCAGCGGCGGCCAGCGCCAGCGGATCTGCCTGGCCCGCACCGTGCTGCAGGCACCCAGCCTGCTGATTCTCGATGAGGCCACCTCGGCCCTGGATGCCGAAACCGAGCAGCAGGTGTGCCGCAATCTGGCTACCCGCTTCGGCCATGCCACGGTGCTGTTCATCACCCACCGGCTCACCACCCTGCGCCAAGCGGATCGGATCCTGTTCATGGACAAGGGCCGCATCCGCGAGGATGGCAACCACGCCCAGCTGATCGCCCTGGGTGGTGCCTACGCCACGCTCTACAACCAGCAGGTTCAGAAGGGGGAATGATGCGGCAATCGTCTGGACAACCTCTGGGTCGCAGGTTGCGGCGGCCTGCCCTAAAGGCCGCTGGCGCCAGCAGCCACAGCGACAGCCGCATTGAAAGCCGCTCCTCGCCCTGGCTGGTGATCGCCTTGGGGGGAAGCGTTTCGGGCCTGGTACTGGTCGGCCTTGTCGCCAGCGCCTTTGTGAAGGTGGATCAGCTGGTGCGGGCGCCGGGGAAGCTGGAGCCGATTCGCTCGACGCAGGATCTCAAGGCCCCGGAATCCGGTGTGGTGACCGCCGTGTACGTGAAGGAGGGGCAGCAGGTGGCTGCGGGTCAGGCGTTGGCCCTGATCGATCCCACCATCCTGCGGGGCCGGGATCAGGCCCTGCGGGACCAGTCGCGGCAGCTGGGCCTGATCACCAGCCAGGAGCTGGTGCGCCTGGAGGGTGCCCTGGGGGAGGCCCGGGCGGCGCGCCAGGGGTTGGAGCAGAACCGGCTGATCCTGGAGCAGCAGCTGGGGGAGATGCGGCGTCTGCAGGCCCAGGGTGCGGCCTCGCGCTTCCAGACCCTGGATTACGAGAAGCAGCTCTCGGATGTGCGGGCCAAGCTGCTCTCCAATGCCGAGCAGCAACGCAAGCTGATTGCCGAATCGGCCCAGAAGCGGGCGGAACTGGGCAATCAACAGGCGCAGAACACCGCCAACCGGGTGGAGACCGAAACCCGGCTGGATCGGGTGACGCTGCGGGCCCCTGTGAAGGGCAGCGTGCTCAACCTCAAGGCCAAGACGGGCAGCGTTGTGAATGGGGCCGGCGAACCGCTGATGCAGCTGGTGCCGGTCGATAATCTGCAGGCCAAGGTGAATGTGTCCAACCTGGATCTTGCCTTTGTGCGGCCGGGGCAAGCCGCCGAGATCTCTTTGGTGGCCTATGACCCCAGTCGCTATGGCTATCTCGATGCCAAGGTTGCCACGATCGGCACCGATGCCCTGCCACCGGATGCCCAATTCAAGGAGCCCCGGTTCCCTGTGGGTCTGCGGCTGAATTCCCAGAGCCTGCGGCGCAATGGAGAGGTATTCCCCCTGCAGGCCGGGATGGCGATCTCCGCCGATCTGAAACTGGAGAAGCGCACCTTGTTGGAGTTGTTCTTCAGCAGCATCGCCAAGTCCACCCGCTCGCTGCAGGGCATGCGCTGAGCGGCTCCGCGAGGATCCTGGCTTGCGCACCCTGCTGCTCCACCCCAATTTCCCCGGCCAGTTCCGCCAGCTGGCACCGGCGCTCAAGGCCGTGGGCCATGACGTGGTGGGAGTGGGCGCCCGCGCCCAGCCCTGGGCGGACACGGGCGTGCCCTATCACTGCAGCGGCGGCGACCCCCACAACGATCTGCGGCTCAGCAACCCGGAGATGCGGCTCACGGCCCAGCTCGCCCAGGGCCGGCGTGTGGCCCGCATCCTGCAGCGGCTGGCGGATCAGGGCTGGCGGCCCGATGTGGTGATGGTGCACCCCTTCTGGGGGGATGGGCTGTTCCTCGATGACGTGTTTCCCGGCGTGCCGCTGCTGGCGGTGCTGGAACTCGATTTTCAGGGCCTGGAGCTGGAGCGCTTCGATCCGGAGTTCAGCCGTGGTGCCGCCGATGATTTCGGCGCCAACCTGGCTCTGCGGCAATGGGCTGATCAGATGGCCATTCGCCGCATGCAGCAGGGGGTGACAGCCACGCTGTTCCAGCGCAGCACTTTCCCCAGCTGGCAACAGCCGCGGATCGCGGTGATCCATGAGGGGGTGGATCTGGGCCTGTGCCGCCCCGATCCCCTCGCCCGGCTGACCCTCCCCAGCGGCCTCTGCCTGCGGCAGGGGGATCCGGTGGTGAGCTTCGGCAGCCGCAGCCTCGAACCCCTGCGCGGTATCGCCTCTTTCCTGCGCTGCCTGCCGTTGCTGCAGCGGGACCACTCCAGCGTTCAGGTGGTGGTGGCGGGGCAGGATGGACACAGCTACGGCCCGCCACCGCCGGCCGGGGTGGGCTCGTGGCGGGAGCTGCTGAAGCGTGAGCTGGGGGATCGGGTCGACTGGAGCCGTGTGCACTTCGTCGGTCACCTGCCCCATGGGCAACTGCTGAAGCTGTTTCAGATCACCCAGGCCCACGTGTACCTCACCTACCCCTATGTGCTGAGCTGGAGTGCGCTGGAAGCGATGGCCTGCGGGGCGCCGCTGGTGGGCTCCGCCACCGCTCCGGTGCAGGAGGTGATCGAGCATGGCGTGAATGGCTGGCTGGTGCCGTTTTTCGACAGCGACGCCCTGGCTCGCCGGCTGCTGGCAGTGCTGGGCGATCCCGCCGGGCAGACCGGCATTCGCATGGCCGCCCGCCGCCGGGTGGAGGCCGATTTCGAGCTCTCGCGCTGCACGACGCGCCAGATGCAGCTGCTGGAGCAGGTGGCGCAGGCGGGGGTGGGCCGATGAGCGCGATCCAGCCCTGGTGGCGCCTGGCCCAGGAGGCCATCGAAGCGGCCGATTGGCCCACCGCTGAAGGGGCGCTGCGCCGCTTGCTGACGCTGGCTCCGGGGCAGCCCCATCTGCTGGATCTGCTCAGCTATGCGCTGCTGATGCAGGGGCAGTTCAACGCCTGCGAGCTGGCGTTGCGGGAGGCCCTGGAGCGGGGCAGCCGCAGCTTCTGGACGACCCACAAGCTCGGCGATGCCCTGCGCGGTCAGCAGCGGATGGAGGAGGCGATCGCGGCCTACGAGCAGGCCCTGCGCTGGGGCAGTGACAGCCCCCTGACGGCCCGCAACCTGCTGCAGGTGCTCGATGGCCTCGATCCGGCCCTGGCTGTGGCGCGGCTGGAGGCCTGGGTTGTGGAGAGCCGCTCCGGTGCCAGCGGTGGCGGCCTGAGCTGGGAGCAGCGGCCGGCCTGGCTGGCGGGGGCCTGTGACGCCGCCATATCCAGCCTCGGGCTCGATCTGGCCCAGTGGCTGCATGGCCAGGGCTGTCCGGACCCGGAGATCCGCCGCCGGGCTCTGGAGGCGGCGCTGCTGCAGCTGGATCTCAGCCGTGGTCTGCAGCTGGCGCAGGGGGCCTTGGGGCAGCGCCTACGGCAGCTGCTCGGCTGCACCTGAGCCCTCGAGCTCCCGCAGGGGGTGTTGGGGGGGCAGGGTGGCCATCAGCTCGGCCCGGCCCGCCTGCAGCAGCAGGGTGCCGAGGCGTTGCCGCACCACCGCCGCAAGCCGCTCGGGGGCCAGCAGCCGGCGCACGGCCATTCGCCCGCGTTCGCTGAGGGCGTCGCGGTGGGAGGGATCGGCTGCCAGGCGGTGCAGCGCACGTGCTGCGGCGTCGAGATCGGGCTCCGCCCACAGCCAGCCGGCGCGGTAATCGCCCTCGCTGCGCTGAATCGGCGTGAGGGTGTAAGGGATCAGCTCGGCGCTGCCGGGTGGCATGAATTCGAGATTGCCGGAGTAGCCGGTGGCCACCACCGGTAGCCCCGCCGCCATCGCTTCGGCCATCGCCAGGCCGAAACCCTCGGCCCGGTGCAGGCTCACCAGCACGTCGGCATCGGCATAGAGGGCGTCGAAGGCGGCCGCGGGCAGATGCTCGCTGATCAGGGTGATGCGCGGATCGCTGGCGATGCGCTGGCGCAGGGCCTCGGTGGCCTGGGGAAACTGGGCGCTGCTGGCCAGCTTGAGCACCAGCCTGGCCTGGTGCTGGCGGCGCGGCCAGCTGGAGCGCCGCGGAAAGGCCTGCTGGAAGGCCTCGATCACGCCGTAGGGGTTCTTGCGGCCCACCGTGCTCCAGAAATCGAAGGCGAACAGGCAGGTGAACGGTTTGCCGCATGAGCGGCCGGCTGAGCGCAGGGCCCGCAGGCGCTCGGCTCGGGGCCAGTCGGGCAGATGGGGCAGGGCCGTGACCGGGATGGGGCTGCGCAACCCCAGGCTGGCGGCGGAGAACCCCGAGGGGCACCAGAGCTGGTCGAGACCGCTGAAGCCCCGCTCCCAGCCCGTGGGGAAGTGCTCCAGCTCCCAGGCCCAGTAGCCGATCCGCAGCGGCGCCCGCAGATCGAGGCGCGCCGCCAGGCCATCGGTGTGCTGGAGCACGTTGGGGTTGGTGTGGATCAGATCCACGGCCGCAGGCCGCTCGGGCTGGACCTGGGCCGGCAGGGGCTGGTCGTTGGGGTGAGAGGCCAGCGGCAGATCGCACCACTGCACCACCACTCCGGCGGCCTGCAGGGCCCGGGCTGTGGCGCGGGCCCCTTCTCCCAGCCCAAAGCCGCCGCTGAGATGGCCCCAAAGATTCAGGCGCAGCTGGGGTTCCGGCACGGGGGCGGGCTTCGCTGACGGCAAACTAGGGCGCACCGCTCCGGGGCAGCTGTGCAGGTGATCGAGCTCGATGGGGTTGTGCCCGCGTCCTGGCAGGGTTTTGCCCAGCGCTGGCGGGCTTGGCGCCAGCGCTTCGATCGGAGCGCCTGGGAGCGGAGTTGGCAGGGCCACGCCTGGCGCGATGGGGCCCTGCGCTTTCCCTCCCCCTGGAGCGCCGGCGAGCTAAGCACCCAGCTGAGCGTGCGCCAGGGCCTGGTGTTCGGGTATGTACTGCAGGAGCAGCGTCAGCGGGCCCTGCTGCTGCCGGGCTGGCTCGGTGGGGGCCATGAGCTGGAGGCCCTGTATCTCCTGAAGGAGCAGGTGCTGTTGCTGCTGCCGGGTTCCCTGGCCACCAGCCGTTGGTTCGTGTTGGCGCTGGCCGAACTGCTGCCTCTGCTGGTGGCGGCCACCCCCTGGCCGGCGGTTCTGGACCCGCAGCGACCGCGGCAGCTGATTCTCGAGGGACATCCCAATTTTGCCCACCAGCTGCTGAACGTGCTCACGGCCCTGGAGGGTATCGGGGGCCAGATGCAGCCGCTGCAGTGGCTCGGGCCCGAACCCTATGGACCTGTCCGGGAGCTCTACCCCCAGGCTGGCTGGCAGGCCCCCCCCCTGGCTCAGCCCCTCGGCACCATCTTCGAGTTGCCGCTCAGCCAGCGGCCCGAGCGCATCCCGGCTGCCATGCGGCAGCGGCTGCGTCGCTTCTGTGCCGCTCAGCTTGGTGCGGAGGCTGAGCAGCGTCTGGAGCGTCTGCTGACCTGGCGGGCTGGCGGCGGCCAGGTGCTGTGGGTGAGCCTGAAGACCCGAGGTGCGCTGGCCGAGGGCCTGCCGTTGCTGGTGTCTGCCTGGATGGAGGAGCTGCATCGCCGGGGCCGATCCTTGCCGCTGCTGTTGCTGGATGGCTTTTCGCTGCAGTGGGGTGATGGGCCTGATACGCCGATCTACGGCACCACTGTGGGTGTCGTGCTGGCTGAGGAGCGCCTGCAGGCTGCGGAGCTGCGGCGCGGGTTGGCAGCCCTGGAGCTGCCGGTGGAAGAGGCGATCGGCCTTAGCCTGGCGGAGAGCATCGCCCTGGGTGGCGCTGTGGATGGCTACCTCTGCCATCAGGGCACGGTCCAGCACAAGCTGGGATGGTTCCAGGAGCACGTGCCTGGGGTGGTGCATTCCTGCAGCTGGCGCAACCGCGGCGGCCGCCATCCCTGGGGCGGCCTGGGGGGGGAAGAGCCGTACTGGCTGCCGGTGGACTTCACGCAGGACCTGGGGGAGGGCCCCCGGGCGGCCTACCGCTTCCGGCCCGAGCGGCTGTCGGAGGCTGCCCGTTGGCTGGCAGATCACTGGCGCTGGCGGCAGGACTGAGCGGATGGGAGCCTGCGCACCTATGCCTGAGAGCGCGGCCGAGGCGGCGGAGGCCCGGGGCGACTGGCACAACGCCGAAGTGCTCTGGCGTGGGCTGGTGGATCGGCAGCCGCAGCATGGTGCGGGTTGGCATCGGCTGGGCAAGGCCCTGGCCCGGCGCGAGGCATGGGCTGAGGCCCTGGCTTGTCAGCGGCGCAGCACCGAGCTTCATCCCCAGCTGGGCTGGAACTGGTTTGCAGCGGCGGAGGCCCTGGAGCGGCTCGGCCATGGCGACCAGGCCGCGGCGGCCTACCACCAGGCGCGCTGGTGGCTGCCTGAGCAGACGTGGATCGCTGCCGAGGCTGAGCGTGCCGAGCGCCTTCACTGGATTGGCCTGGGCTCCCTGGCGGAGGGGCTGAGCCCACAGGCCTACAGGCACTGGTGCGAGCGGCTGGAGCCGGCCCTGCCGGCGCCGGGCGCTGCGCTGCGCTGGAGTTGGTGGCAGCCGTGCGGGTTGGGCCTCTGGCAGCGGCTAGATGGGCGGCAGATGGTGGTGGAGCGACAGCGGGGCGTCTGGCCGACTGGTGGCGGCTGGGTGGTGCTGCTGGCGGACGATGCGCGCCTGCGGCGCGAGGCGCTGCTGGCGTTGGAGGAGGCGATCGCTGGGGCCGATCCCGCCTTGGTGCCCCAGCTCCTCTACCCCGATGAAGACCGTCTCGATGGCCATGGCCGGCGCCACGACCCCTGGTTCAAACCCGGCTGGGTGCCGGAGAGCTTCTGGAGCAGCCCCTGGCTGGAGGGCTGCAGCGCCTGGAGCCTGGCATGGCTGCGTGCCCAGGCCCTGCCGCCCCCGCCCTCGTTGCAACACCTCTCCAGGCAGGCGGACGCTGGCATGGCGCTCTGGGCCTGGCAGCTGGCGGCCTTGGAGCGGCGGCCGCAGGTGCAGGCGGTGCCGCGGGTGCTTGTGCACCGCTTCGTAGGCCAGGGGGCTGATCGGGTGGTCGATCCGGCGGCGCAGCATGCCCGTGCAGCCTTGCTGGAGCGGCAGTTGCGCCGGCAGGGTGAGGCCGTGCGCGTTCAGGCGGACTCGGTGGCTGGCCGGTTCCGGCTGGAGTGGGCCCTGCCTGCAGCGTTACCGGCGGTGCAGGTGGTGATCCCCAGCAAGGATCAGGCGGAGCTGTTGGGGCGTGCCCTGGAGAGCCTGCACAGCACCTGCGGCCGCTACCCAGACCTGCAGATCACTGTGGTGGATCATGCGTCGCGGGAGCAGGCCACGGCGACGTTGCTGGCCGGCTGGCGCCGGCGGCTCGGCGATCGCCTGCGGGTGCAGCGGATGGGCGGCCCGTTCAACTGGAGCCGGCTGAACAACAGCGCCATTCGTAGTGAACGTGCCCCGTTGCTGCTGCTGCTGAACAACGATGTGGAGGCCCTCACGGCCGGCTGGCTGGAGGCGATGGTGGCCCAGGCCCTGAGGCCGGCGATCGGAGCCGTGGGGGCCGTGCTGCTCTATCCCGATCGCCGCATCCAGCACGCGGGCATCGGCCTGGGCCATGGCCTGGATCGATGCGCAGCGGAACACCCCTACCGGGGCCTGGCCTGGCCCCCGGAGGTGCATCGTGGGCGCGCCGGGCTGCTCTCGGGCTGGGCGGCCGTCACCGGTGCCTGTCTGATGGTGTCGCGCCGGAACTGGCAGCGGCTGGGGGGGTTCGATGAGCGGCTGCCGGTGGAAGGCAACGATGTGGACTTCTGCCTGCGGCTCGGCCAGCTGGGTCTGCGCCAGGTGGTCGAGCCGCAGGCGCTGCTGCTGCACCATGAATGCCAGAGCCGGGATCCCGGTTGCAGCACCACCGAGCGTGCCGCTCTGCAGCGGCTGCAGCAGTTGCATCCCCGGGCGATGGCCCAGCTGGATCCGTGGCTCCCGTCGGGCAGCAGCCGTTTACATCCCGATGGCCGGCCCGCCGAGCTGGATGGCTACCCCTGATCGGTGATGCAGCATTGGCTTCTACCAGGCATCCAGCTTTGCTGCAGGAACCGGCCATGTTGATGGAGCTGCATCGCACCCTCGATTTCTTTTGTCATGCCAGCCGTATGCCGATGCAGGATTTCGGGACGGCTGACTGGTTGCTGGCTATTTTGCTCATCTATAACCCTGCTGATCACACCCTACGCCACAGTGCAGACCAAGGTGCTCCATCACTCGGCCAGCTTGTTCTGGACTGCTTATAATTGCTGGTGGCAAGATGATCGCGGCCGATTCTTGCCCGCTCCCGCGGGCCCTACGCTCCAGTGATGTGATGTCCGCTGATGGGTCTGCCCGATCTGAGCTGCAGAGCTGATGGCTGAATTCGGGGCATCTCCTTTCGGAATCATCAGCCTCGATTGCTCCACCGCCTATTGCAGGGCGCTGGTGCAGCAGCATCTGCAGGGGTTCGATCTGGTGTTTTCGGCTGGTCCATACTGCCGCAGCGCGTTCCATCTGCGGCGTCTGTTCAACCAGTCGCAGGCTTTCCCGTTCGACTGGTGGGTGACGCCCGCCAGTTCTCTGCTGCGCATGCTGCATCCTGACTATCGCTTCAAACTTACCGCTGCTGACGTGCATCTCACCCAGGCCGCCCAAGTTGTATTCAACAGCCGGGATCTTATCCTGCATCTGCATGATTTTGAGCGCACGGCTGATGGTGCGATTAGTTTCGGCCAGCAGGATTCTCAGCTTGAGAACATCAATGTGAAGTATACCTTTCTGTTTGAGAGGCTGCGAACGCGACTGCGAGAGGCCAAGCGCTGCCTATTGATCTTCGAGGGTTTACTACCCGCTCGCGATCTGGAGGCGCACCGCCAGCGAACCCCATGTCCGTCGATGACCTATCCGGATCTTTCGCCGACGTTTGCCCCCGAGCTCGCAGCTCTGCTCCGTGAGGCCTACGGTGTGGAGCCGACTTTGGTGTGCTTTGGCTTTGGATCCCCCTCGATCGAAAGCCAGCCGGATCTGTTGCGAATCACGGCGCCAGTTCTTTCGTCGCCGTTTGATCATGAAGCCGAGGCTTGGCAGCGGCCTTGGGCGAGCTTTGATCTTCTTATGGTGTTGCTGTCTGCGGCCGTCTCCCCAGAGGCTGGGTTGGCGGGATACGCATCCAGCTGAATTATGATGAAAGGAGCCAGCAGTTTTTCGCCTTTGACTTGGCTGGTAAACCTGAGAGACGTTCAATGCATTTACCTATGAAAAAGACATCTGTAGATCTTGGTTGTGGCAGAAGCCGTCGCAATCCCTTCCAGGCAGATATTTGTCTCGGTGTTGATGTCTTCGCAAGTGACGAACCGGATTATTTTCGCTGCAGGCTGGGCATTGATCTTCTGCCATTTTCTGAAGCTAGTGTTGACTTCTTCTCTGCTTACGATGTTATTGAGCATATTCCGCGTGTGCTGTGGCGTGATGGTGAGCTGATCAACCCGTTCATCAGTCTGATGAATGAGATTTACCGTTGTCTCAAGCCATCTGGAATCTTTTATGCAGAGACGCCGGCTTTTCCTCATGCACCAGCTTTTCAGGATCCAACGCATGTCAATATCATCACTGAGCAAACTGTCTACTATTTCTGCGAGAAGCATCCAGCTCCTCCTGGCGAGTCACCCTCACTTCTGCTCAGACATGGTCAAAATTATGGATTCTCAGGCGAGTTTACCTTAAGGGTGCAAAGCTGGAAGGGAATTCATCTTGTATGGGAGCTTGAGAAAAATGCATGACCATATCCCAGTATTTCTGTATATACATTATTATGGGTCTCCGCATTCTGGGATAATTTTGGAGCGGTTAATCGCCTCAATATATACATCTAAGCTCTGGAATCGCGCTGAACGCATACAACTTGTGGTGACTGGCGACCCTCTTTATTTTCCCTGTATCAATACTTTGCTTATTCTTTATCCTAAGCTTCAAGTCAGTGTTAATACTCTTTGGGCGCATGGTGCAGAAGTTCAGACGCTTAAGATCCTTCGTGACCAATGCCAAGCCCTTCCAGCTGAGGCACTAGTGGCCTATTTTCACACTAAAGGTGCGGTCAACTATTCGCAGATCAATTCAGACTGGCTTTCATATATGATTGATTATAATATTTATTCTTGGCGCAAAGCGATCAACTGCCTGGCTCGCGACGGATATGATATTTACGGAGCAAGCTGGTGCTATGCAGACTTCTCATTTGATCCTAGCTGTACTCATTTGCATGGCAAATGTAATGGGCACTACCAAGGCAATTTCTGGTGGGCTTGCCGTGATTATATTCTGCAGCTAGATCCTCCTAGAGATAGTTGTTGTAGATATGAAGCTGAGGCATGGATTGGACTTGCAGACCCGCGATTTTATAACGCCATGTGTGCACCTTTCTCGCTAACCTTGGCTTCGTTTACCCGATCCCAATACGGTGACTATCATAACTATTCTTCCCAAGATCTTGTATCCGTGGAAATACCACAGCCCCTGATAGATAGAATTAAATTGCTTCACCCTGAGCAGTTCAAGCACGATATTGATAATCTCACATTTGACGCGAATCGGGCCGGCGTTTCGTGGAGCGCCACGTCATTTGATTTCTCCAAGGCTATCGAACTTATGCTTGAGTCAAGCGACTAGCTCGGCAATATGATCCGGGTAAAAAATTAGCCAAGGTGTCCCTTCTGTTTTAATTTCTGTACATCCTTTTCGCAGATACACCGGATTGAGAAAATCTTTAACGCAGTCTACCATGTGGAAATTGTAAGCAGGCAGCTCATGTGCCAAATAGTATACCTGTTGCTCTCTTGATCGTGAGCTAAAAATTAAGTTGTGCATGGCGCTACCAGCATGGCCAATGATTGTATCGGCTCTTGAAAATATTGAGATGGCTTCTTTTAGGGTTAAATCTTGTGGATGGATAGCGTGGAAACCTTTGGTTCTGAGTCTTGCTTCAACCTCTTCTTCATTTACTGAGATTCGTAGCCCTGTTTTGACTCTGCTACGACTAACATAGATACGACTTGGCGAATCAATTGTGGACGTATCAAGAATGATGCGTGCGACGTCTTCCAAGAATCTAAATGCATTGCAACTTGCGTAGTGCCACTCGTGCCACATTTGTTGAGAGAAGATCAGGTTTTTGCAAAATATTGGGTTTTGCTCAGAACTGATAATGCGCATCTGCTGCGTGGCTGGGTGTATGGCTAAGAGCTCGGCTGCATAGGTTGGCAGTTGTTGATTGGTTATCAGTGTTTGGATAGTTTTGCTATCTATCCAGCTGAGAAATGACAGATATGGTGAGCATTGAGTTAGAAAGTGCCCAAAGTGATTTATGATCGGCATAAAAGTAGAGGCTTCATCTATTGCTATGCTGTCTGCCTTTAGCCGCATCAGTTCCTCTTGCCTAAGCTGGATTCGTGGTATTGATTCAAACGCAAATCCTTCTGCATTCCAGCTCGACTGGAGCAAATCTTTGATCAGTAATCCATTCTCAGATTCATACCAGCATCGCGAAGTTGGGTCGTAAACGGCGGAACAGCTCTTGATGTATGGCGTGTCATTGACGCCAATCCGAACCGGAGCATGCAGCTTTGTATTTGTATCCGCGTAGATATAAGACGGCTGAGTTATTCTGCCGGCTTCACTTGACGAGGAGCTGAATGTAGTGTCGCTTAAGATGCTATGCGCGAACGATAGTTTTTGCAAGTAGCCCTGAAGCTCGTGGGATGCGTGGAGTTCCTCGCATAGAGTGTTGCAATAGGTTTGAAGTGCTTGCGAATCCCCGTTGAAGGCAAGATTGATTGTTTGGTTCAGGATATGGCTTGTGTTATGAGGGTCGATCTCAAGAGCTCTTCGGCTGCTGGATATGGCTGCTTTGAGATCGCCAGTTGCTCTGAGGACTTGAGATGTTATGAGGAGGTGATAGATGTCTGCACTGGTGATGATCTCTCCTTGGATCGCCATCAGCGCTTCACCGGCCAATCCGTTGGTGATGAGTGCTTCCGGGCTGACTGGTGGTTGTGATGTAGAGCTCATAGAGTTTTGCCCAGGGCTCGAATAATCTTAGTGCTATGCAGCATCTGTTGGCTTGGCGACAGCTAAATCCTGTCCACCTGTTGATAGGGTTTGGATGAATGGAGCAGATGTGCTTTTCTTGTGTTCTGTGGCATTCGAATCCGGTCCTACCAGGAGAATTGTTGCAGATGATTCGGCCTTTTCTCCTATGTGCAGATCACGCTGAACCGCAGTCCTGTTGTTGTCGCCAATGCTACCCGAAGCTCCTCAACCGAGCCCGGCTCCACCACCAGGCCATTCACGGCATGCTCGATCGGTTCGGCCAGGGCACCGGCCTTGCTGGCGATCACCCAAAGACCGGCGGCTAGGGCCTCGCGAGTCACCAGCCCGAAGCTCTCCGGCCAGATGGAAGGAGCGATCAGCACATCCTGACTGGTGTAGAAGGTTTGCATCTCCGCCATAGGCACTGGCGGGATGAATTCCACAGCGGAGCCTCCCCATCGCACTCCATAGGCCGGTTCGTCGGCCCTGAGCCGGTGGTCCACAACTGTGAACCGAGCTTTCTCCCCAAGCTGCGCGGCTTGTATAGCGCTGCGTAGTACCGCGTAGCCCTTGTGCACCGCCATGCCGCCCACCATGCAGAACCGCACCGGGTCCGTGCCCTTTGCCGCAGTCGCCCATCTGCTGGCGGCGTGAGCCGGAGCTGCAGGCTCCGGTGCCCGGTTGCGACGCACGCCGACGTTACGTACCCCGGCACGGCGGTGGAGATCGGCGAAGGATTCGGACACGGCAAGGCGTTCCTCGGCTCCTGCCAGGATTTCCTGCAGATCCCGGCGCCGTTCTTCCAACGCCTGGCGCTCAGCGTCGTCGGCTTCGGGATCGAGGTCGCTGAGCTGGTCCTGCGGATCCACAGCCGTGCCATCCGCGCGGGTGAGGAACTGCAGACGGCTCAGCCACCAACCGTCGTGCAGCACCACCCGGTAGGGGATCCCCAGCCGCAGTGCCACTCGGAGCGGAGCGGCGGTGAGGATCTGAACGGCATGGGCTTCGATCTCATCGAAGTTTTCGCGTTGGAACCAGTCTTGGCAGAACCGTTCCACCTCGCCGTCGTGGTGCCAGTCCCAGGGTTTGCCCGGCAGGCCCAGCCTCACCACGGTGGCTCCGTACCACTGGTGAAGATCGACGGGCATGGCTCCTCCGCCCGGCTCTCCCTGCCAGGGATCGAGATCCGCGCACAGCACGGTGACCTCCACGGGTTGCTCCGGTGTGGACTGTTTCAGCAGCTCCCGCACACGGTCCTGAGCGACCCTCGTCGCTCCGCCTACCGACTGGGGTGCGAAGAAGCAGTTGATCAGCAGTACACGCCGAACCGGCGCGGCGGCGGCAGTGGGTTGAAGCCCCTGCCAGAAGGCCTGGCCTACCGAAGGGGCGAACAGCTCCAGTGACCGTTCATGGGCCTGGCGGGCGAGGCGCTGACGCAGCTCCGGATCGCCGATCAGCCGTTCGATCGCCTTCACCCAGCCCTGGCGGTCATTGGCGAACAGCACGTGGCTGCCATTCTCGAGGATCTCCCGGTACGTGGCGGTGGGACTCACCACTGTGGCCAGCCCCATCAGGCTGTATTCCATCCACTTGATCGCGCTCTTCGCATCTGTCACGATCCCCGGTTCCAACGGAGCCAGGCCGATCTGCGCCCGGCTCACGTGGCGCAGATAGGTGCCGTAGTCGCTGAAGGGGATCTCGCGGATGCGGCCGGGTGCGGCGCCGGCCAGGCTCTCCGGCCATTGCAGGCTGCCCACAAGATCGAGCAGCACCTGTGGGTTGCGTTGCAGCACCTCCGCCAGGGCAGGAGCCAGCTGCTCCACCCAGACCTCCTTGTGGGCCAGGGTGCCGCTTGAGACCAATAGCCGAAGCGGGCCAGCCTGAGTTGAGCGCTCCAGCCGCTGCCGGGCGGCGGCGGTTTCGCGCCGCAGAGCCGGTGGGGCCAGGTTGGGAAGGACCAGCACGGGCTGCTGCCGATCGGCGGCGAGCTCCTGCCAGCGCTGGGCAAGGCTGGTGGTGGAAACAATCACCCCATCGGCTTGGCGCATCGCCATTTCGAATAGGGGTGCATCCAGGGCCAGGCCGGTGTGCAGGTCTGCGGAGATGGTGCCGCCGTAGCTGCTCAGGGACGGCGGGAAGTTCTCCGCATCAACGATCAGATCGTCCATGTCGTAATAGACCCGGATGCCAAAGCGTTGGGCTAGGCCAATCGCCCGCAGCACCGGGTAGGTGCCAGGCAGGCGGCACACCAGCAACACATCGGCCCAGAGCAATGCGGAGGCCGAGCTCCAATTGTTGAGTGCCTCGGCCGAGAGGATCAGCACATCCTGATCGAGGGCCTCCAGCTGCTCGCGCTTCTGCTCCACCCGATAGAGAAAGCACTGGGGCAGATCGTCCGAGGCCAGCAACAGCCAGCGGCGCCCCGGGCGTTGCTTCGGGGTTAGCGGTGGCAGGCCGGGGGGATTGAGGCTCAGGGCTGTGAGCTCAGCCAGCAGCTGCAGCCCCCGGCGTCGCAGTGCCTGAGCGTCAGCGATCCTGCCGCTGCGGTGGGCCAATGCGGCGGTGCCGGCCAGCACCGTGCTGTTCAGCCGCCAGAGCAGTTGATCAAGCTCCCGGCGTACACGGCCCGGCAGTGGCCGCGTACCGCAGGCGGCGAACAGCTGATCCACCTGGGCACGCAACTGGTTCAGATCGGTGGGCAGGTCCAGGCCGGCCAGGGCAAGGTGCGCTTCGTTTAAGGCCGTCTTTGCCAGGGGCGTGCGCTCGTTGTTGGGCACCGCCTGCAGCAGCCGGATGGTCCTGGCCTGCAGCTGCCGGGCCTCAACGGCGTTCGCGGCCGCTCGGGCGGCGTTCGCGGCCGCCAGCCCAGCCCGTTCACTCAGAAGGTTGTGCTGACCCTTGTCGAGGCGCGGGATCTGCAGGGCTGCCTGCAGCAGCTCCAGGGCCAGAACATGGTCGCCGAAGCGGGCATCGGCCAGCTCCGCCACGGCCAGCAGCAGATGCAGTCGTTCGGGCTGCATTGGCACTGCTGCTCGCAGCAGGCGTTCAGCCGCACAGCGGCACAGTCCGGAGAGTGCGCCGCGCCACAGGCCATCCTCGTTGCCGTCGTTCGGTAGCCAGAGGGATTCCTGAAGGGCGCCGGCTAGGTCGTCAGGGCTAGAGCTCAGCTCGCCATGCGTGTCGTCTGAGAGCAGTACGGCCAGGGATCGCAGCAGCAGGGTGCAGCGACTGGCGAGGGGGCTGGGGCGCCCCGCCTCCTCGGCGCCGTTGCCGATCGCCTCAGCCACAAGCGCGGCCTGTCTCAGCTGGCCGCAGGCGAGCAGGGTCGTCGTCAGCTCCAGCCAGTCGAGCAGGCGTGCGGCGGGGACCGGCCCCTGACAGAGCAGTTCGGCGATGGCCGCCGTAGCCGCCTGGCCTTCACCCGCGCGCAGCAGCAGGGTGATCCGCAGGCTGGCGTGGCGCCGCTGTAGCCAGGTGTTGTCCGGCAGCAGCGGCAGTGCCTGGCTGTAGGCCTCCTCGGCGCCCTCGCGGTCGGCCAGGGCATCCCGGGCCCGGCCCAGCTCCAGCCAGGCGTAGCCGAAATCAGGCTTGAGGCGCAGGCAGCGCTGCTGGGCTGCAGCTGCGGCGAGCCAATGCTGCTGCCCGGCGAGGGCGCGGCCGAGCAGGTTGTGGGTGAACGGCACCTCCGGCAGCGCAGCGGCGGCGCTGCGCAGCAGTGGGATGGCCTGATCGAGCTGCTGTTGCTCCAGCAGGGCACGACCGGCCAGGTAGTCGAGATAGCCGCTCAGTCGCTGATCATGGCTGTGCCAGGGCCGCTGCTGCTGCACCAGTCGCAGCAACGGGTCCCAGGCCTCGCCAGCTTCGAGGGCCTGGGCCTCAGCCTGAAGCTGGGTTGGATCCAGAGGCGTAGCCGACATCGCTGCGTGGGGAGCAGACCCTGGCTGCGATCCTCCCACCAGCGGGTCCAGATCGCGAGCGCAGCCGCATCGATAATCTGATCGTCCCACCGGCCAGTCCGATGAGCGCAACCCTGCATGCCTTCCTGCGAAGCAGCTGCCGTGCGCTGGGAGTCGAGCCGCGCCACCTTGACGATCCCTCCGCCGCGGAGGATCCGCTCACGGCCCTATTGCAGGAGGCGATAGCCCTGCGTGAGGAGCAGCGGCCCGAGCTCTCCTTGCAGGTGCTTGAGATGGCCTGCACGGCAGGCCTGAGCAGCGACTGGATCGATGACAACCGTGCGCGGGCGCTGCTGGCTCTCGATCGGATCGAAGAGGCCGAGGCCCTGCTGAGGAGGCTCTGCGAGAGCAACACCGCTGAGATCGCTGATGCTGCCCAGAGCCTGCTGGCGTCACTCTCCCAAGGAGAGAGGACAGCTGAGCCGGCGGCTTCGGCTGAGGATGTTGACAACAGCGATGCCCAGCAGGAGTCGGGCGGTGAAGAGGCCTCGGAGGACAACCCCGAACTCACCGCGCTGCTGGAGCGGGCGATCCTGCTGCGGGAGCAGGGAATGGCCCAGCTTTCGCTGGAGCTCCTGGAGCACGGCGCGGCCGCCGGCCATGCCAGCCCCTGGCTGGAGGACAACCGAGCGCGGGCGCTGGTGAATCTGGGGCGGCTGCAGGAGGCCGAGGCGATCTGGGCGGAGCAGGCTGCTCACCAGGATCCAGATGTGGCGGCGATGGCAGGGGCCATGGCCACGCAGCTGAGGGCCGCCCTGCTGGATGAGCTGCTGGAGGCCGCTGAATCGGCCGCCAGCGCCCATGGCTGGCAGCTGCGCTCCCTCACACCCGGGCTGCCCAGCCTGCAGGCCGCTGAGGAGGCGGTGCTGGAGGAGGCCATCGCCAGCCGTGATGCGAATCAGGCCAGCCTTTCGCTGGCTCTGGTGGAGGCCGCGCAGGCGCTCGGGTTCACCTCACCCTGGCTGGAGGACAACCGCGCACGGGCGCTGGTGAATTTGGGCCGCCGCCACCAGGCCATGGCGGTGTGGCAGGCGCTGGCAGGCTGTGGTGAACCTGCGCTGGTGGGCCAGGCCGGGGATCTGGCACAGGAGCAGGCGCAGCTGCTGGTGGCCGAGTTGCAGGAGCGGCTGGCTCGGGTCGCCGCGGAGCATGGTCTGCGGCTGGAAGCAGTTCACGCGGCGAGCGGTAGCCCGGCTGAGCTGGAGCAGGCGATCCTGTGCGATGCGATCGCCGCTCGGGATTTCGGGCGGGCCGAGGCGTCGTTGGCGCTGCTGGAAGCGGCACTGCAGCACGGGCTGTCGTCCGGCTGGTTGGAGGACAACCGGGCGCGCGCGTTGGTGCACATGCAGCGGCCGGTGGAGGCGGTTGCGCTGTGGCGCCAGCTGCAGCAGGCCGAAGAGGAGGCCCTGCGCAACGCTGCAGCGGAGATGCTGGAGCTCTATGGCCGCGAGGCAGACCGGCTGGCCACCATGGCGGAAGCCGAGGCATTGATGGTGGATCGGCAGCCTGAGGCGGCGATCGCGATGCTCAGTGAGGCGATCCTCACCGACCCGGAGTGGGAGGGCTGGCGTGAGGGCCTGAAACGGGCCGTGGCGCTTCAGGACAATGCGGCGGGATCGCCGGATGCCCTGCTGGATCATGAGTTGCATCGGCCCCGCCTGGCACTCAAGGCTTTCGACGCGTTCCTTAACGCTGTGGAGCAACGGCAGGGGCTTCGGCACCGGTGATCAATCGACCGAGCAGTTGCTGCACTCGCAGCTGCTGCTCGTCGTACTGATTCAGCAGCTCGTTCTGCCCGCGGGAGAGCAGGAAGTAGTGCTCCAACTCCTCCTGCACCTGGTGGAGCTGCAACAGCGTGAGTTCGGCCTCTTCGCGCGCCTCGCTGAGCTCGGCATCACGGGCGTGGAGCTGCTGTTCCAGCTCCTGAACCCGAGGCTGTAGGTGGTTGGTGAGGCGCTCCGCCTCTTCGCGTGCTTCGCGAGCCTCGCTGAGCTCGGCATCGCTGGTCTGGCGTAGGTGCTCGAGATCCTGTTGCTTCTGTCGATCAGCCAGAAAAATCTGTTCCAACTCTTCCTGCACCTGGTGGAGCTGCAACAGCGTGAGTTCGGCCTCTTCGCGCGCCTCGC
>JBAWXG010000022.1:0-33328 GCA_037144195.1 Synechococcus sp. ELA057
CAGGCCCTGTTCGGCGATCTGCACCAGCGCGGGCTCGCCGCCGGAGCCGATCACGGCCTGATACAGGCGCTGGGCCTGCTCCCGTTGGCTGAATCCGTAGAGATGGGCGTGGGCAACCAGAAGCTGGATGCGTTCCTTGAGACCATCCGGTGCCCCGCCCGAGATCCAGGGCAGGTCATTGAGCAGGACCGTTCCCTTTTCGATCACGGCCTCCCAGCGGTCTTCGGTGTATGCCTTTTCGATCGCGGCATACCGCTGCACGGGATCGGTGGAGGTGCCGAAATCAGCCATGTCAGCTGGCAGGTGAGGGGGATTGAAGAACTATTGTGCGGTCAGCCCAGAGCAGCTGCCAGCCGCCTGCCAGATCCATCTGGCCCGGCCCCTTGTGCGCAGCCAGTCGTGGCAGCAGCTGATCGAGACTTCTGCTCGTCAGCGCCGGCCCCTGCCGCTGCTCCAGCCAGCAGCAGAGCAGCAGGCGCTGATTGGCGGGGGCCAGTCGCAGCAGGGCGCGCCGGTCCAGCCGGCCGGCTTGATCGCAGAGTCCCCGCAGGGCAAGGCTGGTCAGCTGCTGCTGGCATTCCAGTTCGTCGGCCAGCCGTTCCGCCTGGGCACTGATGCGGCGGACAGCCCCTGGATGCAGGGTTTCGAGCACCGGCAGCACCTGGTGGCGGATCCTGTTGCGGCTGAGGATCGTCTCGTCGTTGCTGGGATCGGGCCACACCGGCCAGCCTTCGAGCCTGCAGATCCGGGCCGTGTCCGCTCGGGAGAACAGCTGCAGCGGTCGCACCAGCTGCGGACCCGGTCGCGGCCCTGGAACGCTGCCCCCATCGTTCTCCCAGCGGAGAACATCCACCAGGAGCAGGCTGCTGCGCAGACTGGCCAGGCCGCGGCGATGGCTGCCGCGGGCCAGATGCAGCAGCACCGATTCGGCGCGATCGGTGGCTGTGTGCGCTGTCAGCACATGGCTGCAATTCAGCCTGAGCGCTTCCTGCAGCAGGCAGGTGTAGCGCCACCGGCGCGCCGTCTGTTCGCGGTTCCCCGTCGCCGTCGACGGGTCGGCCCGGGTGATGGTCAGAGGCAGGTGTTGCGCCTGGGCCCAGGCCTCGAGCTCCTGTGCCTGCTGCGCTGAATCGGGGTGCCAGCCATGGTCCCCATGCCAGAGGTGCAGCTGCCAGTGATGCAGGCGGCTGAGCTGCTTGAGCAGACCGGTCATGGCCATCGAGTCCTGTCCCCCTGATACCGCCAGCAGCAGCGAGGCGCCTGGGGGCAGCAGGCCGGGTTGGCGCAGCAGGCTCCGATGCAGCCGCAGGTGGTCGCTGCTCCATCCCGGTGGCTGGCCGTCGGCTTCGGATGGGAGAATCGTCCCAGCCATCGTTCAGGGATTCATGTCGCGTCTCTCCAGCCTGCCCGCAGCTCTGCGTCGTGCCCTGGATCAGCGCCGCGCCCTCAAGGTGATCGCGGGTCTGACCAACTTCGATGCGGTCTCGGTGCAGCGCATCGCCCGCGCCGCCTCGGCCGGTGGGGCTGATCTGCTGGACATCGCCTGTGATCCGGCTCTGGTGCATGCGGTGCATGCCGTGGCACCTGATCTCGCCGTGTGCGTCTCTGCGGTGGACCCGGAGCTGTTCCCCGCTGCCATGGCCGCCGGAGCGGTGGTGGCCGAGATCGGCAACTTCGATGCCTTCTATGCCCAGGGACGCACCTTCAGCGCTGAGGAGGTGCTGGATCTCACCCGCCGCACCCGGGAGCTGCTGCCGGATGTGGTGCTCTCGGTGACGGTTCCCCACAAGCTCCCGCTGGATCAGCAGGAGAGCCTGGCGCTGCAGCTCGCCGAGGCGGGCGCTGATCTGATCCAGACCGAGGGTGGCACCAGCGCCATCCCGCACAGCCCCGGGGTGCTCGGGCTGATCGAGAAGGCGGCGCCGACTCTGGCGGCTGCCCATGCCATCAGCCGCGCCCTGGCTGGTGCCGAGCGCCCGCTTCCCGTGCTGTGCGCCTCGGGTCTCTCCAGTGCCACCGTGCCCATGGCCCTGGCGGCCGGTGCGGCCGCAGTGGGCGTCGGCAGCGCCGTGAACCGCCTTCAGGACGAACTGGCCATGGTGGCGGTGGTGCGGGGCCTGCGCGAGGCCATCGGCACAACGGCTGCCGTGCGGATCTGAGCCGGGTTCCAGCCGGGGCCTGTGCCTCAGGGCACAGGCTGCCTACGGTTTGAGTTGTCCACGTCTCTGCCGTTCTGGCTGTTCCATGGGTCCGCTCGCCTGGTTGTTGCAGTGGCCCATCCGGGCCGTGGTGTTGTTGCTCGTCACCTGGCTGCCGTTCGGGGTGGAGGTCGAGAGTTTCGGGATCGGCCTGCTGGCTGCCGTGATGATCGGCTTGCTCGGTTCCCTGCTGATCTTTCCTCTCAAGGCCCTGTTCGCGTTCCCCTGGGCGATCGCCAGCCTGGGGGGACTGCTGACCCCGGTCTCATGGCTGTTCAACTGGGCGATCAGTGTGATCCTGTTCGGCCTGGCGGCCTGGCTGATCCCCGGCTTCCGGCTGCGCAACGGCCTGGTCAGTGCCGTGCTCGGTGCCCTGGCCTATTCCGCGCTGTCCACCCTGGCGTTGCGGCTGCTGCATCTGGAAGGGGCCTGAGCCCGCAGTGCACCTCGGCCTCCCCGAGAATGGGGGCATGACGACCCCCTTCCAGCTTGAGGCGCCCTACGAGCCCCGCGGCGATCAGCCCGAGGCCATCGCCGGCCTGGTCCGCGGGGTCGATCGAGGTGAGCGCTATCAGACGCTGCTGGGGGCCACCGGCACCGGCAAGACCTTCACGATCGCCAATGTGATCGCCCACACCGGCCGACCCACCCTGGTGCTGGCTCACAACAAGACATTGGCGGCTCAGTTGTGCAATGAACTGCGTGAGTTCTTCCCGCGCAACGCTGTGGAATATTTCATCTCCTATTACGACTATTACCAGCCGGAGGCTTACGTGCCGGTCTCCGATACCTACATCGCCAAGACAGCATCGATTAACGAGGAGATCGACATGCTGCGCCACTCGGCCACCCGCTCGCTGTTCGAGCGGCGGGATGTGATCGTGGTGGCCTCGATCAGCTGCATCTATGGCCTTGGCATACCGAGCGAATATCTGAAGGCTGCGGTGACATTCAAGGTGGGAGAGACGCTGAATCTGCGCGCATCCCTGCGGGATCTGGTGAACAATCAGTATGCCCGTAACGATGTGGAGATCAGCCGCGGCCGCTTCCGGGTGCGGGGCGATGTGCTCGAGATCGGACCGGCCTATGAGGATCGGCTGGTGCGGATCGAACTGTTCGGCGATGAGGTGGAGGCGATCCGCTACGTGGATCCCACGACCGGCGAGATCCTTCAAAGCCTGGAGGCCATCAATATCTACCCCGCCAAGCATTTCGTCACCCCGAAGGATCGTCTGCAGGCCGCCATCGCGGCGATCCGCGCCGAGCTTCATGAGCGCCTGGATGTCCTCAACCTCCAGGGACGCCTGCTCGAGGCCCAGCGCCTGGAGCAGCGCACCCGCTACGACCTGGAGATGCTGGAGCAGGTGGGTTACTGCAACGGCGTCGAGAATTACGCCCGTCATCTGGCGGGGCGGGAAGCGGGCACCCCTCCGGAGTGCCTGATCGATTACTTCCCTGACGACTGGTTGCTGGTGGTTGATGAAAGCCATGTCACCTGCTCCCAGTTGCAGGCCATGTACAACGGCGATCAGAGCCGCAAGCAGGTGCTGATCGAGCATGGTTTCCGCTTGCCCAGCGCCGCTGACAACCGGCCGCTCAAGGGTGAGGAGTTCTGGCAGAAAGCCCGCCAGACCATCTTCGTCAGCGCCACCCCCGGAGACTGGGAGCTGGGCCAGAGCCGCCCTCAGGTGGTGGAGCAGGTGATCCGCCCCACAGGTGTGCTCGATCCGGTGGTGGAGGTGCGGCCCACCGAAGGCCAGGTGGATGATCTGTTGTCTGAGATCCGTCTGCGGGCTGAGAAGCAGGAGCGGGTGCTGGTGACGACCCTCACCAAGCGCATGGCCGAGGACCTCAGCGATTACCTGGCTGAGAATGGTGTGCGCGTGCGTTATCTGCACTCGGAGATTCACTCGATCGAGCGCATCGAGATCATCCAGGATCTACGCAATGGTCACTACGACGTGCTGGTGGGTGTCAACCTGTTGCGCGAGGGACTCGACCTCCCTGAGGTGTCGCTGGTGGCCATCCTCGATGCGGATAAGGAGGGTTTCCTGCGGGCCGAGCGCTCGCTGATCCAGACGATTGGCCGCGCCGCGCGCCATGTGGAAGGCGTTGCCCTTCTCTATGCCGACAACCTCACCGACAGCATGGCCAGAGCGATCGGCGAGACCGAGCGGCGACGCGCCATTCAGCAGGCCTACAACGAACGCCATGGCATCACGCCCACCCCGGCGGGCAAGCGGGCCGGCAATTCGATCCTGGCGTTTCTGGAGCTCTCCCGCCGCCTTAATGACGATCAGCTGGAGCAGGCCACTGAGCAGGCGGAGCACAACGAAGTGCCGCTCGATTCCTTGCCGGAGCTGATTCAGCAGCTGGAGGAGAAGATGAAATCGGCGGCGAAGAATCTGGAGTTCGAGGAGGCCGCCAACCTGCGCGATCGCATCAAGGGGCTGCGTCAGAAGCTGGTGGGGAAGCCCTGATCGGGACGTATGGCTGGGGCGGGCGGCTCAGACCAGCGGCGCTTCCGTGCCTTCAGCCCGGTGCACGGCGCCACCACCGAGGCCGAAGGCGGCATGCACGATCTGGAGAGCCCGCACACCCTGCTCCTCGGCCACCACGCAGCTGGTGCGGATCTCGCTGGTGACGATCAGTTCGATGTTGATCCCCTCGGAGGCCAGGCAGCGGAAGATGCGCGCGGCTGTGCCAGCCGTGCAGGCCATGCCGGCGCCCACGGCGCTCACCATGGCGATGGCGTTTCCTTCCTCGAAGCGTGAGCCCAGCCATTGGGCCAGCACGGGAGCCAGTGCCTGTTCTGCGGCCTGCCGGTCATCGCGGCGAAGGCTGAAGCTGATGTCGCGGCTGCGGCTTTCGCCACTGCCGTGGGTGCGCTCCGACTGCACGATGGCGTGGGGGCTGATGCCCGCATCGGCCAGGGCCCTGCACAGGGTTGCCGCCACCCCGGGTCGGTCGGGCACCCGCCGCACCACCACCTGGGTCTGATCCCGGTCCAGGGCCACCCCGCGCACGGCCGGATCGTCGCGGTGGCAGCTGGTGCTTCCGTGGCGCAGCTGCTGGTCGTCGAGCTCGAAGGTTTCTGCCGCGGCGCGCAGGGCCAGATCGGCCCTGGCTCCCTCCACCAGGCAGCTGACCTTCACCTCGCTGGTGGCGATCAGCCGCAGGTTGATCCCCAGCCGCGAGAGGCTGTCGAACAGGCGAGGAGCCACCCCGGGCCGGCCCATGATCCCGGCGCCGGCGATGCTCAGCTTGGCCATGCCGCTCTCACTGCTGAGGGTGGTCTCCGCTGAGGCACCCAGCTCCGTGAGCACGGTCTGGCAGACCTGCCGCGCCCGTTCCCCTTCTGCATCGGCCACGGTGAAGGCGATGTCGTTGCTGCAGCCCTCGTGGGTGGCCTGCACGATCAGATCGACGTTGAGCCCGGCTTCCCCCAGGGCCTCGAACAGCGTCGCGGCCACGCCGGGGCGGTCGGGGACATGGGCCAGGGCGATCACGGTCTGTCCCTGTTCCAGCTCCGCGGCATCGACGGGCTTGCCCAGTTCCAGGCCCTCGCTGCCGATGGCGCGGCGCTCACCGCTGGTGAGCCTCGTGCCCGGATGGTCGCTCCAGCTCGAGCGCACCACCAGAGGCACGCCGTAGTTGCGGGCGATCTCCACCGCGCGGGGATGGAGCACGGAGGCCCCCAGGCTGGCCAGCTCGAGCATCTCGTCGCAGCTCACCGCCTCCATCAGCTGCGCATCGCTCACCTTGCGGGGATCGGTGGTGAGCACCCCTGGCACATCGGTGTAGATCTCACAGGCATCGGCCTCCAGCGCTGCCGCCAGCGCCACGGCGGAGGTGTCGGACCCGCCGCGGCCCAGGGTGGTGATCTCGGGTGTGCCGCCCATGCCGCTGCTGGTTCCCTGGAAGCCCGCCACCACCACCACCTGCCCATCGGCCAGCAACCGCCTCAATCGCTCGGTGCGCACATCGAGGATGCGGGCCCGGCCGTGATGGGATTCGGTGAGGATCCCCACCTGGGCCCCCGTCATCGAGACCGCGGGCACCCCCTGGGCATGGAGCGCCATCGACAGCAGGGCGATCGACACCTGCTCCCCGGTGGCCAGAAGCATGTCCATCTCCCGCCGCGGTGGATCGGCACTGATGGCCCGCGCCAGGCTGGTGAGCTCATCGGTGGTGTGGCCCATGGCGGACACCACGATCACCAGGTCATGGCCCTCCTCGCGGCTGCGCCAGATCCGTCGGGCCACCGCCTGGATGCGTTCCACATCGGCCACGGAGGTGCCCCCGAACTTCTGAACCAGCAGGGCCATCCGCGCGTCCACCTGTCGCCGTTGGGCTGATTATCACCGTCAGACCTGCGCTGTCTCAGGCTCTCGCCCGTTTCAGCGGCGCGTGGGCACCAGCAGGAAGCCGTCCCGGAAGGCATCACCGGGTTCGACCCCGCGCTTGAGCGCCATCTCCACCTCCAGCACGCGGCTGAGCAGGTCCAGCAACTGGCTGGGGCTGCGTCCGCGGATCTGTTTGCGCATCACATAGATCCGCTTGGGGTTGCCGATGCCGGCGGCCTTGGCGATCACCGTCGCATCCGTTTCGCCGCGGCTCTCGAGCAGGGCCACCCACAGCCAGCCGCGGATCTGATTGCTCAGGGCCGCCACCAGGCGCAGCGCCGGTTCATTGGCCGCCAGCAGGGCATCCACCAGGGCGATCGCGTCGGCGGGTCGACCTGCCAGCAGGGCGTCACCCACCGCCAGACCGTTGGTGCTGCGACCGCCCACCAGGGCTTCCACCGCCTCTCGCCCGATGGTCCCCTCGCAGTAGAGGGCCAGTTTTTCCAGTTCGCTGGCCAGGCGGGAGCTGTCGCTGCCGATCGCCTCACTGAGGGCCTCGGCGGCCTCCGGCGTCAGCTTCAGCCCCAGTTCGGCCGCCGTGCGCCGGCTCAGCTCCAGCAGGCCCTCGCCGTCCCATGGAGCCGGCAGCGCGAAGCTCTGCTCCTCGGCCAGCTGTCGCAGGGCCTTGGTGGTGCGCAGGCGGGCGTCGGGCTTGCCGGGACTGCACAGCAGCAGGTGACAGTCCGCAGGGATCAGGGCCAGGCTCGCCTCCAGCTGGGCGGCCAGCTCCGCTGGACAGGCGCTGCAGAAGGGACTGCGCTGCAGCACCACCACCCGAGCTCCCGCGCCGAAGGGGGGCGTGCGTGCCTCCTCAAGGGCCCTGGAAGCCTGGGCCGGATCGTTGCCATCGAGGCGGCTGACGTTGATCGCCGCCCAGCTGGGATCCGCCAGCCTTGCCACAAGAGCCTCCACGGCCCGGCTGCGGGCGGCCTCGTCATCGCCCCAGAGCAGATGGATCGGCATCAGTGGGGGCGATTCCGCAGCATGGGCGAGGGTGATTGTGATGCCAGAGCCCCAAGCTGATGCACCCCCAGGGATCGTGCAGGCCTGTGGCTGGAACGCAGCCGTGGCCGTTCCGTGCCGACCTGGCGCAGGATGCTGAGGTGGTGATGGTTCTTGAATCCCCTGGAGGGTGTTGACGCGTGCCTGAGGGCGTAACGGACCATCCGATCTTCACGGAGAGCATTCGCCGCATCCGTGGTCTGCTGGCGCAGCGGGCCGCGGTTGATGCCGTCCTGGCGGCGCAGCTGAGCGGCCTCTCGGCGCTTGAGCGGGAGGTGCTGGAGCGCTGCATTCACAGCAGCGGCGATGTGTCGATCGCTTCGGATCTTGTCTTCTCCCCGGCGCAGGCTGATCGCCCCATGGCGGGGAAGGGAGCCTGCATGCTCGCGCAGGAAGCCCTGCGCGCGGGGGCACCGATTCTCACGGACACCGCCATGGCGGCGGCGGCCGTGGCACCGATGGCCAGGCGCTGCTTCGGCAACACCGTGCATTGCCTGCTCGACTGGGCCCCTGATCAGGCACCCACCGGCGACACCCGCAGCGCCGCCGCGGTGCTGCCCGCCTGGGAGGCGCTCAGCGCAGAGGGCCAGGCTCCGCTGGTGCTGATCGGCAGCGCCCCCACCGCCCTCGAGCGTCTGCTGGATCTGGTGACGGCCGGTGCGCGACGGCCATCCCTGGTGGTGGGGATGCCGGTGGGGTTCGTGGGGGTGGCCGAAAGCAAGCGCCATCTGGCCGAGAGCGACTGGCCTCAGATCCGTCTGGAGGGCAGCCGCGGGGGGGCATCCCTGGCGGCCGCGGCCCTCAACGCCCTGCTGCGGCATGCCTGGCTCGATCAGGCGGCCCTGCCGCGCTGACGCCCACGGCCACATGGCTGTTGGCCTCGATCCTGCCGAGCACCTGCCGCGCCCGCAGCACCACAGGCGCGGGCACCCCAGCCAGGCGGGCGGCTTCGATGCCATAGCTGCGGCTGGCGCCGCCCCGGCTCACCCGGTGCAGAAACACCAGATCGTCGCCGGTCTCCTCGACCAGCACCTGGGCATTGCCCACCCCCGGCAGCAGCGAGGCCAGCTCGTTGAGTTCGTGGTAATGGGTGGCGAAGATCGTGCGGGCGCCGATGCCGCCGCCGTCCCGGTCGGCCAGATGCTCGGCCACCGCCCAGGCGATCGCGAGGCCATCGAAGGTGGCGGTGCCCCGGCCGATCTCATCGAGCAGCACCAGGGAGCGGGGGGTGGCGTGATGGAGGATGTTGGCCGTTTCCGCCATCTCCACCATGAAGGTGGACTGACCGGCCGCCAGATCGTCGCCGGCGCCCACCCGGGTGAAGATGCGATCGGCGATGCCCAGCCGGGCGGAGCGGGCGGGGATCCAGCTGCCGATCTGCGCCATCAGTAGCAGTAGCCCGGCCTGGCGCAGGTAACAGCTCTTGCCGCTGGCATTGGGTCCGGTCAGCACCAGCAGGTCGGGGGCCTCGGAATGGCCCAGCCCAAGATGCAGGTCGTTGGCGGTGAAGCGCTGCTCCACCAGCAGTTGCTCCACCACCGGGTGACGCCCCGCCTCGATCACCAGTTCGCGCTCCTCCGTGAGCTGCGGCCGGCAGTAGCCGCCGGTGGCGGCCACCTCCGCCAGTGAGGCCAGGGCATCGAGCTCGGCCACCAGCCGGGCGGCCTGGCGAATCGGGGCCGCCTGCTCTCCCACGCGGCTGCGCAGGGCGGCGAGCAGTTCCAGCTCCCGTTGCACGCTGCGGGTGCGCAGCTGCAGGATCCTGCCTTCGCGCTCCTTGAGAGCAGGGGTCACGAAGCGCTCTTCGTTGGCCAGGGTCTGCCGGCGGATCCAGTGATCAGGCACGGCGCTGGCCCGGGCCCGGCTGACTGCCAGGAAGTAACCGAAGGTGCGGTGGTACTGCAGGCGCAGGTTGGGGTTGCCGCTGGCCTGCCGCTCCAGGGCCTCCTGCCGCGACAACCAGGATTCCTGGTCGTCGAGCAGGTTGCGCAAGCCATCGAGCTGCGCGTCGACCCCGTCGTGGATCAGCCCGCCTTCTGCCAGCCCCAGGGGAGGAGCCTCCACCAGATGGGAGCGGATGTCGGCCGCCACGGCCGACAGTTCGGGCCAGGGACGCCGGAGTGCCACCAGGGGAGCGCTTCCGGCTCCGGCCAGAAGGGCGGCCAGCCGCGGTAAACGCTCCAGTCCATCGGCCAGGGCCACCAGGTCGCGGGGTGAGGCGCTGCCGGCGCCGGCCCTTCCGGCCAGCCGTTCCAGATCACCCATCGGGCGCAGCAGACGCCTGAGCCCCTGTCGCAGGGGCCGATGCTCCACCAGCTCGCTGACGGCTTCCTGACGCAGCAGGATCGCCTCGCGCTCCACTAGGGGGGCCTCGATCCAGCGGCGCAGGCAGCGGCCTCCCATGGCTGTGGCGGTGCGGTCGAGGGACCACAGCAGGGAGCCGTGGTGCGAGCCCCCCAGCTGGGTGCGGGTGAGCTCGAGATTGCGGCGCGTCTGGGCGTCGAGCACCAGCTGATCGCCCGCAAACCAGACGGTGGGTGGCTCCAGCGGGGCCGGCTGGGTGCTCTCCAGATAGGCCAGCAGACCACCGGCGGCCCGCAGGGCCAGGGGAACCTCCGTGAGGCCGAGGCCGTCGAGACTGGCCAGACGGAAGTGGCGCAGCAGGCGCGCACGCGCCTCGGGGGCTTCGAAGGGGGTGCGGGGCAGGGCGTTCAGCCGCCGGCCGTCCGGACACCAGGCCGGGGAGGGGCCAGCGGCGGATTCCTGGCCTCTGCCGGCGTCAGACGGATCAGGCCCGATCAGTTCGGCGGCCTCCAGCTGCAGCAGCTCCTGGTGCAGGTTGCCCTCCCCTTCCCGCTCGGTCACGCGGAATTCACCGGTGCTGATGTCGGCCACCGCCAGTCCCCAGCGCCGCGGTCCGGCACCGTCTCCCGCTCCGAGCACCACGGCGCAGAGCCAGTTGTTGCGGCGAGCGCTGAGCATGCCCTCTTCGAGCACGGTGCCCGGTGTCAGCACCCGGGTGATCTCCCGTCGCAGCAGGGCCCCCTTGGCGGGCGTGGTCTCCAGCTGGTCGCACAGGGCGACGCTCAGCCCCTGGCGCACGAGTTCGCTGCAGTAGCGCTCGGCCGCATGAAAGGGGATGCCAGCCATCGGGACTCTGCCGATGCCCTTGCCGGCCTCTTTGCCGGTGAGGGTGAGCTCCAGAAGGCGCGACAGCAGGATCGCGTCCTCGAAGAAGAATTCGTAGAAGTCCCCCAGGCGGTAAAGCAGCACCCGTTCCGGATGGGCCGCCTTGAGCTCCACGTAGTGCCGCAGCACCGGGGTCAGGGCTGCGGCATCCACCAGGCTGTGGTGATGCCAGCGCGGCAGCTCCCCGTCGGCGTCAGTCGGGCTGGTGGAGGCTGTGGCAGTGTCCGATTCAGCCGTGCCCGCTTCAGCAGCAGCTGATTCTTCAGCCGGCCCATGGGCTTGCGGCAGTTCCACATCCAGGCCATGGCTGGCAACCGCTCGGTTCCCTTGCTGTCTGCGGCGGGGACGATCGCGGGCGGCTTGCTCCAGAGCTTCAGCGCTCAGCGGCGTCGATTCCTCGGCTTCGACACCTGGCGCCTCAGGCCCGGCAGGGGCGGGACGGCCGACGGCTGCCGCCGATCCGATGCCGAACAGATCACCCTGCTGCACGCCACCAGGCCCCTGATCCCCCAGCAGTGCCAGCTGCTGCGCACCTCTGGGGGGATGGGCGCCTGCACCGCTCATGACACCGCCTGTGGGGTCTCTCATGCTAGGCCCCACCAGGGGTGGTGCCAGAACGAAGCGCTCGCTGCCCAGGTGTTCAGGCTGCCCACAACTTGTGAAGGATGGCCAGGTGGCCCAGGGCCTGACCAGGCTGTCGTGGGAGAATCCAGCGGGTCCGGTCCCCGCGGGCACAGCCCCAGCGATGCTCCCTGAGCCTCTTCCAACCTCACCATGCAGATTCTCAACACCCTCACCGTTCTGGCTCTGGTGGTGATGTCCTTCGCCCTGATCGTGGCGGTGCCGGTTCTCTACGCCAGCAACGACAGCAGCGGCAATTCCAATCGCCTGATCCTGCTGGGTGGCCTCGTCTGGGTTGCCCTGGTGCTGGTCAACTGGGGCATGAGCTTCTTCGTCGTCTGAGCTGGGCTGACGCCCTGCCTCTCCGGCATCCGCAAGCTCTGTACCCGGAATCCTCGCCTGTTTAGGGTGAGCGAAGTGATGGCATGGCGTCTTGAGCGTCTTTGAAGGTCAGTTCTCGGGGGCGGCCGGTCTGCGGCTGGCCATCGTCGTGGCCCGTTTCAATGATCTGGTGACGGGCAAACTGCTCAGCGGCTGCCTCGATTGCCTCAGCCGCCACGGCATCGATGTGACGCCGGCCAGCGATCAGCTGGATGTGGCCTGGGTTCCAGGCAGTTTCGAGATCCCCCTGGTGGCCCAGCGCCTGGCGGCCAGCGGGCGCTACCAGGTCGTGATCACCCTGGGGGCGGTGATCCGTGGCGATACCCCCCATTTCGATGTGGTGGTGGCCGAGGTGAGCAAGGGTGTGGCCTCCGTGGCCCGTGACACCGGTGTTCCGGTGATCTTCGGCGTGCTCACCACCGATACCCTGCAGCAGGCTCTGGAGCGGGCCGGCATCAAGAGCAACCTCGGCTGGAGCTACGGGCTTCAGGCCATCGAGATGGGCAGCCTGATGGCCTCGCTGCCGGCCTGAGTTCCGGCTGGGCAGCCTCAGATGCGGCGCAGGGAATCGGCCTTGTCCTTGAAGCCGCCCAGCAGCATCTGCAGGTAGGTCACCTTGCGCAGCTTGATGTTGGCGTGCAGGCTCATGCCCACCTGCAGCGGCAGCCGCTGGCCGTTCTTCAGCCGGAGCTGCTGGCTCGAGAGCTGGATCATTGAGGGATAGCGGTAGTGGGTCTGCTGCTTGGCTGGATCCGGTGGCAGGGCATCGGAGCTGATCTGCCACACCTTGCCTTCCAGCACACCGAAGTCGGTGGCGGGGAAGGAATCGATGCTGATCTCGGCCGGCATGCCTTTGCGGACGAAGCCGATTTCGGAGCTGTCGATCTCCACCTTGGCCTCCAGGGCGTTGAAGGGCACGATCTTCATCACCGATTCGGTGCCCTGGGCGGCGTAGCCCCGGCTCTTGGGCTTGAGATCGAAGACGATGCCATTGACGGGCGAACGCAGCGATTGATAACGCAGCGTCACATTGGTTTCGGTCAATTGAGCTTCGAGATCGGATTCCTCGCTGCGCAGTTTCTGCATGTCCTGGTTGAGGATCGCCTCCTGCCGCAGGCCGTCGAGACGCGTTTCGCGGAGTTTGCCTTCGACTTCCTTGACGCTGTTGCGCTGCTGCAGATATTGCAGCTCGGCCGATGCTCCCTGTTTGGAAAGTTGATCCAGGCGATCGAGGATTTCCCGTTCCAGAATCAATTTTTCGTTGATGGTTTGTAGCGAATCGCGATTGAGGCTTCTGAAGCGTTCCAGCTCCAGCTGTTTGAGTTGGAGCTGTTGGGACTTCAGCCTGATGTTCTCAATGAGTGATTTCTGTTTCTGCCGCGAAGTCTCGGTGTCGAGACGCATCACGACCTCACCTGCTTTGACCCGATCGCCTTCCTTGACCAGAATCTGATCGGCAATTCCGCCGACGGGCATCTGAATCTCCTTCACCGATCCGATCGGCTCGAGGGTGCCCGGAGCGGTCACGATCTCCTCGGTCTGCGCCAGACACAGCCATCCCAGGGCGAAGCTGGTGGTGCCCATCAGGCTCCAGCTGATCGCCCGCATCCAGAAGCGCGACTGCTGCAGGGCTGTCTCATCGTGGCCGGGCGCCGCCACGCTTTGCTCCAGTGCGTTCTGAGCCTTGCGAAACAGATTCATCAGCTCAGGTCCTGCTGGCGATAGAGCGCGTAGTAGCGACCGCGTTCGGCCATCAGGGCGTCGTGACTGCCATCTTCGACGATGGTGCCCTGGTGCAGCATCACCACCCGGTCCGCCCTGCGGATGGTCGAGAGGCGATGGGTGATGAAGAAGACCGTGCAGTCATGTCGATTTTCAATCAGGTTGTCGCACACTTTGCGCTCGGTTTCGTAGTCGAGGGCGCTGGTGGCTTCATCGAGCACCAGCAGCTTGGGATTGCTGAGCAGGGTGCGGGCGATCGCCAGCCGTTGCCGTTGTCCGCCGCTCAGGGAGCTGCCCCTCTCTCCAACCGGTGTGCTGTAGCCCAGCGGCAGCTCCATGATGAAGTCGTGGGCGCAGGAGAGCCGCGCTGCGCGCACGATCTCCTCGCTGTCGGCATCCGGCCTTGTGAGGGCGATGTTTTCGGCGACGGTGCCGGAGAACAGCAGCGGATCCTGGGGAACGATGCCGATCTGCCGGCGCAGGGAATACAGCTCCACCTTGTCGATGTCATAGCCGTCGATCAGCACCCGTCCGGATGACGGCGCGTAGAGCCTCGGCAGCAGTTTCATCAGGGTGCTTTTGCCGCTCCCGCTCTGGCCGACGATCCCGACGAAGGTGCCCGCAGGAACATCCAGATCGATGGCGTGCAAGACCGGTGGCGTGCCGGGCTGAAAGCTGAAGCTCACCCCTTCAAAGCGCACGGCCCCCACGATCGGGGGAAGCAGGATCTTGCCCTGATCCGCCTGGTCCGATTCCAGCGGGGTGTCGATCACATCGGCGAGTCGCTCGAAGCTCACCCTCAGCTCCTGCACGTTCTGCCAGATGCTCGACAGGCGCAGCAGTGGCTGGGTGACATAGCCGGAGATGATCCGGAAGGCGATCAGCTGGCCCAGTGTCAGCTGGCCCTGCAGCACCAGCGAGGCGCCCACCCACAGCACCAGCAGCTGGGAGAGCTTCTGCAGCACCTGGCTCGATTCCGTGACGGCGGTGCCGGTGATGGTCTTCTCGAACGTGCGGGAGATGTAGCGGCCGTAGAGCTCCTGCCATTTCCAGCGGCTCACCATCTCCACGTTCTGGGCTTTGACGGTCTGGATGCCGGTGAGCACCTCCACCAGGTGACTCTGGGTACGGGCGTTCTCCTCTGCGGCCTGGCGGTACTGGCGCCGGAACAGCGGCGCGCCCAGCACCGTCAGGCCGATCTGGATCGGCAGCACCGCCAGCGCCACGGCGGTGAGCAGCAGGCTGTAGAAGCCCATCACCACGATGTAGATCACCGAGAAGGCGGCATCGAGCAGCGTGGTGAGTGCCGTACCGGTGAGGAAATTGCGGATCTTCTCCAGTTCGGCGATGCGGGATCCCAGCTCCCCCACCGGCCGGCGATCGAAATAGCCCAGGGGCAGTCGCAGCAGGTGATCGATCACCTCGGCGCCCAGCCTCTGGTCGATGCGGTTGGTGGTCTCGCTGAACAGGAAGGTACGCAGACTTCCCAGCACGCCCTCCAGCAGGGTGACCACCACCAGGGCGATCCCCAGCACCTGCAGGGTGTCGAGGCTGCGCTGGGTGATGACCTTGTCGATGATCACCTGGATCAACAGCGGGTTGGCCAGGCTGAACAACTGCACCACGAAGGAGGCCAGCAGCACCTGCAGCAGCACGCCGCGATGGCGCCGCAGGGCGGGCCAGAACCAGCCGGGTCCGAAGCGCTGCTCGGGGGTGCTGACCGCTCGCTCCATCAGCAGCAGATCGATCCCCTCCGGGAAGGCCGTTTCGAGTTCTCTCGGCCTCAAGGTGATGCGGCCCTGGCGAGGGCTGGCCAGGGTCAGGCCCTCCCGGCTGCTGGCGATGGCCAGGGCGAAGCCCCCGTTCCAGGGGAGCAGGGCAGGGGTCTGCAGGCGGGTGCCCATGGTGGCCGGAACCTTGGCGTTCACCACGTGCAGACCGAGGCTGGCCCCGAGCTGGCCGCAGAGCTGGAGATTGGGGGCCTGACCGCGGCGCAGGCTGTCGCGGAGCACCTTTTCGATCGAATCGCGGCGGAAGGGCAGCTTCAGATGGGAGGCCAGCATCTGGAAGCAGGCCAGGGTCTCCTCCAGGGCGCCTTCAGCCCGGATCAGGCGGAACCCTGCCAGGGGCTGCTCCTGGCCGAGGTCAAGGCCGCTGCGCTGGGGAAGATCTGCCGCCGGTTTGATGGCGCTGCCAAGCGGTGTAACGGCCCTCGGCGCTCCCTGGCCCTCATGCCCTGCGGCCTGCGGCAGGCTGATCACCCGCAGGCCGAAGGGTGGACGGGGCTGCGGCAATGGCGCCGCCGGATCGAGGCGCTGGCCGATCGTGCCGTCGCAGTTGGCGCTCGCCAGAAACAGCTCACGATCTGCGGCGGACTGCAGCCGCAGCTCGGGATCTGCCAGGGCATCGGCAGGCAGAAGCCTGGCCTGCTCCAGCACGGCAGGCAGCTGCCTGGACGGAGGCAGCTCCGCCAGGGGCGACAGAGTCTGCAGCTGCGCGATCAGGGCGGCCACCTCAGCTGGCCACAGGGTGTCGGCACACCACCGGCGGAAGCAGGCTTCCTGCCTCGCCAGATCCACGATCAGCTGATCAGGGATGGCGGCTGTGATCACGTCATCCACCGCGGTGATCGATTCACACGGTGCCGCCCGCAGCAGGGATGCAAGCCCGACGAACGTGCCGGGGCCAAGCCGGCAGAGGCTGCTCAGCCTGCCTTGGCGGATGCCCAGAAGCCGGCATTCCCCCTCCAGGATCAGATGCGCCTCTGCCGGCAGCCCATCGGCCTCCACCAGGCTCTGGCCGGCACGGAAGCGCACCAGGTGCAGACCCCGGCGCAGCCGGGCTTCCCCCTCCTCGCTCAGGCCAGCAAAGGCGGGATGCTGACGCAGGGGGATCGGTCGTTCATCGCTGCCGGCACCCGGTGGGCTGATCAGAGTCATTGCAGGGTCACACCAGGGGCAATCGTGAGCGGGAGATGCTTGGAAGACAACAATCTCAAGCGGTTCCTGGTTTCCTGCTGGACCCAATCGTCGAGCAATTCGCTGCTCATCTGATTCGCCATGGCTGCATCAAAGACCGCTGGCGCATAGCTCTCCAGCCGTGCCACCAGCCACCATTCGGCGATCGCAAACGGTTCCATCAGTTCGCCCGCTTTGCTGGTGCGTAGACGCTCGCTGAGCTGGGGGTGGGCCTGGGTCAACGGCACCGGGCCCACGATGCCGTTCGTCTGGCGTTCCGGGCCTTCTGAATAGCCTGCAGCGAGTTCTGAGAAGCTGGCTTCTCCGGCATCCAGCCGCAGGTAGAGCTCTCGCGCCAGAAAGCCATCGCGCACCCGCAGCAGGCTGTAAACAACCCGATCGAGCTGGTTCTTGCGGACCAGGAAGCGGGCCTCGGCCTTGGGCCCGAAGCGCTCGCCTGCGACGGCGTTCAGCCTCAGCGGCAGCTCCACCTGCCAACGCAGGTCCTGCCTGTCGATTCCCAGGTCGCTCAGGTGCTCCTCCAGCGCGGCCTCATCCCGGAGAGCGTTCTGCTGCAGGTACTGCTGCCAGGCTCCTTCCGCTGTCTCCTGCGGCAGCACCACGGGAGCGGCCAGTTCCCGCAGCACCCGACGCTGGATCAGCGGCTGCAGCAGGTTGTGGCGGCGCAGTTCCCCCAGCAGCGGCTCAGGCAGAGGAGCGTCGTCGGGTTGGGATGCGGAGGGCCCTGGCGGCTGAAGCAACTCCTGATCGAGGCTCATGGGCTGCCGGCTCGGGCTTGAAGGAGTTCCTGGTGTGAGGGTAGGGGATGCTTGTGCGATCACAGCACGGGATTTGACCAAGGGGCCTTCGGTGGTGCATGCTGACTTGGCCGGCAGCGGCCGGTTGTGCGGATGTAGCTCAGTGGTAGAGCATCTCCTTGCCAAGGAGAGGGTCGAGAGTTCGAATCTCTTCATCCGCTTTTTAATCAATTCAATTTAAGTAGATTTCGCTCCATCCCTGTGCTGCAGAACACATCTTTCTGTCGCCGTCTTGCATGCTGATGGCCTGCTGGAGCGCAGTCCGATCGATGGGGTTGGCAGCAGGTCACATCGGAACGGCCCAGGCAACCCCAGAGTTCCCCCTCGCGGCCAGCTGCGGTCGCTGGCCTGTCTACGCTGGGCTCAGGTGTTTGCCGTAGCGGCTTGAACGCACCCTCTCCTACTCAGGGAGCCTTCCCGCCCGCACGGCCTGAGGTGGAAACGCTGCAGGCTTACAGCGCCCCTCTGGAAGGGCGCCGCGGCTTGCTGCGCCTTGATTTCAATGAGAACACACTCGGGCCCAGCCCAAAGGTGGTGGCGGCTCTGCGGGCCATTCCGCCGGAGCACATCGCCATCTATCCCGAGTACGAGGGGTTGCGGGAGGCGGTCGTGGCCAACCTCTCGTCCAGGCGGGGTGGTTCCGGACTGGCCCATTCGCTTGAACCTGAGCAGGTGGGGGTGTTCAACGGCGTCGATGCTGCGATCCATGCCGTGTTTCACGCCTACGGCGATCGGGGCGACACCCTGCTGACCACAGTGCCCACCTTCGGGTACTACACCCCCTGTGCCCGGATGCAGGGGATGGACATCCAGGCCATCCCCTACGAAGGGCCGGAGTTCTCGTTTCCGCTGGAGGCGCTGCGATCGGCCCTGCTGACTCCCGCATCCGGGCGGCTGCCGCGGCTGCTGCTGCTCTGCAATCCCAACAACCCCACCGGCACCCGGTTGGCACCCGAGCGGATCCTGGAGCTGGCCGCCGCCGCCCCTGACACCCTTGTGGTGGTGGATGAGCTGTATGAGGCCTTCACCGGCGACAGCGTGCTGCCTCTGGTCGATTTCAGCGCCACGGCCAATCTGCTGGTGCTGCGTTCCCTGGCCAAGACCGCCGGACTGGCTGGCCTGCGGATCGGTTTCGCCATCGGCAATGCCGCCGTTGTCGATCGGATCAGCCGGGTCACCGGTCCCTACGACATCAACAGCTTCGCCGTCACCGCCGCCTTCGCGGCCCTCGATGATCCGGAGCATGTGGCCGCCTATGTGGCTCAGGTGCTCCGTGCCCGCGACTGGCTGGTGGAGCGGCTCCAGGCGGCGGGGGTCCACCATCACGCGGCAGGAGGCAATTACCTGCTGATCTGGCCCCAGGGGACGGTGGGGGCCGTCGAACAACGGTTGCGGCAGGTCGGCATCCTGGTGCGCTCCATGGCCGGCAAGCCTCTGATCGATGGGGCGATGCGGGTCAGCATCGGCACCCCGGAGCAGATGGAGCGTTTCTGGCGGGCCTTCGCGGCAATCGAGGGTCTTCCGTCCGGCGACTGACCTGGCTCTCCCGCCTGGATCTCAGAGGCGGATCAGCGCAGCACCTCGATCACCGTGCCATCTCCCAGCGGTGGGGTCACGCTGATGCTGGGGCCGCCGCGCACCACCTTCGCAGGGGCCATCGCCCTGAGGAACGGCTCGATCGGTCCGATGTCGCAGCTGTCGCTGGGGGCCGTCTTGCGGTACTGCACCGGAATCACCCGGCGGGGTTGCAGGTCCCGCACCACAGTGGCCGCTTCTTCACCGGTGTAGACCTTGGCGCCCCCGCCGACGCCGATGATCAGCACATCGGGGCGCCCCAGCAGCACCCGGTCCTCGGGCCTGAGGCTGGCAGCGGTGCCCCCCAGGTGGGCGATGTCCAGACCGCCCTGCTTCCAGCGCCAGAGTGTGGCCTGGCCGAAACGGCGGCCTCCCAGCCGGTCGTGGGGGGCGGAGATCCCCTCGATCTGCAGCCCGGCCACCTTGTAGGAGCCGGGCTGGACCAGCATGCGGCCGCTGGCCACCGCGGCGCCCTCATCCTTCAGCACGCTGCTGGCGAGGATCACATCCGCACTCAGGCGGGGTTCCGCCAGGCCGGCGGCGCAGCCCACCGCCTTGAAGGGATTGACCAGCACCGTGGCGCCCCCACCGCGGATCAGCAGGGCGCTGTGGCCGTAGCTGGTGATCGTCACGCCGCCGCCCCCGGCGTGGGCTGCCTGCGGGGCCCCGGCGAGCAGGGGTGCCATCAGGGCGACCGCGGGGATCAGGGCGGTCAGCGGTCGCCGCTGCGGAGCTCGCTGGCCATGGAGTCGGGACAGCGTCATGGCCGGCGGAGCAGGATGGGCGTGGGCGCGAAACTAGCAGTGGGAGCAGGCTTAAGCGCCGCTGGCGAAGGCGCTGGCCTCCCGCAGGAAGTTGGCCAGCAAGGCGTGTCCGCTCTGGGTCAGCACGCTTTCGGGGTGAAACTGCACCCCCTGGAGGTGGGGATGATCGCGGTGCCGCAGCCCCATGATCGTGCCGTCATCCAGCCAGGCGGTGATCTCCAGGCAGTCGGGAAGGCTTTCGCGTTCGGCCACCAGGCTGTGATAGCGGGTGGCGGTGAGGGGTTCCGGCAGGCCGGCGAACACGCCCTGGCCGCCGTGGTGCACGGGTGAGGTCTTGCCGTGCATCAGCTCCCGGGCCCGCACCACCCGGCCTCCGAACACCTGGGCCAGGCACTGGTGCCCCAGGCAGACCCCCAGGATCGGGATCTGCGGACCGAGCTCCCGCAGCACATCCAGGCAGACACCCGCCTGGTCGGGATCCCCTGGGCCCGGGGAGATCAGGATCGCGGCGGGATGCAGGGCCCTGATCGCCGCGAGGGAGAGGGCGTCGTTGCGCTCGACGCGCACGTTCGCCGCCAGAGGGTGCTCAGCGGACAGCTCTCCCAGATACTGCACCAGGTTGAAGGTGAAGCTGTCGTAGTTGTCGAGGACCAGAAGCATCGCGGTTGGTGCGGGTCGGTTGCCGGCGGACGGCCCTAGATGCCCAGGCGCCGCAGCAGGGGAGGCACCAGCAGCAGCAAGGCGATCATCATCGATGAGAGCGCCGCCACCAGGACGGCCGCAGCCGCGCAGTCCTTGGCGATGCGCGCCAGGGGATGGAACTGGCGGCCGATCGCCAGATCCACTACAGCCTCGGTGGCCGTGTTGAGCAGCTCCAGCACCAGCACGGCCGCCACGGTCAGCACCAGCACCGCCAGGCGATCGGGGGTCAACTGCAGCCACAGCCCCAGCAGAAACACCACCAGGCCTGTGACCACATGGATGCGGAAATTGCGCTGGCTGCTGAAGCCGTAGGCCAGCCCCTGGGCGGCATAGCGAAAACTCGCCGGCAGATCGCCCGCCACCTTCCAGGCCCCCGCCCGCAGGCGACGCCCCTGACGGTGGGTGCTGAGTGGCACCGTTTCAGGCCTGCCGCTTTCCCGCCCCGCCACTTCCCGCAGGGCGGGGGGAGTGCTGTCGGGATGGGATTTCGGCATCGGCTCAGGCCGCTTCCAGGCGGAACCCTACCGCTCTTCCGATCTCAGGACAGGTCTGGTCCATCCCAGCCCGGTGGCAGGAGCGCCACCAGATCCCGCTGGCGCTGCAGCATCGCCGCCAGGCTGGCTTCATCGGGATGGTCCCAGCCGAGCAGATGCAGCAGGCCATGGCTGGCCAGAAACAGCAGCTCCTGAATCAGGCTGTGGCCGTGCTCGTCGGACTGGCGGGCGGCGGTGTCCAGGGAGATCACGATGTCGCCCAGCTCGAGCGTTCCGCCTGGCCAGCCGATCCCTGAAGGGATCGGCATCGGTGGCGCCTGCTCGAGGGCTTCGTCCTGGGCGGCGAAGGCCAGCACATCGGTGGGTCCCTCCTGCTGACGCCAGTCGCGGTTGAGTTCGGCCATCTCCAGGTCGTCCACCAGGCTGAGGCCGAGGCTGTAGGACTGGGATCGCAGCTCTGGTGGCAGGTTCGTCGCCAGCCTTGCCAACCAGTGGGCCAGCAACGACTGCCACGCCTGCTCACCCTTGAGGGGGTCGCACCAGGCGCCACAAGCCTGCAGCAGTCCCGGTGAGAAGCCTGGAGCGGCTGAAAAGGCCAGGTCGAGCTCCACTGTGGCGGCAGCGCCGCTGGCGGGCTCAGGCGGGCCACTGGAATCCTGGGTCGGGCTCACGGTTTCAGCCTCCGGGCAGCTGAGGCCGACCGAGCCAGGCGATCAGCACCAGGAAGCCGGTGAGCCCCAGGGCGGTGAGGCCGAAATGGAACAGGCTCTGGCGCCCCTTGCGCACCATGTTGCGCATCGCCAGCTTGATGAATCCGGCCCGCTGCTCGTCCTGGGCGGGCGGGGAAGGGTTCTGGCGGGCGCCGCTGCCGGGGGAAGGGTCGCTCATGGGGATTCAGGCGTCGGCGCTGAACAGGATCGCGTGGCCCCTGATCCATCAGGTCTAGCCAGAGCGGGACTCATCCCTGGGTCTCGGACCCCACCTCGACCCCCTGCCGCAGCAGGGCCTGGATAAAGGGATCGAGATCGCCGTCCATCACCCCCTGCACATCGGTGGTTTCGTGCTGGGTGCGCAGATCCTTGACCATCTGGTACGGATGGAAAACATAGTTGCGGATCTGGTTGCCCCAGGCCGCCTCCACGATGTCGCCGCGGATGTCGGCGATCTCGGCGGCCCGCTGTTCCTGGGCGATCACCAGCAGCTTGGCCATCAGCAGCGCCATCGCCTTCTCCTTGTTCTGCAGCTGGGAGCGCTCCTGGGTGCAGCGCACCGCCAGACCGGTGGGGATGTGGAGGATGCGCACGGCCGTCTCCACCTTGTTGACGTTCTGGCCGCCCGCACCGCCAGAGCGTGAGGTGGTGACCTCCAGATCCTTTTCGGGGATGTCGAGCTTCACCTCCTCCTCGATCTTGGGCATCACCTCCACCCCGGCGAAGCTCGTCTGGCGCTTGTCATTGGCGTTGAAGGGGGAGATGCGCACCAGCCGGTGGGTGCCCTTCTCGTTGCGCAGGTAGCCGTAGGCGTAGCGGCCCTCGATTTCGATCGTGCAGCTCTTGATGCCAGCTTCCTCCCCCTCGCTGAGCTCATCGACGCTCACCTTCATGCCGTGGTCCTCGGCCCAGCGCGTGTACATGCGCATCAGCATCAGGGCCCAGTCCTGGGCGTCGGTGCCACCGGCACCGGCGTTGATGCTGATCACGGCCCCTTCCTTGTCGTAGGTGCCGCTGAGCAGGCGCTCCAGCTCCCAGCGATCGAGGTCAGCGCGGAGTTTCTGCAGGGCCTCACTGGATTCGGCCAGCAGGTCGTCGTCGGGTTCGAGGGCGTAAAGCTCGACCGTGGCGTCAGCATCGGCCACAGCGCTCTGCCACTGAGCCAGTTGCTCGAGCTGGGCTTTCACGTCATCGAGCTGGCGCATGCGCGCCTGGGCCTGCTTCTGGTCATCCCAGAAGTCGGGCTGGGAGGCGAGCTGCTCCAGATCCTGCTGCCGGGCTTTCAGAGCAGGGACGTCAAAGACAGTCCTGGGCATGGCCCAGGCGGTCGGTGAGTTCGGAAAGATCGCGCTTGAAGTCGGTGAGATCGAGCACCAGAGCACAACGGTCGCTGTACGGCGACCGTATCAGCAGCGTGGGTCTTGAGGCTCTGGGCTTTGCATCTATGATCCGGCTCTGAGCGCTGACGCCTGTTTCCTCCCATGCAGTCCCAGCCACCCGACAAGCCAGGTCAACTTGCCAAAGTGGATCTTTATAGCCAGAGGTTTTCAGCGGACTGCATGCATGCGAAGGGCTTTCTTGATCGCAAAGGGATCACCTACAACGAATTTGTGATTGACAACGACCCTGAACTCCTGGAGGTGATGCTTCAACGAGCCGGTGCCAAAAGCAAGGCTCCGCAGATTTTCATCAACGGCCGGGGCGTCGGCGGCTGGCAGCAGCTGGAGGCTCTCGAGGCCGCAGGAGAACTGGATGTGATGCTGGACCAGAAACCCCGTGACATCGTCCAGGAGGAGATTCGCGCTGCCAATCGCCCTGAGGGAGCTGCAGGCCAGGACAGGCCAGCCAAAGGCGGCGTCTTCTCCCGCTTTCTGCGCCCGTGATCGCAGGCGGAGCCGTCATGGCGGACTCCCAGCTGTTCGTGATCGATCCGATCGAACGGCTCAATCCCGCCAAGGATTCCAGCGTGGCGCTCATGGAGGCGGTGCAGCGGGCTGGTCACGGGCTATGGATCTGCACGCCCGCTGATCTCAGTTCGCGGCCTGGCTCTGCATCGGCATCGGCATCGGCGGCCGGTGAAACCGATCAGGCCGCCTGGGGATGGGTCAGGCCGCTGCAGCTCACGCCTCTGGTGCTCGGTCCAGAGGGCTGGCAGGTGTCGCAGCCCTGGTTCGAGCTTGGGGAGCCCCGCCTGGTGCCGCTCGAGACCTTCGAGGTTGTGTGGATGCGGAAGGATCCACCGGTCGACGAGGCCTATCTCTACGCCACCCATCTGCTCGAGATCGCTGAACGACGCGGAGTGACGGTGATCAATCGTCCTCAGGCGTTGCGCGGCTGGAACGAGAAGCTCAGCGCCCTTCGCTTCAGTCACTGGATGGCTCCCTCACTGGTGAGCAGCCGGGTAGAGCAGTTGCGTGACTTTGCCTGCGAGCATCGTGAGGTGGTGCTCAAGCCGCTTGGTGGCCGGGCTGGTCAGGGCGTTGTGTTTGCCTCTTCCGCCACTCCCGGCCTGGGCGCCTTGCTCGAACTGGTCACCGGGCAGGAGCAACTGCCGGTGATGATCCAGGCCTTTCTGCCGGGTGTGCGCAGTGGTGACAAGCGCATCCTGCTGGTGAACGGTGAACCGCTCGGGGCGGTGAATCGGGTGCCGAAGGGTGGGGAATTCCGCAGCAATCTGGCTGTGGGCGGCTCCCCTGAAGCCACCCGGCTCAGCGAGAGAGAACAGCGGTTGTGTGCGGAGCTGGCTCCTGTGCTGCAGGCCGAGGGTCTGTTCTTCGTCGGGATCGATGTGATCGATGGCCGGCTCAGCGAGATCAACGTGACCAGTCCGACCGGCATCCGGGAGGTGGAGCGTCTGGGCGGGATCGGTCTGGCGGATCAGACGATTGCGCGGCTGGCGGATCTGATCCGCTGATGGATCCCACGCTCACCGGGCGGTGGCGTGTTCGCGTTGCAGAAGATTCAGCTGCTGCGGCAGGACGGCGAGTTTGAGGGCCACCTCCTGCAATTCGCGCGCCGGCAGGGAGGCGGGGACCAGGCCTGCTCCCGCCGTCAGCTCCAGCCGATCGCCACGCACCATGCCACTGCGGATGGCCACCCGTAGATCCGTGTCGCCGGCCGTGTCGATCCAGCCGATCGGTGCGGCGTAGTTGCCCCTCTCAAAGGGCTCAAGACTGCGCAGCCAGCCCATCGCCTCCCGCCGGGGCAGGCCCGCCACTGCGGGGGTGGGGTGAAGCGCTCCGGCCAGCGCCAGCGGACCCTGGCCAGCAAGGGTTGCTGTGATCGGGGTGTGCAGGTGCACGAGGCCGCCATGGCGGGCGAGGCGCGGATGGCGCGGTCGCCTTGGCCCCAGCTGCATCTGCTGGAGCACGGTGGTGATGGCCTCCACCACCAGCTCGTGTTCATGCCGATCCTTGGCTGAGCGCAGCAGGGTGTCGGCGGCGGCCCTGGAGGCGGTACCGGCCAGGGCATCGCAGCGCAGCTGGCCCTGCCGAACGGTGAGCAGCCGTTCCGGGGACGCTCCCAGCAGGGCTTCCCTTGCCGATCGCTGCCACAGGAAACGGCAGCTTCCCGGTTGATTGGCGCGCAGCTGGTTCAGCATCAGCAGCGGGTCCAGCTGGCGGTCGAGGCAGAGCTCCTGGCGCACGGCCAGCACCAGCTTGCGCAGCTCTCCCCGCTCCACCAGCTCCAGGGCCCGGGCCAGGTTGGCCCGATAGCCCTCCTGCCAGCGCGATGCGCGCACCACGGAGGCCTGCAGGCTGGGGGATGCGTCGGGATCGGCGTCCCGTGAACAGGCTTCGAGGCGTCGTGCCGTCTCCCAGAGCTCCTCGGCCAGGCGGCGCGGGGTCGCCTCTCCCCCCAGGGTGCGTTGCAGCCTCAGCCAGCAGTGGCGACCCTGGCGGCTGAGCTGCCAGCGGGGCAGGACGGCCTGCACGCCAGCGGCACCCCCACCCGGATGCATGGGGCTGTCGAAGAAGGCAAAAGCCAGCAGAACTCTGGGCCGCGCCAGTGGCGGTGTGGCCACCGGGCCCAGGGCCAACCGGCTGAGACTGAGGGAGCTGAAGCGCTGAGCCAGCTCGAAGCGCCGCGGCCCGCTCAGCTCCAGGCTGTTGCAGCGGCCGCTGGCGGCCAGGCAGAGCCCAGGAGCCCCGTCCCAGAGGAAGCGGAAGCCATCCTCCGGGTCAGGGTCCAGCTCGGGCAGCAGGGCCAGGGGGTCGAGCGGTGTCAGCGGTACCGCCAGGCTGAGCACCCCTTCCTCGTCGCCGCGGCCGCGGGCGCCATGCTCCGCCAGTCGGGCGGCCTCGCTGGCCGCTGCCAGCAGCTCGGGGAAGGAGGAAGGGGCCTGCACCAGGAGGGAGACCAGCGCCGGAGGCTGCTCAAATGTATGGGCCCCTCCCCGTTCCCCGAGCGCGGCCCCCATGTCCGAGCCTGAGGTCGTCGCAAGCCGTTACGCCGAGCGCCGCCGCCTGTGGAAAGCAGCGATCAAGTGGCCGATGTACGCCGTGGCGGTGATGCCGGTGTTGCTGGCGGCTGGCTGGCGCCTGGGAACCGCCCAGACGATGCGCGTCGAGCAGCTGCTGCTGTTTCTGCTGGCGGCGGTGCTGCTGCTGGGTTGGGAGAACCTGGCCAACGATGTCTTCGATGCCGATACCGGGGTGGATCGCCTCGGCAAGCCCCATTCCCTGGTGAACCTCACCGGCCGCAGGAATCGGGTGGCGCTGCTCGCCAACGGCTGCCTGCTGCTGGGGCTGGTGTTGATGGCCGTGGTGGCCTGGCGCAGCTCCTTGCTGGTGCTGCCCCTGGTGCTGGCCTGCTGCGGCCTGGGTTACGTGTACCAGGGTCCACCCTTCCGGCTGGGGTACAGGGGACTGGGCGAACCCCTCTGCTGGCTGGCCTTCGGCCCCTGCGCCACCGCCGCTGCCCTGCTGGCTCTGGGTCCAGCACCGATCGGACGTGCTGCGGTTGTTCCCTGGGGACAGGCCCTTGCTCTTGGCAGTGGCCCCGCCCTGGCCACCACGCTGGTGCTGTTCTGTTCCCACTTCCATCAGGTCCAGGAGGACGCCGCCCACGGCAAGCGTTCACCGGTGGTGCGTCTCGGCACGGAACGGGCCGCCGCCCTGGTGCCCTGGTTCGTGGCCGGGACCCTCGCCTGTCAGTGGGCTCCGGTGCTGCTCGGCCAGTGGCCGCTCACGGCTCTGCTCGGCGCGGCCGGATTGCCACCGGCCCAGGCCCTGATCCGGTTGCTGCGTGAGCATCACGACCAGCCGGAGCGCATCGTGGGCAGCAAGTTCCTCGCCCTTCGCTTTCAGGCGCTCAACGGTCTGGGGTTGGCAGCGGGGCTGGCGCTCGGCCCCTGGGTCACAGGCCTGTGGCTTTCCGGTGGGCGGTGAGGGTTGTCCGATGGTTGAGGCAGACCTGCTTCGCCTGCACTGGAGGCCCTTTCGCTTCAGCCTCCCGCGGGAGCTGGTCACCGCCCACGGGGCCCTGCGCGAGAAAGCGGGCTGGCTGCTGAAACTGGAGGCACCGGACGGGCGCCTCGGCTGGGGCGAGGCGGCCTCTCTGGACTGGAGGGCAGAGGCTGCGGGGGGGTCGGCCGTGGTTGGCGTCTCCGATCCGATCCCAGCGGCTGTCGCCTGCCTGGGTGCCGCTGCCTCCCGGGAAACCCTGGAGCGGAGGCTGTCTCTGTTGCCGCCACCGCTGGCCTTTGCCCTTGGCCTGGCCCTGGCGGAGCTCGATGGGCTCGGAGCTGGGGATGGCGGTTGGCTCCCCGCACCGATGTCGGCGCAGCTGCTGCCGGCCGGCGAAGCGATGAGGGCGGCCCTGGAGAGGATCCTGCGGGGCCGGGATGCGGAGGCTCCGGTCCCACGCTCTGCCATCACGTTCAAGTGGAAGGTGGCTGCCGGCGAGGATCGCAGCGAGCGGGAGCTGCTCGATTGGCTGATTGACCAGCTCCCGCAGGACGCGCGTCTGCGCCTCGATGCCAACGGTGGCTGGGATCGGACCACCGCCGCGGCCTGGGCATCCCGCCTGGAGCATGAGAATCGCCTTGACTGGCTGGAGCAGCCGCTGGAACCAGCGGATCGCGAGGGCCTGCTGCAGCTGGCTGAGCGCCTGCCGGTGGCGCTGGATGAATCGGTACGCGCGGGCCGGCTGCCGGCGGGCTGGCCCGGCTGGCAGGTGCGGCGTCCGGCAGTCGAGGGCGATCCACGCCCGCTGCTGGCGGCCCTGGTCCGGGGCGTGCCGAGGCTGATGGTCAGCACCGCCCTTGAGACCGGCATCGGTTGGCGCCTGGTGGCCCATCTGGCGGCGTTGCAGCAGCTGGGACCCACCCCGACGGCCCCCGGGCTGGCGCCAGGCTGGAGACCCCGTGGCGGTCTGTTCGCGGCGGATCCTCTGGAGGTGTGGCGGTCGGCGCTGGAGGCAGGCGATGCTGCTTGAACTGGCCCGCTGCCTCGAGGATCCGGACGCTCTGCTGCAGGAGTTGCAGCAGCACCGGCGCCGGGGTGCGCTGCTGGGCCTGGCCCTGCCCGAGGAGCGCCAGGCGCTGATGGCTGCTGTCTGCGGCAGCGCAGGCCCCGTTGCCGCCATGCCCTGGGGGGAGGGCCCGGCGCTGGTGCTCGGCAGCGGCGGCAGCCGTGGTTCGCGGCGCTGGTGCCTGCAGCCGCTGCTGCATCTGCAGCGTTCTGCGGATGCCTGCGCCGAGTGGCTCTCGGCCCTGGGCATCGATCCGAGCGCCTGCCTGCATCTGGCGGCGCTGCCCTTGCATCACGTCAGCGGTCTGATGCCCCTGATCCGGGTGGAGCGCTGGAGCGCCGAGCTGCGCTGGCTGCCGCCGGCGTGGATGCGCCAGAGCGCGGTGCTGGCTGAGCGCTGTCCGCTGCCGGCAGGGCGGCCGGTGCTGCTCTCCCTGGTGCCGACCCAGCTGCAGCGATTGCTGGAGAGCCCGGCGGGTATCGCCTGGCTGCAGGCCTGCACGCTGATCTGGGTGGGTGGGGCGCCACTGGGCGACGATCTGGCGGCACGCGCCAGGGCCGCCTCTGTGCCCCTGGCTCCCTGCTACGGCGCCACCGAGACGGCGGCGATGGTCTGTGCCCTGCCGCCCAGCCGGTTCCTGGCCGGTGAGCAGGGTTGCGGTTCTCCCTTGAGCGATGTGGAGCTGCGGCTGGAGGGGCAGCAGGGGGTGATCTGCCTGCGCACGGGCCGCCTCAGCCCCGGTGCCTTCGTGGATGGCCGCCTGGAGCCCTTTGCTGCAGAGGATGGCTGGTGGCGCAGTGGTGATGCCGGAGCCTGGAGCAGCGCGGAGCACGGCTCAGGCCCGCTCGATGCGGGAGCGGTCGAGGGTCTCAGCCTGATCATCCGGGGCCGCCTGGATGGCGCCATCCACAGCGGCGGCGAGACGGTGTTTCCCGAACAGCTGGAAGCGCGTCTGCTGCGGCAGGCCAGGGAGATGGGCCTTCCCCTGGAGGCGGTGCTGCTGCTTGGCGTGGCCGATCGCCTCTGGGGGGAGCGGCTGACGGCTCTGGTGCGTCCGGACGCAGGGGCAGATCCGCAAGCCCTGTGTGCCGATTTGTGCCGGATCGTTGCCCGCTGGCCGGCTCCTGAGCGTCCGCAACGCTGGCAGCTGTGTGCGGCGCTGGAGCCTCAGGCCAATGGCAAATGGGCGCGGGAGAGCTGGCGCGCCTGGCTTGAGGCCCAGGGCGGCGGAACCGTGGATCAATCCAGCGGTTGAACCCCCGTGCCCAGGGCGGAGGCCTCCAGCCAGCGGCGGATCGGCCCGGGTAGATCGCAGCGTTGGCGATCCCCGGCGTGGATGGCCAGATGGCGCGTGAGGCTGCTGGCGATCAGACGTTCTCCGCTGCTGAAGCTGTACGTCACTTCGAAGGCGCCGGCATGCAGAGCCCTGGGCTCCAGCCGGATGGCCAGGGGATCCCCACAGGCCAGCGGGGCGCGGAACTCGGCGCTGCAGTGCACGATCGGCAGGGCCACATCGGGCCTGGCCTGCGGAGTGGGGAAGATCGCAGCAGAAGAGATCCCGAAGCGCTCGAGACTTTCCTCGTAGGCCTCATGGGACCAGCGCAAGAGCTGGTGAAAGTGAACGACGCCGGCGGCGTCGGTGTCGCCGAAGCGCACCGTGCGGCAGAGCAGCAGCCAGCTGTCGGGTTTGGGGGGGGGCGTCATGGCGGGGCGATCGGCGCGACAGCTCGGGGTTGTGGCCGAGCCGTCGCCCCGCCAGCATGCGTCCAATCCAATTCCAGCCCATGGCCTCTGCGAGCGCCACCGAACAGCCCACCCTGAACCGGGCCTGGGAGGCCTTCCTGGCCCATGTGCCCACGATCTTTCTGATCTGGCTCGCCACAGCGGTGCTGGCCGTTCTCGGAGTAGCGGTCACCTGGTTGATCCTGCTGTTGGGCTTCGGGGTGTCCGGCTCCACCGGCTCGGATTCGGCCGTCTCGATCGCCACGTTTCTCGGGCAGCTGGGGCAGCTGCCATTCGCGATTCTCTCCAGCCTGGTGGGAGTGCTGTTCGTGGCCGTCCCGGCCATGCACTACGCCAGCGGCGAGGTAATCACCGTGGAGGCGGCCTTCCGCGAACTGCTCCGCCGTCCAGGGCGTTATCTGCTGGCCGGCGTGCTGTTTTCCCTGGTGGCGGCCCTGGGTTTCGTGCTCTGCATCGTGCCGGGAATCCTGGTGGCCCTGGTGATGCCGATCTATGTGAACCGCATCTTCCTCACGGATCAGCCGATCACGGATGCCTTTGCCGCCTCCTTCCAGGCGGTCTACCGCTCACCGAACGGCGGCAGCTTCATCGTGATTGAGATCCTTGCCTGGTTGCTGGTGGCGCTGGTGTCGGTCTGCAGCTGCGGCCTCGGGGCGCTGCTGGCGGTGCCGGTGAGCACCTTCTATCTCCAGAACGCTGCGTATCACAAGGGTCTGATCTCCTGAGCGGCTGAGGCCCTGCCAAGCCCGCTGGGCCCTGGGCCTCCCTTTCAGCCGCTTGGAAAGGCCGGAAACCCCACGAGCCCCAGCCTGTAGCGCAGCAATAGCCGCAGCAACCAGTAGGCCAGCAGCCCAAGGCCGGTCATAGCCAGCGGCCAGGCCGGCAGATTCCCTGGCATCAGCCGCCGCTGGCGGATCGCCGTGATCGACCACCAGATCAGCCCGGCTGCGGCGATGGGTCCAAAGGCATGCCACTGCAGGGATTCCGGGATGTTGCCCACCAGGGCGGCGCTGGTGGCCCTGGTGAGAAAGCAGGTGGGGCAGGGGATGCCGGTGAGGGCGCGCAATGGGCAGGGCCAGCCGGGCAGTGAGGGATGGAGACCCTTGAGCCAGAGGTAGCTGGTGAGGCATGCCGGCAGCAGGCAACCGGTCCGGCGGATCCGGCTGAGCCAACGAGCGCCGGTGGAGCTCCGGTTCAGCGGTCCACCGAGCCCATGATCACGTCGATCGATCCGAGGATCGCCATGATGTCGGCCACCTTGTTGCCCTTGAGGATGTGGGGCAGGATCTGGAGGTTGTTGAGATCGGCGGCGCGAATCTTGAAGCGCCAGGGGGTGACATCGTCGTTGCCCTGGATGAACACACCGATCTCGCCCTTGCCGGATTCGAGGCGGGTGTAGAGCTCGCCGCTGGGGATCTTGAAGGTGGGCGCCACCTTCTTGGCGATGTATTGATAATCGAAGCCCGACCAGTCGCTGCCTTTGCCCTCGGCCATGCGACGGGCCTCCAGGTTTTCGGTGGGGCCGCCGGGGATCATGGTGATGGCCTGGCGCAGGATCTTGAGTGATTCGCGCATTTCCTGGAGCCGTACGCGGTAACGGGCGTAGCAATCACCCTCTTTTTCCCAGGCCACGTTCCAGTCGAAGTCGTCGTAGCACTCGTAGTGATCCACTTTGCGCAGATCCCAGGCCACGCCTGAAGCCCGCAGCATCGGTCCCGAAAGACTCCAGTTGATCGCCTGCTCGCGGTTGATCGTGCCGAGCCCCTCGATCCGGCGTCGGAAGATGGGATTGTTGGTGATCAGTTTTTCGTATTCATCGATCTTGGGGCCGAACCAATCACAGAAGTCGGCGCACTTTTCCAACCAGCCGTAGGGAAGATCAACAGCCACGCCGCCGATGCGGAAGTAGTTGTTGTTGATCAGCCGCTGTCCGGTGGCGGCTTCCCAGAGGTCGTAGATCATCTCCCGCTCGCGGAAGATGTAGAAGAAGGGGGTCTGGGCACCCACGTCGGCCAGGAAGGGGCCAAGCCAGAGCAGGTGGTTGGCGATGCGGTTGAGCTCCAGCATCAGCACCCGGATGTAGCTCGCCCGCTTCGGCACCTGGATGTCGGCGAGACGCTCAGGCGCATTGACCACGATCGCCTCGTAGAACATGCCGGCCGCGTAATCCATGCGGCTCACGTACGGCACGTACATGACGCTGGTGCGGTTCTCGGCGATTTTCTCCATGCCGCGGTGCAGGTAGCCGATCACCGGCTCGCAATCGACCACGTCCTCGCCATCGAGCGTGACCACAAGCCGCAGCACCCCATGCATGGAGGGGTGATGGGGGCCGAAATTGACCACCATCGGCTCGGTTCTGGTCTCGAGCTGGGTCATGGCTCCCGTGGCGGGCTCAGGGGCTGGCATCCTAGGGAGATCGCCGTCGACTGCCGCTTTTTCTGGTTGCGGCCCTGATCGTCGGGCCGGCGTGTCGGACGTGGCACCCGGGGGAGCAGTGGGCATGACTGCCTGGCCCTGTTGCGGCGCCGCGGCTGATGGGCCGCACCTGCTTCTGTTCAGGCCGCCAGCGCCGGCATCAGGTCCGTGGCGGCGAAGTCGTCCCCCTTGAACAGCAGCGGCGCCTGCAGGGCCTTCGCCAGGCCGTAGCTGAAGCAGTCGCCCAGGTTGAGCGCGGCCGGGTGTCGCCCCTTGCCGTAGTGCCGCCAGCCCTGCAGGGCCCAGTGCATCTGTTCCTGATCAAAGGGCACCACCTCCACCCTGAGACCCAGCAGAAGCTGCTCAAGCTCACTGGGTTCGACGGCGTGACGCACGCTTTCGGCAACCAGGCTGAGCTCCAGTCGGGTAGCGGTGCTCAGATACAGGGACGGAGCCTGGACGGCCAGATCCAGGAGCGCTTCGGCGTCAGGCTCCTCGAGCAGCATCGCCATCAGAGCGGAGGTGTCCACGACCAGGGCACTGTTCCGCTGGCTCATTTCGGCAGTCCTTCCTCGTCGTAGAGGGAATCCTGCAGCTCCTTGCTGGAGAGGCCCTGCCATTCGGGTCTGGCGCTGACGCGGGCGCAGATGGCTCGAATCGCCGCCTTTCTGGCTTCGATCACGGCAGGCGGTTCCGGGCGGGGACAGCGCTCCAGCTCGCTCCGCAGGGCCTGCCGCACCGCGTCGGTGACCGTTGTGGAGCGCCGTGCCGCCAGCTCTCGGGCCATGGCGTGCACCTGGGGATCCTTGATGTTCATGCTCATGGCACTGGCTCCAGGGCCCTGGGGCTCGCGGCTCCGGGGAGGGTAGAAAAGACCTTGGATTCTACCGGCCCTGGCACGCGGATGACGCTGGAGCTGCCGGATCCTCTGTTCGCCCGCCTCAAGGCTCAGGCGGCCCTTGAGGGCGTCCCGCGCCAGCGCTTGTTGCAGGCCTGCGTGGAGCAGGGCCAGGCCGCGACCGCCAGCGGCGACATCCCACAGCGCCGCGCTTCCGCTCTCCCCAGGATCGATGGACCCCTGACGCAGTGCCCCGATCAGCTGAGCAACGCCGGTCTGTTGGCGCTGTTGGAGGACTGACGTTCCGCCATGGCCT
>JBAWXG010000023.1:0-32771 GCA_037144195.1 Synechococcus sp. ELA057
CAGGGCCTTCGCCACCCAGCTGCCATCCATCCGACACCTGCTGGATTCAGACCTGCAGGCGGCCTACCGGGGAGATCCCGCCGCCCTCAGCCTCGATGAGGTTCTGGTGTGCTACCCCGGCGTGAAGGCGATCACCTTTCATCGCTTTGCCCATGCCCTGCATGGGCTCGGCGCCCCGCTGGTGGCGCGGATCATCGCGGAGAGCGCCCATTCCGCCACGGGAGTGGACATCCACCCCGGCGCCGAAATCGGCGAGAGCTTTTTCATCGATCACGGCACCGGCGTCGTGATCGGTGGCACAGCCATCATCGGCAAGCGTGTACGCCTCTATCAATCGGTCACGCTGGGCGCCAAGAGCTTTCCTGAGGATGAGCAGGGTGTGCTGGTGAAAGGCAAACCCCGCCATCCGATTGTCGAAGACGATGTGGTGATCTATGCCGGTGCCACGATTCTGGGGCGCGTCACGATCGGCAGAGGCGCACAGATCGGGGGCAATGTCTGGCTGACCAGCAGTGTGCCCGCCGAAACCACCGTCACCCAATCCAAAGTCATCTCCGAAACCTTTGGTGAAGGTGGTGGGATCTAGCGATTCGCCGGAAATATCGAGAGCTGAATAGCAAAATCTGGGCGCTGCAGCCTGGCAGTGACACACCATCGGATTGCCGGAGCCAGGCTGAGGACGATCAACGTCCGAAATACACCACGGCCATCACCAGTCCGATCAGCACCACCGCAAGTCTCAACCTGGCGGGATCCAGGCGGGACGCCAGGCGCCCGCCGATGGCGCCACCGACCAGCGCACCCAGCGCCAGCACCAGGGCCGCGCTGCGCTCCAGCGGCGAGGCGATCAGAAACAGCAGAGCCGGCGCCAGGTTGGCGGCCAGGGAGATGGTCTGCTTCAGGCCGTTCAGCCTGGTGAGGCTGTCCTCCAGCGTGAGAGCCAGGGCCGCCATCACGATCACCCCCAGACCGGCACCGAAATAGCCGCCGTAGACGGCCGCCAGCAGCACCGCCGGCGCCGCCAGGAGCAGACCGCTGCTTCGGTCACGACCGCTGCCGCCACGAATCCGCCGCCGCAACCAGGCCCCGAGCGGATCCTGGATCGCCAGCAGCAGAGATCCCACCAGCAGCAGCCAGGGCACCAGGCGCGCGAACAGCCGGGCATCACCGGCCAGCAGCAGCATGCCTCCCACCAGACCCCCGAGCGCCGCCAGCGGCAGCAGGGAGGCGAGGCGGGTGCGTTGGCCCTGCAGCAGGTCCCGTTGGGCCAGGGCGGCGCCCACATACCCCGGCAGCATCGCCACGGTGTTGGTGACGTTGGCCGTCAACGGCGGCAGGCCGGCGGCGATCAGGGCCGGGAAGCTGAGCAGGGAGCCACCACCGGCGATGGCATTGACCGCGCCGCCGAACAGACCGGCCAGGGCCACCAGGATCAACGCGCGGGGATCAGACAACGATCCGTCCCGCCTCAGAGCAGCGGCAGGGCCGCCAGCGCAGGGTCCTGCTGTTGAACCCGCAGCGATTCTCCACAGCCGCGGGGCGTGGGAAACAGCTTGCCAGGATTGGCGAGACGCAGGGGATCGAGGGCCTCGCGCACGAACTGCATCGTCGCCAGATCATCCGGGCCGTACATCCAGTCCATGAAGCAGCGCTTGTCGATGCCCACGCCGTGCTCGCCGCTGATGCTGCCGCCCACCTCCAGGCAGAGCCCCATGATCGCCGCGCCCAGCGCCTCGACCCTCTCACCGATGCCCTCCTCTCCGCTGCGGTAAAGGATCAGCGGATGCAGATTGCCGTCGCCGGCATGAAACACGTTGGCCACAGGCAGGCCATGGCGCGCGCTGAGCGCCTCGATCTCGGCCAGCACCCGCGGCAACACACCCCTGGGCACCACGCCGTCCTGGAGGTAGTAGCTGGGGAAACGCCTGCCCAGGGCGGAGATCGCCGACTTGCGGCCCTTCCACAGCAGTGCACGCTCCTCGGCGGAGCGGGCCTCCCGCAGGGTGCGGGCCCCCGCCTGACGGCAGAACCCCGACGCCAGGGCCACCGCCTCGGCCACCTCGCCGGCGCTGCCATCGAGCTCGATCAGCAGCACCGCCGCCGCATCAGCCGGGTATTCCTCACGGCCGAAGTAATCGTTGAGCGCCTCGATACAGAGGCGATCCATCATCTCCATTCCGGCCGGCAGCACCCCCGCCGCGGTCACCAGCCGCACCGCCTCGCCCGCCGCCTCCATCGAGGGGAAATCGGCCAGCAGCACCGCCACGCTCTCGGCCGAGCGCAGCAGGCGCAGGGTGACGGCGGTGGTGATGCCAAGGGTGCCCTCGCTGCCGATGAACACACCGCGCAGATCGAGCTCCGGCATCTCCGCCAGCCCGCCCCCGAGCGTGGTGATCGTGCCGTCGGGCAGCACCACCTCCAGACCGAGCACGTGGTTGGTGGTGACGCCGTACTTGAGGCTGTGAATCCCACCGGAATTCTCAGCCACATTGCCGCCGATGCTGCAGGCCTGCTGGCTGGAGGGATCCGGGGCGTAGTAGTAGCTGTCGGATGCGACGGCCCGGCTGACCCAGGTGTTGATCACCCCGGGCTGCACCGTCACCCGGCGGTTGGCCAGATCCAGATCGAGGATCGCCCGCATGCGGCTGGTGGAGATCACCAGGGCCGGTGTCTCGGCCAGGGCCCCGCCGGAGAGGCCGGTGCCACTGCCGCGGGGCACGAAAGGCACACGCCGCTCGTGGCAGAGACGCACCACCGCAGCCACCTGCTCGCTGGTCTCCGGCAGCACCACCAGCGGCGGCTGATAACGATGCAGGGTGAGACCGTCGCAGTCGTAGGTGAGCAGTTCCTGCCGGGCGCTGATCACCCCACGCGCCGGCAACAGACGCCGGCAGGCCTCGGCCAGGTCCTGCCAGTCGATCGGCGATGGATCGGGGTGGTTCTGGGAATTGGCTGGAGCTGAAGGGGCGAGGGTCACGGGGCCGTGAGAACCGGAGCCATGCTGACCGACCGGGTGCATCGGTGTCGAAGGACCGAGGCTGGCGCTGCGTGTTTTGACATCCGGGCAGGCCTGCGGAGCGGATGGGCCCGCTTCTGCGTCAGGATGAATCGGGGGCTCATTCCCTTCACCATCGTTTCGTCCGCGGATCCCGTCTTGAGTTCGGCCACCCCTGCAGCGCCCACCGCCGCCGCCTCCACCAAGGTTCCTGCCCTGAACACCACCCGTTCCGAAGCCATCTTCAGCGCCGCCCAGAAGCTGATGCCGGGCGGAGTCAGCTCCCCGGTGCGGGCCTTCCGTTCGGTGGGCGGGCAGCCGATCGTGTTCGAGCGGGTCAAGGGCTCCTACGCCTGGGATGCGGACGGCAACCGCTACATCGATTACGTGGGCAGCTGGGGCCCGGCCATCTGTGGCCATGCCCACCCGGAGGTGATCGCCGCCCTGCAGGCAGCCCTGGAGAAGGGCACCAGCTTCGGGGCCCCCTGCGAACTGGAGAACCAGCTGGCTGAACTGGTGATCGCGGCGGTGCCATCGGTGGAGATGGTGCGCTTCGTGAATTCCGGCACCGAGGCCTGCATGGCGGTGCTGCGGCTGATCCGCGCCTTCACCGGCCGCGAGAAGGTGATCAAGTTCGAGGGCTGCTACCACGGCCACGCCGACATGTTCCTGGTGAAGGCCGGCTCCGGGGTGGCCACCCTCGGGCTGCCCGATTCCCCAGGCGTGCCGAAGGCCACCACCGCCTCCACCCTCACCGCCCCTTACAACGACCTGGAGGCGGTCAAGGCCCTGTTCGCCGCCCACGCCGGGGAGATCGCCGGCGTGATCCTCGAACCGGTGGTGGGCAATGCGGGCTTCATCACCCCCGAGCCCGGCTTCCTTGAAGGTCTGCGCGAGATCACCCGTGAGCACGGCGCCCTGCTGGTGTTCGACGAGGTGATGACCGGCTTCCGCATCAGTTACGGCGGCGCCCAGGCGAAATTCGGCATCACCCCCGATCTGACCACGATGGGCAAGGTGATCGGCGGGGGCCTGCCCGTGGGCGCCTATGGCGGCCGGGCCGAGATCATGGCCATGGTGGCCCCGGCTGGCCCGATGTATCAGGCGGGCACGCTGAGCGGCAATCCCCTGGCGATGACCGCCGGCATCAAAACGCTGGAGCTGCTCAAGCAGCCCGGCAGCTACGAGCGCCTCGAGGCGATCACCCGCCGCCTCAGCGACGGCATCGCCGCCGCCGCCGCCGCCGCCGGAGTCCCCTACTGCGGCGGCAACATCAGCGCCATGTTCGGCTTTTTCCTGTGTGAGGGGCCGGTGCGCAACTTCGAGCAGGCCAAGGCCACCGACAGCGCTCGCTTCGGCCGTCTGCACCGGGCCATGCTGGAGCGCGGCGTGTATCTGGCACCCAGCGCCTTTGAAGCCGGTTTCACCTCCCTGGCCCACAGCGACGCTGACATCGACACCACGATCGCGGCCTTCCGCGATGCCTTTGCGGCGGTTGGCTGAGGGGGGAGAGAGAGAACAGGCCCGGGCCACCTCAGATCGGCATCGTCAGGCCCCAAGCCATAGGCCTGTTGACAGCCCCTGCCCCCGCGCCCAGCATCCGGGCCATTGCCGTGCCGATGACGCCCTCGCCCCCGCCATCCGCCCGCGCGACACCGCCGCTCAACAGCGGACGGATCGCCCAGCGCCGCCGGGGCGGCCTGCGGCTGGCATCCCTGCTGGCGGGCGGCATCGGCGTTCTGGCCTGGCTGGGCCGCAGCGGTGACCCCGCCGCCAAACCGCTCCCCTCCGGCCCGCTGACGATCGGGGCCGCCATCGCCCTCACCGGCAACGCCAACCTCTATGGCCAGGACCAGCGCATGGGTCTGACCCTCGGTGAGCGCTGGGCTCAGCAGGGTGGAGCCCCGGCACGACCGCTGCGGCTGCAGATCGAGGACGGCGCCTCCGATGAAGCCAGCGCCATCGCCGCCTTCAACCTGCTGATCGGCGAGGGGGTGATCGCCCTGATCGGGCCCACCCTCTCCCAGCAGGCCTTCGCCGCCGATCCGATCGCCCAGCGCCAGGGGGTGCCGGTGGTGGCCCCCTCCAACACCGCCAAGGGCATCCCCCAGATCGGCCACTTCATCAGCCGCGTCTCGGCCCAGAGCTCGGTGATCGCTCCGCTCTCGATCGAGGAGGCCCTGCGCCGCGATCCCTCGATCCGCCGCGTCGCCGTCTTCTATGCCCAGGACGACGCCTACAGCACGGCCGAAACCCTGATCTTCCAGAAGGCTCTCAAGACCCGAGGGCTCACGCCCGTCACGGTCCAGCGCACCCAGCTGGCCGACAACGACTTCCAGACGCCGATCACCTCCGCCCTGCAACTGAAGCCCCAGCTGATGGTGCTCTCGCTGCAGGCGGTGGCGGGCGGCAACCTGATCCGCCAGCTGCGCGAACTCGGCTACCGCGGCCAGATCGTGGTGGGCAACGGCCTCAACACACCGAACATCTATCCGATCTGTCAGCGCTGGTGCGACGGCATCCTGATCGCCCAGGCCTACAGCCCCGAGCTCAACACGCCGGTCAACAACCGCTTCAAGGCCCTGTACCGGCAGGCCAACGGCGACCGCCCCCCGCCGCAGATCGCCGCCCAGGCCTTCGCCGCCTACCAGGTGCTGTTCGATGCCATCCAGCACCTGCAGGCCCGGGGCGGCTTCACCGGCGTGACCCTCGGCCAGGCCCGAGCCAACCTGATGCAGGGTCTACTGAAGGGTCGGTACGACACCCCCCTCGGGCCCATCGGCTTCACACCCGACGGTGAAGTGGTGCAGGATCGCTTTTATGTGGCCGAGGTGCGCATGCAGCCCAATGGCCGCGACGGCCGCTTCGCCCTGGTACGGGAACGCCGGCTCAAGGAGGGTCCACCGTGATGGAGTCCCTGTTGCAGACCCTGCTCAACGGCGTCGCCAGCGGCGGCGTCTACGCCCTGGTGGCACTTGGCTACACCCTTGTGTTCTCGGTGCTGGGGGTGATCAACTTCGCCCAGGGGGCCCTGTTCTCCCTGGGGGGCTATCTCACCTTCCTGCTGATGGGTGGAACGATCGGCGTGAACGGCGCCCTGCCGGGCTGGGGCCTGCCGGGCGGCCTGCCCTTCGCCCTGGCGCTGTTGCTGGCGGCGGCCGGCTCCGGCCTGGTGGGCCTGCTGGTGGAGAAGGTGGCCTTTGCGCCCCTGCGCCGCCGGGGTGCCGAGCCGCTGCTGGCCCTGATCACCAGCCTGGGCGCCGGCGTGGTGCTGGTGAACCTGCTTCAGATGCTGATGGGCGCTGAGGGCTACGCCTTCCCCCAGAGCAGCGATGCCATGGCCGGCTTGCCCGATGCCCTCGTGATCGCCGGCGCCCGCATCCGCACCATCCAGCTGTTGCTGCTGATGGTGTCAGCCACCGCTGTGGTGGTCCTCAGCCTCTGGCTGGAGCGCAGCCGCGCCGGCCAGGCCCTGCGCGCCGTGGCCGAAGACGCCACCACCGCCCAACTGCTCGGCATCAACAGCGAGGCAATGATCCGCCTGGCATTCTTCATCAGCGGCGCCCTCGCCGGTCTCGGCGGTGCGTTGATCGGGGTGAGCGTGAGCCTGCCCGGGCCCTATTTCGGCATCGGCTACGGCCTCAAGGGCCTGGCGGTGCTGGTGCTCGGCGGCCTGGGCAGCGTGCCTGGGGCGATCGCCGGGGGGCTGCTGATGGGGCTGGCCGAAGCGGTGGTGCCCCCCGAGGCCTCCGGCTGGCGCGATGCCCTGGCCTTCGCCATCCTGTTCGCCGTGCTGCTGCTGCGCCCCTCGGGCCTGCTCGGCCGTCGCCAGATCGAGAAGGTGTAGGCGATGGCGTTCTCCGATCCCCGCACAGACCCCTCGGAGGCAGCAGCGTGATCGACAACGGGCTGCTGGTTCAGATGCTGCTGGGCGCCCTGCTGGGCCTATCGGTGTACCTGCCCCTGGCAGCGGGTCAGCTGTCCCTGGCCACACCGGCTTTCTACGCCGTTGGCGGCACCCTGGCTGCCCTGCTCTCCACCCGCTGGCAGAGCCTCCACGGCAGCAGCGACGGCAGCTTCCCCTTGCCGCTGTTCCTGCTGGAACTGCTGCTGGGGGGTCTGCTGGCGGCGCTTCTGGCCCTGCTGGTGGGGCGTCCGGTGCTGCGCCTGCGTGGGATCTACCTGGCCATCGCCACCATCGCGCTGGTGGAGATCGTGCGGGTGGCGATCCTCAACCTGCCGTTCACAGGCGGGGCGGTGGGGATCTTCGGCATCCCCCAGCCCTTCGCCGATGCCAGTGGCTACCTGCTGCCGGCGCTGGCCCTGCTGGGCCTCTGCGGCTGGCTGTGCCAACGGCTCGAGGCCATGCCCCTGGGCCGCGCCATGGCCGCCGTCCGCGACGACGAGCTGGCCGCGGGCTGCATGGGCATCGACACCACCCGCGTCAAGCTCACCGCCTTCGTGCTCAGCGCGATGGTGGCGGGCAGCAGCGGCGTTCTCGCCGCCCACTTCCTCAACACCTGGAATGCTCGTCAGGGCAGCTTCGATGTCAGCGTCACCACCCTGGCGTTCGTGATCCTGGGAGGGGCGGGCACCTGGCTGGGGCCCGTGGTGGGCGGACTGCTGCTCACCGCCCTGCCGGAGCTGCTGCGGCCCGTGGGCGATCTGCGCCTGGTGCTGTTCGGCCTGGTGATCCTGCTGGGCCCGGTGCTGCTGCCCGGTGGGCTGATCACCCCGGGCCTGCTGGAGCGGCTGGGGGGACCATGGTCCTGGCCCTGGCCGCGCCGCCTGAAGGGAGCCGATCGCCATGGCTGATCCCGCCATCCAGCCGCCGATGGGCCCATCAGGTTCCGCCGCCCTGCTGGAGGTGGAGGCGATCAGCTGCCGCTTCGGCGGTCTGCTGGCGCTGGATCAGGTGAGCTTCGCGGTTCAACCCGGCGAGATCTTCGGGGTGATCGGCCCCAACGGCGCCGGCAAGACCACCCTGTTCAATCTGATCAGCGGCCTGGGCCGCCCCACCGCCGGGGAAATCCGCTGGCGCGGAGCGGCGATCACCACCGAGGCGCCGCACCGCCGCAATCGCCTCGGCCTGGCGCGCACCTTTCAGAATCTGCGCCTGTTCGACCGCCTCACGGTGCTGGAAAACCTTCTGGTGGCCCTGCACCACCGCCCGCGCACCGCTCCCCTCAAGGCCCTGGTGGCCTCCAGCAGCCACCGGCGGGCTGAACGGCAGCGGCTGGAGCAGGCCCACCAACTGCTGTCGGAGCTGGGCCTGGCCCCGCTGGCGGAGCGACAGGCCGCTGGGCTGGCCTACGGCGATCGCCGCCGGCTGGAGATCGCCCGTGCCCTGGCCACTGGCCCCAGCCTGCTGTTGCTCGATGAGCCGGCGGCTGGCATGAACCCATCCGAGAAGGAGGATCTCTGCCGCCTGCTGCTCACCCTGCGCCAGCGGCATGGGCTGACGCTGATGCTGATCGAACACCATGTGCCGCTGCTGATGGGCCTGTGCGACCGCATGGCCGTGCTGGATTTCGGCGTGCGGATCGCCCTCGGCAGTCCGGAGATGGTGCGCAACGATCCCCGGGTGATCGAGGCCTACCTGGGAGGTGCTGGCGGATGAGCGGCCCGATCCCAACCCAGCCGTTGCTGCGCCTGGAGGCTCTGTCTGTGCACTACGGCAGTGTGCAGGCCCTGCATGGCCTCGACCTGGTGCTGCACAGCGGCGAACTGGTGACCCTGCTGGGCTCCAACGGCGCCGGCAAGACCACCACCCTGCGCGCCATCTCCGGCCTGGTTCCCGCCAGCGCCGGACGGATCCTGTGGCGCGGCGGTGATCTGAAGGGGATGCCGGCCCATCGCATCGTGCGGCTCGGCATCGGCCACTGCCCGGAAGGGCGTCGCGTGCTGGCCAGACAGAGCGTGGCCGCCAACCTGGAGCTGGGTGCCTATCTGCGCCGCGACCGGGCCGGCATCAGCGCCGATCTGGAACGCTGCTACGGCCTGTTCCCACGGCTGGCGGAGCGGCGACAGCAGGCGGCCGGCTCCCTCTCGGGGGGTGAACAGCAGATGCTCGCCATCGCCCGGGCCCTGATGGGCCGGCCGGAGCTGCTGATGCTGGATGAACCGAGCCTGGGGCTGGCGCCGAAACTGGTGAGCGAGGTGATGGCGATCCTCGATCACCTTCACCGCGAGGGGCTGACGATGCTGCTGGTGGAGCAGAACGCCACTGCCGCGCTCGAGATTGCCGACCGGGGCGTGGTGCTGGAGAGCGGATCGATCAGCATGAGCGGCAAGGCGGCTGAACTGCGGGCCAACAGCGAACTGCGGGCCTCCTATCTCGGCGAACCAACCGGAGGCAGCTGAGCCGCGACATCGGCGCAACAGCGAGCCATCCACGGACTGCGTGCACGCATCGGAGCTTCAGGTCGCCGGTGCCAGGAGACAACAACCGATTTCTGTCGAGGGCAGATGCTTTCGATACCGTACGACCGTCGCCAAGGTCTTCATCCATGAGCCGCGAGCGTTTCTTTCTGGAACTGTCTCCGCCCGAGGAGGCGATGCGCGCCTGGCCCCATGTGGTGATCCTGGGAGGCGGTTTTGCCGGCATCAAGGCCGCCCAGTCACTGGCTGGGCAACCCGTGCGCGTCACGTTGATCGATAAACGGAACTTCAACCTGTTCCAACCCTTGCTGTACCAGGTGGCTGGCGGGGTGGTGGCTGAGGGCGATGTGGCCACACCGCTGCGCACCCTGATGGAAAAGTCTCCGAATGTTCAGGTGCTGCTGGGCGAGGTGGAGGACATCGATCCCGACAACAAGGAGGTGATCTTCAACGATCGCCACCTCCGCTACGACCACCTGATCATGGCCACCGGCTCAGGCAGCAGCTACTTCGGCCATGAGGAGTGGCGGCCCTTCGCCCCGCCGATGAAGATCCTTGAGCACGCGGATGAGATCCGCCGCCGGATCCTTTCCGCCTTCGAGGAGGCAGAGCAGACCCCCGATGGCGATCGCCGACGTGTCCTTCAGACGGTGGTGATCATCGGGGGGGGACCCTCCGGATGCGAGCTGGCTGGCTCCATCAGCGATCTGACCCGCAAGAGCCTGCAGCGCTACTTCCGCCAGGTGGATCCGAGCACGAGCCGCATCGTGCTGGTGGATCCAGGCGACCGCCTGCTGAAGGCCATGCACCCCGATCTCTCCAAGTCCGCCGAGAGCTTCCTGACGAGCAACGGCGTCGAAGTGCTGCTCGGAGGCAGGGTGCAGTCGATCGAGGAAGGCAAGGTCACCATCCAGATCAAGGCTCCGGAAGGACAGGAGCCTCAGACCCAGGTCATCGAAGCGGCCACCATCTGCTGGACCGCAGGGGTCAGGGCCTCACACCTCGGCAAGCTGCTGGCCCAGCGCACGGGCGTGGAGGTGGATCGCGGCGGCCGGGTTGTCGTCCAGCCGGATTTCTCGATCGCCGGCCATCCGGAAATCCGGGTGGTTGGAGATCTGTGCTCCTATAGCCACACCGCGGATGGCAAACCCATCCCGGGCATGGCGGGGCCGGCCGTGCAGATGGGCGGCTGGGTTGCCAAGGACATCCTGGCCCGGCTTCAGGGTGGCGCCATGGCCCCCTTCAGCTGGTTCGATTTCGGCAGCATGGCCGTGATCGGCCCCTGGTGCGCTGTGGCCGATCTGCGCGGTCTGCGGGTCTCCGGAGCCCTTGGCTGGCTGCTCTGGGCCCTGGCTCACCTCGGCTTCATGCCGGCCATGGAGAACCGCTTCTCCCTGCTGCTCAAGTGGATGTGGGACATCGCCGTCAACGAGCGCTCCTCATTGCTGATCATCGGCCGCCCCAACCAGCACATGAATGTGGAAGTGGGCCTTGAGCGGCTCGAAGCGCCGATGGCTCCGGTCTCAAGCGAGGTCCCTCAGCAGAGCGCAGCAGCCTGATCCGATCGGAATCCAGGCTGCTGAAGGCTTCAGCCTCAGCAGCTTGATCCAGCTCAGAGGCCCTGCAACAGATCGGCCAGCAGCAGGTTGTCGACGGAATAGAGACCGCCACCGCTGGTGGCCAGCACCAGGCACATCACCACGTACATCGCGGCCTTCTCCCAGCTCGGAGGATCGCCCACACCATTGGGGCCGACGTAATCACCCTCCGGGATCTGGTAGGGATCGGGAGCGATGAAGGGCAGCCCGGAGCTCAGCTCCAGCACAGCGGCATAGGCCATCGACACCAGAATCGCCAGAGCGGCCAATGGGGTGAGGAAGCCTGGAATCAGGGCGATGCCAGCCCCCCACATCGAGAAGGCCGAGAGAAAACAGAGCCACTTGGGGGTCTTCATGGCGGTGGCCCAGGTGCCGAGGTTGCGCAGCTTCGGCCAGCCGTGGCGGATGAAACAGATGCCGAGAAACACCCGCAGAACGAGCAGCATCGCCTGCGCAAGCGTTGAAGGCGGGCTGGGGATCAAGAACTCCACCACAGTCATCTCCATCGCCGGTTCCAGTGCGGGCGCGCGAAGCCTAATCAGCCTGGCCGCAACGGACAGCAATGACCGGCAGGCGATGACACAGGGGGTAGCCCACTGGACAACGGACCGATCCCCCGGCCAGACGCTTCAAGCGCTCACCAGCTGCAGCCGGTGGCCATCGGGGTCGCTCAGCTGCACCGCACGGGAGACTCCTGGGAGCGATCCGGCCAGATCGACGATCCCAGGGGAGACAAGGGCACCACCGAAGGCTTCCACCCGTGAGGCGATGGCCTCCAGATCTTCAACCTGCAGGCGCAGCTGCCAGTGGCTGAGATCCTGGGCGCCACAATCGCGGGCCTGGGGACGGCCGCCCGCCGGGCTGCGGTAGCCCAGGGTCTCGATGCCCATGCCCTCGGCTGGTCGCCAGGATCCGATCTCCACCTCGGTGTGCTCGAGTCCATCGAGATGGTCCTGCTCCACACCGCGATTGGTGCCGCCGCCGCCATGGGGGAGTCCGAGCAGCTCTCCGTAGAAGCGCGCCGTGCGTTCGGGATCACGGATCCCGATGGCGCTGTGATCGATGCCGAGCACGGTCGACGTCGTCTGCCCATGCCAGCGGGCATCACCTTTGTCGGCGGGGAACTGCAGCAGCTCCAGCGGATGGCCGTCGGGATCCTGAAACTTGAAGGCCACGATGCCGGCCGCTCCCGGATTCCAGTCCGGCAGACGCTGGGGCGCCGAAGAGATGGACCGCAGGCCTCCCCCGGCGATCTGGGCCTCGATCGGCGGGGCCACCGCGTCGAGCGCCGGAGTCACCAGGCAGATGTGCTGAAACCACAGGTCGTTGCTGCGGGAATCGGCAGGCACGGGCCGGCCCGGCCTGGCTCCCGGGCCTGGATCGCACACCTGATGCAGCTCGAGACGTTCCTCACCGAGATGCAGGGTCTGACGGATCAGGCTGGCCCCCGGCAATCCGATCAAGGCTGCGTAGGCATCCGCGTGGTGTTCGCGCCGCTCCCCCGGCTGAAACCCCAGCCAGCGGCCATACCAATCGGCCAGCTCCTCCGCATCCCGGCAGGTGAAACCGACGCTCTGCAGGTGGGGCAGGTTCATGGACCCTGGGCTCTGAAGCGGACGGTACCCGTGATCCCGTCATTTGTCAGAGCCCTGTGGCAGCGATGCTCCCCCCTCCATACGCTGCAGCAGCAGAGCCGCGTCAGCCGTCATCTCCCGGCATCGACCTCCTCCAGATGAGGCCCCCACGCAGCGCCTGACCTCTGTCAGCGCCTGGCCACCACCAGCGGCTTCCGGCGTGCCCCACCTCTCCCCTCGTCATGACATCCACCTCCATCGAATCCATGCTTGCCGGCAAGGTTGCCCTGATCACCGGAGCCAACAGCGGCATCGGTAAATCCGTCGCCGAAGTGATGGCCGCCCGCGGGGCCGCCGTGGCGATCAATTACCGCAGCCATCCCGAAGCCACCGAGGCGATGGTCAATGCCATCACCCAGGCAGGCGGTCAGGCCTTCGGCGTTCAGGCCGACATCGGCAAGCCCGATCAGCTTGAGGCCATGGTGCAGCAGACGATCGCCCATTACGGGCGCATCGATGTGCTGGTCAACAACGCCGGCCTGGAGACCCGCACCTCCCTGCTCGACACCACCCCCGAGCAGTACGACATGGTGATGAACGTGAACCTCAGGGCAGCCTTCTTCGCCACCCAGTACGTGGCCAAGGACATGATCGCGAAAGGCATCAAGGGCCGGATCATCAACATCTCTTCGGTGCACGAGGATTGGCCGATGCCAGACAACACCGTGTACTGCCTCTCCAAGGGCGGCATGCGGATGATGACCCGCACCGCCGGCCTGGAACTCGCCAAAAACGGCATCCACATGGTCAATGTGGGGCCCGGTGCCGTCGCCACGCCGATCAATGACGTGACGATGAACGACCCGGAGCAGCTGGCCAAGCTCAATGCCGCCATCCCCCTGGGTCATCTGGCCAGTCCCGATGAAATCGCCTCGGTGGTGGCTTTCCTGGCCAGCGATTTCGCCAGCTACATCACGGCCACCACGCTGTTTGTCGATGGCGGCATCATGCAGAGCAGCCCCGGACTCTGAAGCCCAGCCAGGCAGGCGCCGGCTCACACCGGCGTCTGCCACCCCGTCGCCCTCGCTGCTGCGGGGTCTTCCGCTGCAGCCGTTTCCCTTCAGTCCTCCTGGGGCCGCTCGCAGCTCACCTCCACCCGCAGGCGCTTGACCAGCACCACCAGGCTGCGGGCCTCCACCGTGCACTGACTTTCCTCGAATGGGGTCAGATCCGGCCAGGCGAGAATGTCCTCGGGGCTGGGGCGCGCCGTGTCGATCCAACGGCACCAGCAGGCTTCCGATCCATCAGCGGGGGGCAGCCTGAAACACAGCGGCTGCCACCAGGCATTGACCATGGCGTGCAGGCGGAAGCGCCGCGACACGCTGCTGACGGTCACGGCGAAGGCATGGGAATCATCACCCCAGTCCGGCTGGTTCGGCTCGATGCCATGCCAGCTCATCTCGGTGCGATCCAGGTTTTCAATCAGGCTGAGAACCTGCCGGTCGACCACCACATCCCGGCTGAGGCGGTAGGCGATCAGAAGCTGCACGAAGCGCTTCAATTCCGCATTGACCTCCAACAGGCTCCAGTCCATCCAGCTGATGGGACTGTCCTGGCAGTAGGCGTTGTTGTTGCCCTGCTGGCTGCGGCCGAGCTCATCGCCCATCGACAGCATCGGCGTTCCGATCGAGAGCAACAGCAGGGCCAAAAGATTGCGCATCTGGCGCTGACGCAGTGCCAGCACCTGCGGATCATCCGTGGGGCCTTCCACGCCGCAGTTCCAGCTGGCGTTGTCGTCGCTGCCATCGCGGTTGGCCTCACCATTGGCCTCGTTGTGTTTGCCGTTGTAAGCCACCAGATCGGCCAGGGTGAAACCGTCGTGGCAGGTGATGAAGTTGACGCTCTGCTCGGCCTCGCGGCCGTCGGAGCCGTAGATGTCGGGGCTGCCGATCAGCCGTTGGGCCACCGATCGCACCTGGCCGCGATCACCCTTGACGAAGCGGCGCACATCATCACGGAAGCGGCCGTTCCATTCCTGCCAGCTGTCTCCCACGAAGCTGCCCACCTGATAGAGACCCGCCGCATCCCAGGCCTCGGCGATCAGCTTGGTGCCGGCGAGCACCGGATCGGTGTCGATGTCCCAGAGGATCGGCGGTAACGGTGTCGGCTGGCCGTTTTCATCGCGTGACAGCACCGAGGCCAGATCGAATCGGAACCCATCGACATGCATGTGCTGCACCCAGTAGCGCAGGCTGTGGCGGATCAACCGCCGCACCACCGCCTGGTTGCCGTTGAAGGTGTTGCCGCAGCCGGTGTCATCCACGTAGGCACCGGAATGCGGATCCAGCAAGTAATAGGTGCGGTTGCCGAGGCCCCGGAAACAGAAACTGGGCCCATCAGCGCCGCCCTCTGCCGTGTGATTGAACACCACGTCGAGGATCACCTCCATCCCGGCCCGATGGAAGGCCTTCACCATCGTGCGGAACTCATCGAGCACCGCCAGCGGGTCGCGGTTCACGGCGTAGCCGTGGTGAGGCACCAGGAAGGAAACCGGCTGATAGCCCCAGTAATTCACCCTTCCTTCCGGGGCATCCTGAGGATCGAACTGGAAGACCGGCAGCAGTTCCACCGCCGTCACCCCCAGCTCCTGCAGGTAAGGGATCTTCTCGATCAGGCCCAGATAGGTGCCGGCCTCGGGGCTGCCCACACCGGAGCTGGGATGGGCGGTGAACCCCCGCACATGCAGTTCATAGATCACCGTTTCGCGGGCGGGGCGCTGCAGCGGCCGGTCACCCTGCCAGTCGTAGCCATGCGGATCGGCCACCACGCTCTTCATCGCGTTCTGCCAGCCGCCCTCGCAGCAGCGGCCATCGCGTCCCCTCTGATAACCCGCCGGCATCGCCAGAGCCTGGCCGTAGGGATCGATCAGAAGATTGTCCGCATCAAAACGGTTCCCGGAAGCCTGATCCCAGGGCCCGCTGACCCTGAAGCCGTAGATCTGTCCGGCACCGATCCCCGGCACATGGGTGTGCCAGTAGTGCTGAATCCGCCGATGCCCTCTCTCCAGCGGGATCACCCGGCTGGGGACGGAATCCTCACTGCGATCAAACAGGCACAGCTCCACCCGCTCGGCATCGCGGGCATACAGGCTGACATTGACACCGCCGTCATCGAGCGTGGCCCCGAGCGGTGAACTGCGGCCCAGGCCGGGAGAGGACCTGTCGTTCAACGTCATGGAAGCCTCGGAGATGCTGATCCGATGCTGGCCACAACAACGCATCGAGTCAGCCTGCCCCGGGATTGCGCACCGGTTCAACAACCAACGATGACCAGGCCGTCATCCGCGTTGCCCCAGGGGGATCACAGACGGGGTGACAAAACGGGGAACCTGCTTACGGTGAATTCCGAGCCGCACCACAGCTGTGACCGCATCCCTGCCGACCGTCTTCAGCACGACTCCGCGCCGCGGTCTGCACAGCGAGCACTTCCCCAAGCCGGTGGCCTCCTACAGCCAGGGCTTTCAGGCGGGCCAGCTGGTGTTCATCACCGGCCAGCTGCCGGTCGATCCGGCCAGCGGCCTCAAGGTGGGTGACGGTGACATCGTTCTCGAAGCCCGCCAGACCCTGCGCAACTTCATGGCCGTGCTGGAGTCAGCCGGCTGCACCGCCGCCGATGTGGTGAGCGCCGTGATCTATCTCACCGACATCAACACGCTGGATACGGTCGACGCGGTGTGGCAGGAGTTCTTTACCGATCCGGCCAACTATCCCTCCCGCGCCGTTGTGGAGGTATCGGCCCTGGTGCTCGGCATCCAGCTCGAGATCTCCGGCATCGCCGTCAAGGATCAGCCCTGAAGCCAGCACGGCACAGCGCTCGCGGCACCGAGCACGAACCAGACCGTGGGTCTTCCACACTCCCTTTCTCCCATGTCCGAATCCAGCCTGATCCCCGGCTCAGCCCAGCCGCCGGAGCGTCTCTCCTACTGGCATCTGTGGACCGATGACGCCGGCGTCAGCCGCCAGACCCTCTGCCAGTTGCCCTCCTTTCTGATGGGTGTGCTCGGCCCGGGCGATTCACCGCAGTGGAGCCTCGACCTGATGAAGGTCGGCAACAGCTTCCTGACCGAACTGCCGGTTGGCTGGACCGCGAGCTGGCACATGAATCACGTGCCCAAATGGATCTTCGTTCTGCGCGGCAGCTGGAGTGTCGAAAGCATGGACGGCCAGCTTGAGGTGTTCGGCCCCGGAGCCTTCTCCTTCGGCGGCGATCAGGGCTGCATCGCGGACGGCGAGGGTCGGATCGGCCATCTTTCGGCACAGGTGGGTGATGAGCCCTGCCTGCAGCTGATCATCCAGCGCAACGATGAGGCCTGGAGCGGCCTGCGCCCCGGAGCCTTTTCCTGAGGACGATGGCTCCGCTTCCCGCCTGCATCGAGGTTCACGATCCACGCTTCGAGGCGTTGGTGCTGTTCAACGCGGAACTGGAGCTGCTGGCCAGTGGTTTCCGCTGGCTGGAGGGCCCGGTGTGGTTCGGCGATCACGCCTGCCTGCTGTTCAACGACATCCCCAGCAACCGCACCCTGCGCTGGAGTGAGACCCACGGCGTCACGGTGTTCCGCCACAGCTCTGATTTCGGCAATGGCCAGACCCGCGACCGGCAGGGGCGGTTGCTCACCTGCCATCACCGCAGCCGCTGCCTCAGCCGCCTGGAGCACGACGGACAGGTCACAACCCTGGTGAGCCAGGCCCGCGGCCGCAGGCTCAATGCCCCCAACGATGTCGTTGTGAAACGGGATGGGTCGATCTGGTTCAGCGACCCCCTCTACGGCCTGCTCAGCGATTACGAGGGAGGACGCCAGCAGTCCGAGCAGCCGCCGGCGTTGTATCGCCTCGATCCAGACACGGGGATCGCCGAAGCGATGGTCACGGATATCGATGGTCCCAACGGGCTGGCGTTTTCGCCCGACGAACAGCATCTGTACGTGGCCGAATCGGGAGCCCCGGGGGTGGCGGAACCACGCCAGTGCATCCGCCGCTTCCGCGTCGGCGACGACGGCCGCAGCCTCAGCGGAGGCGAGGAGTTCCATCGGATCAGCCCAGGCTGGGCCGATGGCTTCCGCGTCGATGAGCAGGGCAATCTCTGGTGCGGTGCCGCCGATGGTGTGCATTGCCTCGCGCCCGATGGCGCACTGCTGGGGAAGGTTCTGGTGCCGCAGCGCGTCTCCAACCTCTGCTTCGGTGATCGCTTCGGCAGCCGGCTGTTCCTGTGCGCCTCGACGCACCTCTATGCCCTGTTCACCAACACCCGAGGCGCCACAGCCAGCTGAGGCGCGCCAGGGCACCACCCTCTCCTCCGATCTCCCTCCATGGCCAACCCCCAGCTCGAGACCTTCCTGAAACAGGCCAAAGGCGATCCGGCGTTGCTGCAGCAGCTCCTGGATTGCCCCAACCCCGATGCGATCGCCAGCCTCGGGGCAACCCTCGGCTACAGCTTCAGCGGCGTCGATGTGGTGCGCCATCAAGCCGAGGCCACGCTTCGCATGAGTGAGGAGGAACTGGCCGCCGCCGCCGCCGGCGTGGAGCTGGAGGGTCACCTCTGGCTGATGAAGATCGTCTGGAACTGAGGCCACGCCGATGCGCAATGCTCCCCTGCTGGAACTCGCCGATGCGCGGCGGATCGCCGGCGCGGCCCACGCTGAGGCCGACCGTCATGGCGCCGCCGTGACCGTGGCGCTCGTCGATGGCGGCGGCCACCCGCTGCTGCTGGAGCGCCGCGATGGTGGCAGCCCGGCCAGCGCCGCAGCCGCCCTCGGCAAGGCGCGTATGGCGGCGATCAACGGCAAGGCCACCGCCGATCAGGAGGCTGCCATCAACGGCCCGCGTCCAGCGCTGCTGCAACTGCAGGGTCTGCTGGGTGAACCCGCAGCCGCCATGGCCGGCGGCATCCCCCTGTTGCTGGATGGCCACTGCCTGGGGGGGATCGGCGTCTCCGGCATGACCCCCGAGATCGATACGGCGATCGCGGCGGCCGGTGCGGCTGCCCTGGGGAGCACCCCGACGCCCTGACTCCCCATGCAGGCTCAGAACGATCCGTCCGGCGTGATGGCCTCCCGATCCGCCCTGTTGGGTGCCCTGAGAACCGGCGTGCAAGTGCTGTGGCCCCTCACCCTGCTCGGCCTGGGTGTGGGGCTGGCCTGCCTGCCCTTGAACCTGCTCGATCGCTTCCAGGATCAGCTGCTGCAGCGTCTACCCGCCTGGGGCAGTGGCTGGACTCCGCTGACGCTGGCCATCGCGGCTGCACCCGTGGCGGTGATGCCGCTGCTGCTGGTGTTGCAGGCACGAGTCTGGGCCGATGGAGCCGGATCCGGCATTCCCCAGACGATGGCCTCCCTGGAGGAGCCCCATCAGCGTCAGCGACTGCTGGGAGCGAAGCCCACCCTGCACCGTCTCGCTCTCTGGTCACTGGCAACTCTCTCGCTGATGCCCCTGGGCCGGGAGGGTCCTGTGGTTCAGGTGGGTGCCGCTGTAGGGCAGGCGATGGAGCGCCGCTGGCCGGCCCTGATGCAGAAGATCCATCCACGTGATGGACTCGCGGTGGCAGCGGCCGCAGGCCTCGCCGGCGGCTTCAACACCCCCTTCATGGCGGTGATCTTTCTGGCCGAGGAGCTCACCAGACGCTTCACGGTCGGCCTGATCTGGCCGGCGATGGTGGTGTGCGTGGTGGCCGCCTTCATCAGCAATCTGGGCGGGCAGGGTCTGTTCGCCCTGGGCATGGTTCAGGACAAGGTGAACGAACCACTGCAGCTGCTGGTTGCGATTCCTATTGGGATCGGTGTTGGGTTGGTGGGCGCCCTGTTCGGGAAGTTGCTGCTGGAGAGCACCCGCAGGTTCACGCCACTGGCGCGGCGCTATCCGCTTCGCACCGGCCTGCTTCTCGGGCTGGCCCTGGCGGCTGTGGCAGTGGCCAGCGGCGGGGCCAGTGGTGGTGACGGAGAAGCCTTGATGAGCCTGCTGCTCCACCATCCCCATGCAGGTCACGCCAACATCGGCACCTTGCTGGCGCGGATCATTGGCCCATGCCTGGCCCTGGGAGCCGGGGTACCGGGAGGTCTGATCGATCCAGCCTTCAGCATCGGAGCCGTGATCGGTCACATGGCGGGAAAACTGATCCATCAGGGATCCCTGGGCCTGGCTCTGGGCATGGCAGCCTCCCTGGCCGGCGCCACCCAGCTGCCCGCATTGAGCATCGCCTTCTCTCTGAGGTTGATCGGCGATCAGCAACTGCTGCCGGGAGTGGTGCTGGCCTCGGTGCTCGGTGCCTACACCAGCCGCTTGTTATTGAGCAAACCGATCTACCACGCCCTGGCCGACCTCAGACAGACGCCCGCCAAGGATTGAGGCTTCCTGGTGCTTAAAAATTGATCGCGATCTGCATGGCAGCAGCCAGGATGTTGGGCACCTGAGCATCTCCGGATGGATTGATGAACCACTGCAGCACCGGCTGCAGCGACAGGCGGCTGTTGATCCGAATGTTGTAGTTGAGTTCCAAGGGAGTTGTGCCGCTCAGCTGGGGCAGCAGAACGGCACTGAAGCCGGAACGCCCGATGCCGAACGCCATCACGTCGAGAGGCCGCCCTGGGATCAGGCCCTGGCACAACCAGCCGCCCTGCACGAACAGGGGCGTGGGATTCTGGGACACGTCAAAGCCCCAATTGACCCCTGCCCAGAGACGGTTGTCGAGGCCCAGCGGCAGCGTCACCGGCATGGTGAGTGAGCCATAGATCACACGGTTCACCAGGGGCGTGGCCCCGGTGGGTGAATCCACCAGGCTTGAGAAATCCACACTGGTGTTGAAGGCGCCCACCTGCAACAGTGGTGCCGGCAACATCCGCGCCACACCACGCTCATTAGACATGACGATCGGTGCCTGCATGGCGGCGTTCTTGGTCCAGAGGGGAAGATCCCACTGAATGATCTGCAGTGATCCCCTCAGATCCGCAGTGGTGGAGGGCGGCGCTGACAGCAGGGTTCCCATTTCGGTCTCCTGATCGAGCCAATAGCCTCCCAAGCTCCAGGTACCGAAACCCCGGGTCTGCCAATGCACCACCACCGAAGGCGCCACGAAGGGTGTGATCGGCAAGCCAGGGAGTGTGAGATTGAGGGTGTCGTTGAACCCGGAGTAGAGATAGCTGAGGTAGGCAGGATTCACCAGAAAGTCCTGATCCATCGACTGAAAACCTGCCGATATTCGCAGCGACTGATCGCGGCTGGTGCGCTGAAGGCTCAGTCCACTGAGATAGAGGCCAGGGGTGATGGCGATGGTCTGGGGGGCAAAGAAGGCCCCGATCACATCGCCGTAATCGGATGCACCGTTGTAGACATCAACCCGCACCCTCGCCTGCCAGTGGTCGATCTCCCGCCATCTGGACGGATCCAGAGCAAGCCCGCTTCCCAGTGTGAGATTGAGCTCGTTCTGCTGCATCCAATTGGCAGCCGAGGTCAAGCCACCGAACGGGTTGGTGATCGGCGCCGCCGTCACCGCAACGGTGAGATTCATCCAGGGCGGAAGGGCCAGAAGTTGATTGAGCGTGGGCCAGTCCCCGGCTTCCGCCTCAGGAGCTGCAGCCTGGGCAGGGGCGGAGCTCTGGGGCGCTGCATTGGCATCAGGAATGGAAGCCTGGGCCAGAAGTGGCAGCCTGGATGCCTCAGTCCATGGGAGCGCCGCATTGGCCAAGGCAAATGCCTGGAGGCCTTCCACCGGAGCAGCCGCTGCGAGCGAAGCAGACGGCTGCGACAGGGTCACAGCGGGTGCATCTGTCGCCCGCCCAGGCGCTGAAAACCCCAGTGGCAGCAGCAGTGCGGTGAGCACGCCAAAGCTCCTGTTGCGCCCGGGCCGTCCGCGACGGGACGTGGGCCTGCCGCCAGCACGATCCAGACCACAACAGGAGCGGGAAGAAAGCCGACCAACCACAGAGAGGGGATTCGATCCGATGGGCTGAGAATGGCGCAAATCGCCATCGCAGCCAAGGTGGCGGGCATACAGGCCCCCGACTCCGGGAGCACCCCAGGGATCAGCCCCTGAGCCGCTCGATCAGGTGGGTCCCCACGCGCAGCGCATTGGCGATCGCCGTCAGGGAAGGATTCACGGCTCCGATGGTGGGCATGAAGCTCGTATCCACGACATAGAGATTGTCGAGTTCGTGGGCCTTGCAGTGGAGATCCAGCACCGAAGTAGCCGGATCAGTGCCGAAAACGCAGGTCCCCGCCTGATGCCCCACTGCAGCGATCCCCATGCTGTTGGCGACGTAGATCTGACGCTCCACCAGATGCTTGCGCAGATAGAGACGATCCAGGATTCCCTCCAGGCGGCTGACCAGCCGGGAGGCAGCCGTCTGATTGTTGAGGGTATAGCTGAGCTTGATCTGGCCTGAGGAGGTGATCGTCACCCGGTTGTCCGGATCGGGGAGATCCTCACTGGAGACCCAGAAATCGAGCGCATGTTCAGCGATCTTGTCCATGCTCCAGCCCGGCATCAGGAAGGTTTCCAGCGGGGCATAGCCCTTCATGATCGCCCCATCGGTCTTGCCGGTCATCTGGATATTGCCCATGGGGTAGTCGAAATCCTGATCCCCCAGATACCAGTCATTGATCGACACCGTCTTCTGGAAGACGGTCTCATTGGGTTCATGGGCCAGGGCGACCAGCGCTTTGCTGTTATGGAACATGTAGTTCCGACCCACCTGATCGGAACCATTGGCGAGGCCACGGGGGTGGTGATCATTGGCCGACATCAGCAGCAGCCGCGCACTGTTGGCAGCACCGCAGCTGACGACCACCACGTTGCCGCTCACCTGCATCGGTTCGCCGTCGCGCACCAGTTCCACACCGGTGACCTTGCGGCCACTGGGATCGGTGACGAGGCGCTTCACCTCCGCTCGGGTGAGCAGGGAGAGGGTGTTGGCAGCCAGGGCTGGGCGGATCCCCAGCACTTCGGCATCACTCTTGGCATGCACCAGGCAGGGGAATCCATCGCAGCGGTTGCACTTGCGGCAGCGGCTGAAGGGCATGTTGCTCTCATCGAGCATCACGCCACTAGGCGCATGGAAGGGATGCAGTCCCGCACTGCGCAGGTCATCGACCAGTTTCTGCATGCGGGGCTCATGGGCCACCGGTGCATGGGGATAAGGACCGCTGCAAGGGGGCTCGGTGGGATCCTCACCGCGCAAGCCATGCACGTGATACATCTCCTCAGCCTTCTGGTACCAAGGCTCAAAGTCGCTGTAGCGCAGAGGCCAGGCCGGGGAGATGCCATCGAAATGGCGCAACTCCTCAAAATCCTGCTGACGCAGACGGAAATGGGCGGCGCCATACATCTTGGTGGCACCACCCACGAAGTAATGGCTTCCGGGCTGAAACTCCTTGCCGTGCTTATCGAGCCAGGGATCCTTGGAGACGTAGCGCCCCTTCTGCATCACCGCTTCGGCATCCCAGTTCTCCCGCTCCTGGGGCAACCAGTCCCCGCGCTCGAGCACCAGCACCTTGAGATGGCTGTGCTCGCAAAGATGGCGGGCCAGGGTGCCGCCACCGGCGCCGCTGCCGATGATCACCACATCGAAATGGGCGCCATTGGAAACCTGCAGCTGGTTGGCAGCCGGCAGCGGAGAGGAGCTGAAGCTGGGGGCGAGGGAGGTGGCGGCGGTCATGACAGAAACCGAAGGGGGAGAATCAGCGACCCTGAGCGGAAAGCCCTCAGGCGTAGGCGGACAACTGGGTGATCAATTTGCAGACCATGGCGGTCCAGCCGGTCTGGTGGGAGGCTCCCACACCGCTGCCGTTGTCTCCATGGAAGTATTCGTTGAACTGAATCAGATCCCGCCAATGGGGATCGCTCTGGAACAGATCCACATCACCGAGGAAGGGGCGGCGACCGTCGTCACCGCGGCGGAACAGGCTCACCAACCGCTTCTCCAGCTCCAGCGAAGCCTGCCAGAGAGTGATCCAGTTGCCAGAGCGGGTGGGGAACTCCACCATGAAATCATCGCCATAGAAATGGGCAAATTTCTGCAGCGATTCGATCAGCAAGAAATTGAGCGGCATCCATACGGGGCCTCGCCAATTGGAATTGCCACCGAACATGGCCACAGGGCTGTCTCCAGGGCTGTAGGAGAGCGTCTGGGACTGACTGCCTTCCGTGTAGGTGTAGGGATGGCTCTCATACACCTTGGAGAGTGAGCGGATGCCATAGGGAGAGAGAAACTCCTCTTCGTCAAACAGGCGTTCACACAAACGCTGCAGATGGTCTCTGGGAACCAGCGAGAACAGAAGGCGGTCGTTGTGCCACTGGCCAAGATTTTTGGCCACCCAGGTGGGGGTGGTGCGCTCATGGACGAACCAGGCCATCGATTGATTCACATCCAGGGCAGGAATGCGCATCACCGTCTCGACATCAAAGCTGGCAACGGCGAGCAGGGGGATCAGGCCGGAGAGCGATCGGGTGCGCAGATAATCAAAACTGCCATCGGGCCGTTTGATCACGTCGTAATAGAAACCATCCTGCTCGTCCCAGCTCAGGAATGAACGTCCCATCGCATGAGGAGCGTTGAGAGTGACCGCCAACGCCACATAGTCGAAGACAAAACGCTCACACATATCGGCATATTCTGCCTGATCCAGGCTCAACTCCACACAGATCTGCAGCAGGTTGAGTGCGAGCGTGGCCATCCAGGCGGTGCCGTCGCACTGCTCAATGCGACTGCCATCCGCCAGCGGGAAGCGACGATCAAAAACGGCGATGTTATCGAGCCCGAGGAAACCACCCTCAAACACATTGTCGCCGCTGCGATCATTGCGGTTGGCCCACCAGCCGTATTCAAGGATCAGCTTGCGCAGAGCCGCGCGCAGGAAGGGAAGATCACCCCGTCCTGTGATCTTGCGCTCGATTTGAAAGATGCGCATCGCCGCCCAGGCACCGATCGGCGGATTGGGATCAGAGAGGGCCCATTCATAGGCGGGAGTCTGGGCATTCGGGGCGGTGTACTGCGGCTTGCGCAGCAGCATGCACTGCTCCTTCGCCGTGGCCGGATCCAGCATGGCGAAGGCCACCGAATGGAACATCAGATCCCACTGGCAGAAATAGGGATATTCCCAGCTGTCCGGCATCGAAATGATGTCGTGGCAGTGGAGGCGCTTCCAGTAGGCATTGTCACTGCTCCAGCGCTGCGCCGGGGGCAGCGGGGCGGTGGGGTCGCCTTCCAGCCAGCGCACCACACTCCAGCCGTAGTACTTCTTGCCCCAGAGCAGCCCCGCAGCAGCAGAGTCATGCACCAGGCGATCATCTGCATCCAGGCCCGGAACCACATGGGCGAGATAGGCAGCGGCCTCCTCTTCCCGCTCTCGGAACAGAGCGTCATAGCCAGCATCAAAGGGTGCGGCGTCACAGCCGGGGGCAGAGCGCAGACGCAGATCCACCACCCACTCCTGACCCGGTGAGAGCGTGGCCTGCAGAACGCGGGCGGCCTTGGAGCCGCGGCACTGTGGATTGGTCGCCGCCTCCTCCCCCTCAATCAGACGGCGGTGGAACCCATCCTTCTGGTAAGGGGTTGTATTGGGCTGGCCCCAGAGGCGCTCGCTGTTGGTTTCGTTGTCGGTGAACCACCAGTCACCCGACTGACGGCTGTGCAGCTCATAACGACCGAGACCGGGCAGATCCGGAGCGACCAGCACATCGCCCTCCAGATGCATCGGATGCTCGTGCTCATCGGGATAGCCCCAGCTCCAGGTGTTGCGAAGCCAGAGGGTGGGCAACAGCGTGATCGGTGCAGCATCGGGGCCGCGATTGATCACCCGCACGCGGATGAGCAGATCCTCGGGTGAAGCCTTGGCGTACTCGACATAGACATCGAAATAGCGCTGCTGATCAAAAATCCCCGTATCCACCAGCTCATACTCGGGCTCATTGCGGTTGCGGCGCCCGTTCTCTTCGCGCAGATGCTCATAGGGGAACGCGGCCTGCGGATACTTGTAGAGCCCACGCATGAAGCTGTGCGTGGGTGTATTGGCGAGGTGGTAGTAGTAATCCTTGATGTCTTCGCCGTGATTGCCCTCAGGATTACCGAGCCCGAAGGGACGCTCCTTGAGAATCGGATCAACACCATTCCAGAGAGCGATGGAGAAACAGAGGCGACAGTGGCGATCGCAGATTCCCAGCAGACCATCCTCACCCCAGCGATACACCCGCGAGCGGGCATGATCATGCGGGAAGGACGACCAGGCATCACCATCCGCGGAGTAGTCCTCCCGGACGGTGCCCCACTGGCGATCCGAGAGGTAACTGCCCCAGAGGCCCCAGTCGGCCTGGTTGATATCCCGTTCGGCTATGCGACGCAGCTCGGACGGCTCACCCAGAAGAGCCGCGTCGGCCTGTGACGAGGGTGTGCTCGTCATCAGCGGAGCTCCGCGACCAGCCGATCGGCCATCCGGAGAGCCAGCGCAATCAGGGTGAGGCCGGGCCCCACACTCGGACATCCCGGCAGGATGCTGGCATCGGCGATGGAGAGATTGGCGATCTCATGAGATCGGCCATCGAGATCCACCACCGAGGTGGCGGGATTGCTTCCCATGCGACAGGTGCCGCAGGCATAACCCATCACGGACATCGGGGCCTCACCGCGGGGATGGGTGGGGGCAGGGGTCACCACCTGGGTGAGGGGATCGGCTTCAAGAGCCTTGAGCACATCGATCCAGCGGTAGACGAGCCGGTCATGCGCTTCGCGGTTGTTGGGCTGGTAGTTGATCTGCACCCTGTCGCCGCGGAGGCTGACGCGGTTGTGCGGATCCGGACGTACAGGGCTGATCGCCCACCAACTGATGGAACGGGACGCCAGCTGCTCGAGTCCGAAGTCCGGCATCAGGCGGGTAACCAGCGACAGCACCGGGGGGGATTCGGCAAACAGGGGGTCCTGGAGAACGCCGCCGCCGTTCTGGATCAGGCCGAGGGGGAAGCTCACATTGGAGTCGCCCCAGAGAAAATCGCTGATCGCCAGACTGCGGCCATACCGACCGCTGTTGGAGGCCGCCGCCAACTGCAGGATTGAGGTGAGCTGAGGCTTCATCAGATTGCGGCCCACCTGATCCGAGCCATTGCCCAGGCCCCGGGGATGACGTTCGTTGACCGAACGCAGCAGGATCACCGCACTGTTGATGGCCCCGGCAGCCAGCACCACGTGATGGCCCTGAAACAGCCAGCTCTGACCATCGATCAAGGCTTCCACCCCACGCACCTCATGCCCGGAGGGGCTGACATGCAGCGCTGTCACCGCGGCACCGGTACGCAGGGTGAAACCGCCCTGCCCAGTGAGGGGATCGAGGCTGAAACGCTCGGCATCACCACTGGGATCCTGCGCCGACTCCGACCAGCTCAGGGGGAGGTCATAGGGATGCAACGACTGACGCTGCAGACCGAGGCGCACTTCCTCCATGAACGGCTCGATCGGCCGAGGAGCATGGGGGAATGCACTGTGGCGCGGGGGCTCAGTGGGATCAACACCACCTCGGCCGTGAACGCGGTAGAGGTCTTCAGCCTTGTCATACCAGGGTGCGAGATCGCCATAGCGGAGCTCCCAATCGGGACTGTTGCCCTCCTGCAGCGGTAGTCCTTCAAATTCACGCTGGCGTAGCCGCTCCAGCACACCTCCCCAGATCTTGCTGTTGCCACCCAGGGCATAGACCATCTGCGGCGGGAACGGATCACCGTCGGAGCCGAACCACTGCTCGCCCGAGTGGTAACGATCCTTGCGGAACAGATCCACATCGGCGACGTTCTGATCCTGGAGCGGCATCGACTTGCCGCGCTCCAGCAACAGAACCTTGAGGCCGGAGAGGCAAAGCTGGCGGACGAGGGTGGAGCCGGCGGGTCCACTGCCGATGACGATGACGTCGTAGTGCTGGTCGTCGATGATCATGGTTCAGGAGCGCTGCCAGACGTAAATCAGGACGAAGAGGATGATCCAGATGACATCCACGAAGTGCCAGAACAGGGACGTGGCCTGTACACCCTGTTCGCCCCCGGAGTAATTACCAGGGATGAACGACTTGATCAGCATCAGGCCCATCAGACCGACACCGGTGGCCACGTGCAGGCCGTGGAAGCCTGTGAGCAGGTAGAAAGTGCCGCCGAAGGTGCCGGAGGTGAATCCGAATTCAAGGCCTCCCCACTCGACTGCCTGCCCATAGAGGAAGTAGGAGCCGAGAGCCATCGTGAGCAACCAGAAGGCACGGAACCCCCAGAGATTGCCTTTGGCCATGGAGCGTTCAGCCAGATAGATCGTGCCCGAACTCGAGACAAGCACCACCGAGTTGATCAGGGGCGTCTGCCATTCGAGACCGGATACACCGGGGGGGAGCCAATCGAGCGCATTGATCTTCAGCAGGGCAAATCCGCTGAAGAATGCCAGGAAGACAACGCTCTCCGAGCAGAGAAAAATAATGAAACCGGTGAGATTGTGCTTGGGATGTTCAGCGGCTGAATGCTGTGTCACGCCGTTGCTGACTGCGCTGTTCATCGGACTGCCTCCATCGATTCGGCGAGGGTGAGGGCCTGTTCACGTTCCGCTTGATGCTCCACGAGGGGCTTGCCCGTGCCGTAGCCATAGGGCCTGGAAATCACGACGGGGACGTCCTCACCGAAGTTGTCTTCCGGCGGAGGTGATGGCAACAGCCATTCAAGTCCGATCGCATTCCAGGGGTTGTGGCTGGCCTTGGGCCCACGCACCCAGGCGCTGACCATGTTGAGCAGGAAGGGGATGATCGACACACCGAGCAGGAAGGCCCCCAGGCTGGCCAGAACATTCCAAAGAGCGAATTCCGGGTCGTAGCTGGAGACGCGCCTGGGCATACCCATCAGACCGAGGGGATGCATGGGCAGAAAGTTGAGATTGGCACCCACAAAGGTGAGCAGAAAATGCAGCTTCCCAAGCCCTTCATAGGGCATGCGGCCGATGAATTTGGGGAACCAGTGATAGATGGCAGCGAAGATTCCCATGACTGCAGCGCCATAAATCACATAGTGAAAATGTCCAACCACGAAATAAGTATTGCTGACGTGGATGTCAACCGGAACGGTGGCGAGCATCACACCGGTGATGCCGGCGAAGACAAAATTGAACAGGCCGCCCAGGCAGAACAGCATCGGCGTCGTCAACCGCAGCTTGCCGCGCCACAGGGTGCCGAGCCAGGCGAACACCTTCACACCGGTGGGCACCGAAATCAGCATGGTGGTGACCATGAACAGATTGCGCATCCACTGGGCAACGCCACTGGTGAAGAAATGGTGCACCCAGACGATCAGGCCGAGGCCCACAATGATGAAGGAAGCCAGCGACACATACACGTAGCCGAACAGTGGCTTGCGTGAATAGACCGGAAACAGCTCTGAGAAGATCCCGAACACCGGCAGGATGATCACATAGACAGCCGGATGGGAATAGAACCAGAACAGATGCTGGTAGAGAACGGGATCGCCCCCACCCTCCGGCCTGTAAAACGATGTTCCAGCCACCAGATCAAACAGCAGCATGATGGCGCCGCCGGTGAGGGCTGGCAGGCCGATCAGCTGAAGGCTCTGGGCCGCAAGTGCTGTCCAGCAGTACACCGGCATCCGGAACAGCCCCATTCCAGGGGCGCGCATGCGCAGGATGGTGGTGACGAAATTCACCGCTCCCATGATCGACGACACCCCGGAGAGGGCGACGGCTGTGATCCAGAGACCCTCGCCGCTCACCAGATTGCCGAGCGGGTTCTGGATGCTTACCGGCGGATAGGACCACCAGCCGGAATTGGCGGGCCCCCCGGGGACAAAGAAACTGGCGATCAGCAGGGTTCCGAAGATCGGCACCAGCCAGAAGGCCACAGCATTCAGCCGTGGGAACGCCATGTCGGGCGCCCCGATCATGGTGGGGATCAGGAGATTGTTGAGCCCGTTGAGCACCGGGAAGATGAACAGGAAGAGCATGATCGTCCCGTGCATCGTGTAGATGCCGTTGTAGACCGTGCGATCCACAAGATCAGAAGCCGGTGTGATCAACTCACCCCGGATGATCATGGCCAGAAGGCCTCCGATCAAGAAAAAGAAGAAGGCGAGAACGATGTACTGAATACCGATCACTTTAGCATCGGTATTGAAGCTGAAATAACGACTCCAGGAGGGCTCTGGCTCGTTGGATGGGAAGGTGGCGGATGTCATCGGTTTGAGCTCTTCAGGCGTCGTGTGGGAGTGTGTTGGAACCGGGCACATTCACCTGAGGAGGCGGAGCTGGAGGCACCGTGGCCCAACCGGGGTTGGGTTTGCCGGCACGCTCTGTGTATTCCTGCACCGCATCACTGATGCCGCTCTGGAGGGGAAGGGACTTGGCCTGGTTCAGCCAGGCGGCATGCTCTTCGGCACTCTCCACGACCACATCGGCCTGATTGGATGCAAACCAGGTGCCGCTGAACTGGGAATCCCTGAGGCGGTAGCGACCCTCGCGGGTGGGGGTGAGGTTGAAGCTGATCGCGCGTCCGGGCACAACGTCCTGCTTCAAACGAAAAGCGGGAACGAAGAAGCCATGCAGCACGTCTTCGGAGACAAGCCGGAAGTCCACTGGCTGATCGATCGCCAGATGCAATTCGGTGGAGGTCACCCCCTTGGCGGGATAGCGGAACTCCCATGACCATTGACGGGCGATCACCTCCACGTTCTCCATGGGCAGCCGGTCTCCCGGGTAGCCCCCCAGCTGCTCCACCGGGTCCCGTTCATGAATGTGCTCCATGGGGCCCAGCACCCCGAGGCTGGTATTGACCCGGATGGCGTAGGCCGCGATTGCCATCACCAGAACGAAGGGAATCGCCGTCCAGATCACTTCCAGTCTGGTGTTCCCCTCAATCGGTTCAGCGTCGCTTTCGTCGTATTTCTCAGCCCGGTGCATCAGCACCACCCAGACCATCACCGAGGTGACCCCGGCAAACACGAAGGTGCCGATCGCCGTCTCGAAGCTGAACAGCCCATCCACCAGGGGAGCAGCCGTCGAGGCCTGCACCGGCAGCCAGTGATAGGCCTGTCGCCCCATCCAGAGGCTCAGGGCGAGGAGGATGGCCACCCACAGGGCCAAGCCACCGATCGAGAGTGGACTGAAGCGACGGCTTCCGGATGGTGGGGAGGTCATGGCAGAGAGTCGCGAAGGTTCTGTCCGGAGGCCAGCAGCTGGTCAGCGGTGATGTGAACGCCGAATTCGCCCGCCAGTTCGGCTCCGAGCGTGCCGTGCAGGCCGATGACCAGAAACAGCACCATGCCCACCAGCAGATACAGCCACTGGACCTGACGTCCCATGTCCCGGCGCCAGACGAAGCGCTGGTAACCGCGCCAGACGGTCATGGCCACGATCACCAACAGGATCAACACACCTCCCACCCCATGCCAGAGCATGGTTTCCATGCCGCCGAGGCCGATGGTGCTGGTGACCCCGGCGATGGGCTCGGCCAGCAGCATCTCGTAGAAGCCTGCCGCCACGGTGAAGAAGGTCACCAGGGCACAGGCCAGCAGGTTGTACCAACCCACGTCATGCAGGCCAGCACGGGTAACCGGGAGGGCCAGAAAACGAAACACCCGCTTCTCCAGGGGATAGAAGGCGCCGGCGATATCAAAGGTGATCGCAATCACGAACAGACCGATCGTGAAATGCACAAGATTCGGGTGAATCGGCAGCGCATAGGGCAAGCCATTGGCTCCAAGGCCCGCTTCGATCTGCTCGATCGGTGGCGTGGGCGGCAGATAGAGGATGGCCATCAGACAGCTCCCTGGCGGATGGCTTCCACGACCGGCACGGTGTGCAGGCCGTAGACCCAGATCAGTTGATTGCCGAGGGTGACCTGCACCACCACAAGCAGGGCCAGCACGCCCCCTGCGGCCAGGAAGGGCAGAGGCAGGCTCTGGGGATCCTTGCTGCGGATGACGTAACGCCAGCCGCTCAGCAGCGAGAGCACGCCAGCCAGCGACCAGCCCAGGGTGCTGTGCAGGTTGAGAATCTCACTGGCCCGGCCGTACGGCTGGGCCAGGCCGGCCTCCACCTGGCCGAAGATGATCGCCACAAAGATCGCCGCGGTGGCAAACAGCAGATTCCAGAAACTGACTTCAAAAAGATTGGTGCGACGGGTGATCACACCCACCAGATCGAAGATCACGGAGATCACCGCCATCGCGATCACGAAGTGCACCACGATCGGATGGATCGTGTCCATCCAGGGCAGATTGTGATCGTTGAGCGGCGGCAGCAGCTCAAGCATGACCCTCAGAGCAACCCCTTCAATCTGGCGGGGGTGGCCCCGGTTGCCAACGCCTGATGACAACTTCGTTTTACGCGCAATCCCTGACATTTCGACGTCAGAGACTGTGCCCAAGGCCGTGTCACGAAGCCGGCTCTGCCACCCGGTGCGCGACCTGATTTCGGTGGCCTCTGTCTACGCTGGGGAACCGTTCCACGCTCCCTGTGTCCGCACCGGCCTCTCCCATCCTCCGCTGGATTACCGCCCTGCTGCTGTTCCTGGCCGCAGGCCTCTCCCTGGCTCTCCCCTTCGTCTCCGCCACCCTGCTGACGATTTTTCTCGGGAGCGCGGCCGTGGTGGCGGGCGTCAGTCAGCTGCTTCGTCTGGGCGGCAGTTCTGAGGGCCGCTCGAAGCTGTTCCGCGGCCTGTCCGGGGTGCTGTATCTCATCGGTGGGGTGCTGCTGATCGTCAACCCGATCGAAGGGGCGCTGGATCTGACCCTGTTCCTCGGCTTCCTGCTGGCCTTCGAAGGGGTGATGGAGCTGGCAGCAGCCGCCTCGGGCGGGATCCCAGCCAGGGGCCTGGTGCTGCTGGATGGCATCGTCACCGCCATCCTCGGGGTGATGCTGATCGCCGAATGGCCCAGCGACAGCCTCTGGGCCATCGGCACCCTCTTCGCCATCGGGCTCGGGTTCTCTGCGGTCAACCTGCTCACGGCGCCCAGCCAGAGCCAGGGGTGATACCAAGGGATTCCTCAAGGACCACCCCAAGGGTCCAATTCCGTTCAGATCGGCGGATGGCCATAGCCCCCACCTCCTGGCGTCTCGATCCGCAGGCCCTCGCCGGGCAGCAACTCCAGCTCGCAGCTGGCCGGCAGAAGCTCCTCGCTGCCGTTGGAACGCAGCAGCCAATTGGCACCGCAGGCACCGGC
>JBAWXG010000024.1:0-32182 GCA_037144195.1 Synechococcus sp. ELA057
TGGCACTCCTTGCGCTCCCGCATCGGCACGCAGGGGCAGTTCCAGAAGGCCTGGGCCACCTCAGCCTGCTTGTCCTCGTAGTGACGGCAGGGGCAGAGGGCGCCGCCGAGCTCATCCTTGTGCTTGGCGAGGCCCTGGAGCACCACGGCGGTGACGCCGGGATCGCTGCAGAAATAGGTGCCGGTCCGCTGGGCGTAGGTCTCAGCGAACTTGCGGATCACCTCCAGGCTCTCCGAGCCGGAGGAAACCTGATCGGCGCTGGGACTGGAGGCTTCGGACATGGTGTCTGGGGCGTAGCGGCTGGAACGGCGAGGCGGCAGGACTGACGGCTGGGGCGCGAAACCGGCTCGAATCCGGTCAAAGAGGCAGGGGCGGGCTTGCCTTGGCGGGAGCGATCGGCACTGGTGGCGTCCATCGAATCAGAAAGGGGATTCCCTGAACCGACGGGGAAGCGGTTGCGAAACCATCTGGTTTCGTAAAGCCAGACCCTAGTGCAGCGATGGCCCCAGTGGTCTTGATAGCCATTGTGCCCACGACCGAGCACCAGGTGTTGCGTGAGCCCCGGCTGGGTCACGCCGCATCCGTCCAGGACCGCCGACATCGGCAGCCACACCCGACAGCGCAGCGATCTCCGTGGCATGGTTAGAGCGAGCGATGGTCGCCATGAGCTATCCCACGCCCTCAGGCCAGCACTCCGGAACAACCGACCTGCCAGGTCAGTCGGCAAGCGGTGGCTGCCAGGCGGAGATGGCTGCAGGCGGCAACGGCCACGGCCATCCCCCCACCCGTGAAGCGGTGCTCAGCCAGCTGCTGCGCCAGGGCGAAGCCACCGCCGCCGAGCTGGCCCAGTGCCTGGGAGTCTCCGTGCAGGTGATGCGCCGTCACCTGCGCAGCCTCGAGGAGGAGGGCCTGGTGGAGGCCCTCACCCCCCACGAGGGTCCTGGGCGCCCCTCCAACCACTGGCATCTCACCAGCCACGGCCACGATCACTTCCCCGACGGCAGCGAGAGCTTTGCTCTGGGCCTGCTGCAATCGATCGCCACGAGCCTCCCCCCTGGCGCCCTCGGAACCCTGCTCGATCAGCAGGCCCGAGAGAAGGCGCAGCACTACAGCACCAGCATCGGTGAGGGCCCCCTGCAGGAGCGGCTGGAGCGGCTGGTGCACCTGCGGCGCGACGAGGGCTACCTGGCGGAGCTGCGCTGCGAGGCCGCTGGCGATGGCCAGCCCCCCGGCGAGCACTGGATTCTGAGCGAATTTCACTGCTCGGTGATGCGCATCGCCGAGGAGTTCCCGGTGGTCTGTGATCAGGAGCTGCAGCTGCTGCGCCACACCTTTCCCGACTGCCAGGTGGAGCGGGTGCACTGGCGGCTCGATGAAGGCCACTCCTGCGGCTTCCGCCTCAGCCCGCTGAACCGCCCTGCCTGAGCCCATGCTCAGCCCCGAGGAGCTGGCGACCCTGGAGGCCACGCTGCTGCCGGCGCTCGAGCGCCATCACCTGCGGCTGCTGGCCCATGGCCTGCGCACCCTGCAGAGCATCGCCGGGAGTCGCGCGCAGTCCCTGCCATCGCGGCCAGAGATCCACCGCTGGGCGCTGGCGCAGCCGGCCACCGCGTCGGATGCAGCCTTTGCCGCCGCCTTCGCCCTGCAGATGGAAGGCCTTGCTGCCCAGCTGCAGGCGATCGCCGGGCCCGGGCACAACCCGATGGCCCTGGAGCTGGCTGATCTGATCGGCTGGGCCCAGGCACAGGCCGATCAGCGTCTCGCCCGGGGCGTCTGAGCAGAATCATCGCCAGCAACATCTCCTGAGCCTTGAGCGGATCCATCCCCGACGCCCTGCAGTTCTTCCGGCTCAGCTGCGGCCGCTGGCGCTCCCAGCGCAGCAGCCATCACCTGCTGCATCGCCGCGCCGAAGCCGGTGGCTCCTGCATCGAAGTGGTGGAGCTGCTGGCCAGCGATCCGCGGCTGCAGGCCATCGCCGCCCTGCATGGCCAGGATCCGGCTGGCCTGGTTGGGGGCTGCCAGGTGCGCTGGAGTGGCTCGATGGCCTGGGACAAGGCCGGCGAGGCCCATGAGGGCGAGAGCGTCTTCGGCCTGATCCCGCAGGATGAGCGAGGCCGGGCGGGCCTGCTGCTGCGGGACCGCGGCTACGCCGAGACCGCTCCGGTGGCGGGCCACTTCGCCATGGACGCGCGCGACGAGCTGGTGCTGACCACCGCCTACGAGACGATGGAGTCGCTGGAGCGCTTCAGCTTCGCCGGGCCGGATGTGCGGCTGCGCAGCAGCACGGTGCAGGGCCTCTCGAACACGGCCTCCTTCTGCATCGAGGTGCGCATCGCCCAGGCCGACGGCCAGGAGGTCAGGTCAACCGATGGGACGGCCCCGGGATCAGGCACCGATCAGGCGAGCGGAGCGGCAGTGGCAGATCAGGCACCGCTGTCACTGCTGGGCTGGTGAGCGGCGCTGGGCCAGACGCTCAACGTTACGGACTGTGAGCCGTGAGGCGGGCCGGGGAAGCTGGACCGGCCCTCACTTCTACGATCGCCAGCAACGGATGTCCTGTCCCCGCGTGGCTCTTCCCCTCCTCAACTACGCCCCCACCACCCAGAACTCACGGGTTAAACCGTTCCGGGTCGGCTCCGATGAGGATGCCCGTACCGCCACCCTCGACAAGGCGATCGACCGCGAGGACCAGAACTTCGTGATCGAGACGGCCTACCGCCAGATCTTCTTCCACGCCTTCAAGGTCGACCGCGACCGCACCCTCGAGAGTCAGCTGCGCGACGGCCAGATCACGGTGCGCGATTTCATCCGCTCCCTGTGCCTGTCGGACACCTTCACCCGCAGCTTCTACAACCTCAACAGCAACTACAAGGTGGTGCGCCACCTGGTGGAGAAGCTGCTGGGCCGCCCCACCCATGGCAAATCCGAGGAGATCGCCTGGTCGGCTGTGCTGATGACCCGCGGCGTGCGCGGCATGGTCGACGACATCCTCGATTCCCAGGAATACCTCGACGCCTTCGGCTACGACACCGTTCCTTACCACCGCAACCGGGTGGTGGGTTCCCGTGACATCGGTGAGACCCCCTTCAACCTCACCTCCCCCCGCTACGACGCCTACTACCGCGGCATCCTGGGCTTCCCCCAGATCGTGTACACCGGCACCGCCAAGGCCTTCCCGGTCCGCGCCCAGCAGCGCCGCGGCGGCTTCCCCGAGGACTATCTCCCCTGGGTGCGCACCCTCCCCGCCCTACGCGGCGTGGGATCGGCCCAGGGCAACACGGGCATGGATTACCTGGCCAAGGTGCCCTACCGCAGCATCTCCCGCTGACGCCGGAAGGCTCTGGGATCATCAAAAGCACTGCGGGGCGGGCCGTCTATTGACGGTCCGCCCCTTTCTGCTGCACGGTGCTGCCGTCCGCAGCCGTCAGTGGATGCTGACGGCCTGTGGGCCAGGGCAGCCAATCGACAGGTGCGTCCATCAAACTGATCCCGAACGAAATCTTCAGCTGTGAGCCCATCCCCGCTCTCGACTCTGGCTTCGCAGACCCTGCGGCAACTGCGCCAGATCGCCAGCGAACTGGGGATCACGCTCTACAGCCGCAAGACAAAGGACGAACTGCTGGAAGCGATCAGCGCCCGCAGTAGCGAAAGCGATCTCAACCTGGCCTCGATCGAGGCGGAGATGGCCCCCGCCCAGCGACCTGCCAGCGAGACGCGCGTCGTCTTCCTGCCTCGCGATCCCCAGTGGGCCTATGTCTTCTGGGACATCGCCGAGCACGATCGCGCCCGCGCCTTCGCCGATGGCGGCGCCCAGCTCTGCCTCCGCGTCGCCGATGTCACCGGCCTCGCCGGTGGCTCCGCCCATCCCCACACCCTGCAGGAGGTGGTCGTCGATGCCAACGCCTCCGAGTGGTACATCCCCGTGCCCCTCTCCGATCGCGACTACCGCGTCGAGCTCGGCTTCCGCAGGTCCAATGCCGGCGGCTGGATCTCCCTGGCCTTCTCCTCCGTCGCCCGCGTTCCCGCTCTCCATCCCTCCGAGCAGATCCTCGATCAGTTCGTTCCCTTCTCCCTCGAGGCCGGTTCCGCTCCCATCAGCGCCGATCTGAATCCCGGCGGCTCCGATTCCGGCCTGCACGAGCGCCTCTACCAGAGCGCCACCAGCGGCTGGCGCCGTCTCGGGCGCGGCTCCGAGGCCTTCCATGAGTTCGATCAGGCCGCTGCTGCCGGTGAGGGGTTCTCCGCCTCCGCCATGGGCCTCTGGGCCTCCGGCCGCAGCGAATCCGGTGCTGGCCTGGCACCCCGTCAGCGCTCCTTCTGGCTCGTCGCCGATGCCGAGCTGATCGTCTACGGCGCCACCGATCCCGCCGCACGCCTCACCATCGGTGGTGAAGACGTGCCCCTCTCCCCCGATGGCACCTTCCGCATCCAGGTGCCCTTCCGCGATGGCCAGCAGCTCTATCCCATCGAGGCCATCGCCGCCGATGGGGAGCAGCGCCGCAACATCACCCTCGAGTTCAGGCGCACCACGCCCGAGGACAACAGCAATCCCGCCAGTCAGGCCGTGGCCGAGTGGTTCTGATGACCACCGCTCCCGCCTCCAACCCGACCCTGCGGGCGATCGTCGCCCTCACACCCACGGCGGGCTCGGTGCTTTTCCCAGCCGTGGTCGCCCTGCTGATGGTTCGGGTCGGCATCGGTGCCGGGGTGCTCGCGGCCGTGATCCTCGGGAGTCTCTGGTTCGCCGCGATGCTGCGCACCTCCGAGATGCCCGGCCACGGTTGAGCGCAAACCCCTGAGCGCAAACCCGTGAGCTGAAACCGGGACACGCAGCCACTGCAGAGACTGGGCGCGGGAACCCTGGCTGGATGAACGCGACTTCCAGCCATGCCGTCGCTGCGCCAGAGCGTCCAACGGCCGCCGTCAGGGGGCTGGCTGATCGGCGTCTTGCTCCTGGCCGCGCTGATCGGAGGCTGCGGGCACGCACCGGCTGAACGCTTCCGCGGTCAGCAGCAGAGCCTGCCGCTGCCGCCGGGGATCCAGGTGGCCTTCAACCACAGGGCTGATGGGCGCTACCGCAGCCCGATCAGCGGCCAGTGGCGCCAGGGAGATGACCTCGAAGCCATGATCCTCGAGGCGATCCGGGCTGCCAGGGCCGAGGTGCTCGTTGCCGTGCAGGAGCTGTCGCTGCCGGCGGTGGCCCAGGCCCTGGTGGAGGCGCAAAGACGGGGGGTGCGGGTGAGGGTGGTGCTGGAGAACGGCTACAGCACCCCCTGGAGCCAGCAGCACCCGATCGATCTGGAGCCCCATCAGCGGCATCGCGTCGCCCAACTACAGGCCCTGGGGCAAGGCGATGCGGTGGCGATCCTGCAGCGGGCGGGGGTGCCCTTGATCGATGACACGGCCGATGGCAGCGCCGGCAGTGGCCTCATGCATCACAAATTCATGGTGGTGGACCGGCGCCTGGTGGTGACCGGTTCGGCGAACTTCAGCCCCTCGTGCATCCACGGCGATCCGGACGATCCCCGCACCCGCGGCAACGTGAACCATCTGCTGCGCTTCGAGAGCCAGGCGCTGGCGGGGGTGTTTGCAGACGAATTCGCACGGCTGTGGGGCGATGGCCCGGGCGGTCTGCGCGACAGCCGCTTCGGGTTGGCCAAGGGGGAAGGGGGAGCCACCAGGGTGCAGATCGGATCCACCACGGTGGAGGTGCTCTTCGCCCCCCACCGCCGCCACGATCCAGGCAATGGCCTGCTGTGGTTGGAACGGCAGTTGGTCGGCGTCCGGCGCAAGCTCGACCTGGCCCTGTTCGTCTTCTCCGCCCAGAACCTGGTCGACAGGCTTGGGCAGCTGCGAACGCGTGGGGTGACGCTGCGGGTGCTGGCCGATCCGGGCTTCGCCACGCGCTCCTACAGCGAGCTGCTGGATCTGCTGGGGGTCAGCCTGCCGGATCAACGCTGCCGACTCGAAGCCGGCAATCGACCCTGGCAGCGAGCGATCGAAGGGGCAGGCAGCCCGCGCCTGGCCCGCGGCGACAAGCTGCATCACAAAGTCGCTGTGATCGACAACCGATCCGTCATCACGGGCTCCTTCAACTGGAGCCCCTCAGCCGCCTACAGCAACGACGAAACCCTGATGCGGATCGACTCTCCCCTGTTGGCCGCACACTTCACCCGGGAAATGGATCGGATGTGGAAGGGGGCGGAGCTGGGCATCAACCATCGGCTGGAGCGAAAGCTCCTGCGCGTCAGACAGCGTTGCGGGAGTGGGGTGGAGAGAACATCAGAGCGATCCGGGGGAGGGAGCCGGGAATCAGCTCAGCCCGCCGGAACCTGATGGGATGGAGACATCAGGGCAGACCTTCAGTCAAATCTGAAGCGTCAAAACAAGACAATGCATGCAGCGAGGTTCATGGCTACGTTCTCATCGCAAAGTCCCCTGTTCCCGATCCGGCGCAACCCATCGCCTGAGCGGCACGCTTGACACCCATCCCAACAAACATGCCACGCTCTCGCTCTACCTTTCTTTCCGACTTCAGGGCCTTCATCAACAAAGGCAATGTCGTCGACCTCGCGGTCGCGGTCGTCATCGGTGGGGCCTTCGGCAAGGTGGTGGATGCCGTTGTCTCCCTGGTGATGGGCAATCTGCTGCAACCGGCCCTCAAAGCGGCGAATGTGGGCGCCATCGCCAACTGGCCCGCAGGGGCTGTGATCGTGGCGCTGATCAACTTTGTGGTCATCGCCTTTGTGGTGTTTCTGATCGTGCGGGCGATCGAAGCAGCGCGTCGCTCCGACAATGCCGTGGCTCCGCCTGATCCGCAGGCCCAGCTGGCCTCCGCCGTCACCCGCCTGTGCGAGGCCCTCGATCGGCGTCAGCTCTGAAGCGTCGCTCGCAACGGATTGGCTCCTCAGACGGCGTCTACGCTCGGGGTGTAGCAGCGTCCCCAGCCCAGGAGTACCGATGACGCAGGCCCCTCCCACGCGCAACGCCACCCCGCGGCTCGATGCCATCAATCTGATGCTGCGCGATCTGCACACCCGCCACGATGAGATCCGCCATCGTGCCGCCTTCCGCGGTTGCACCCATGAACTGCTCACCCTGCAGCAGGAACTCGTGGATTACCTGATCAACAAGAAGCACTCCCTGCTGGGGATCCCCCCCCGCAACAATTCGGCATCCACTGAGCAGGCCCAGCCCTGAGCGGCGGTCTGCCCTGAACGCCGTGGCCAGCGTTCTGATCGCCGGCGCCGGGCCCACTGGCCTGTCTCTGGCCCTGCTGCTGGCCAGGCACGGGGTGTCGGTGACGGTGCTGGAGGCCCGCAACAGCCTCGGTGGCCTGTTCCGCGGCGAAGCGCTGATGCCCAGCGGCCTGGAGGCCCTGGCGGCCATGGGGCTGTGGCCCCTCCCCGAAACGGTGATCCAGAGGCCGCTGCAGGGCTGGTCGTTCTGGCTCGAGCGGCGCCCGTTGTTCCAGGTGGACGAGCCCATGGACAGCGGGGCTCCCTGCACCCTGGTGGATCCCTGCAGCCTGGTGAAGGCCCTGGCCGACGCGCTCCGGATCATCCCCAATGCCGAACTGAGACTGGGCTGCGGTGTGAGCGGCCCGATCAGCGGGAGGGAGGGCCGTGTCCTCGGAGTCAGGCTCCACGACGGCCAGGAGCTCAGGGCCGATCTGGTGGTGGCCTGCGATGGACGCGGCTCCAGCCTGCGACGGGCGGCGGGTCTGGATCTCGGCCAGCACCAGCGGCCCATCGATGTGCTGTGGTTTCAGCTGCCGGAGCCGGCCTCTGCCCCATTGATCGCAGCGCTGGCCGGACGCTTTCACACCGTGCTGGCCGGGGATCGCTCGCTGGCGCTGTACCCCTCCGCCCGCGGCGGCGTGCAGCTGGGCATGCCGCTGCAGCCCGGCGAGCGGTCGGCCCGCAGCCCGGAGGACTGGCTACAGCTGTGGCGCCAGCTCTGCCCCACCGCGCTCGCAGCGGCCCTGCAGGAACTGCCGCCCGAGGTGATCGATGGTCCGCAGCGCCTGCCGGTGCGCGTGGGCCTGGCCCAGCGCTGGTGGCAACCCGGGCTGCTGCTGCTCGGCGACGCGGCCCACCCGATGAGCCCGGTCCGGGCCCAGGGCACCTCCATGGGCCTGCGGGATGCGGTGGTGGCGGCCGATCATCTGGCCGGCCCCCTCGCCAGCGGATCCGCCTCAGCCCGCGCCGGCGCTGTTGACCACGCCCTGGCGGCGCTCGCGTGGCAGCGCCGCAGCGAGATCGCCTGGATCCAGGCGCTGCAGCACAGGGAGTGGAAGCGGGGCGAGCGGCTGTCGCACAACAGGTTGATGCGGCAACTGCTGGCCGAGGCGCCGCCCTGGATCCGCGATCAGCTGGCGGCGTTCTGGCAACGCAGCCAGATTCCGCTGCGGCGCGGTCAGATCGGGGCTCTGAGCGGAGTCACGCGGATCTGATGCCGCCATGATGGGTTCGTCTTGCCTCTGCCGATGAGCCGGTTCACCCCCTGCAGCCTGCCGGCCGGCGTCGGCCTGGCCGCTCTGCTGCTGTGCACCTGCGCCCAGACACCGGCCCGCAGCCAGCAGAAGCTCGATCCGCAGGTGTTTCCGCCGACCACGGTGTTCCGCAACCTCCAGCTCACGACCCTGGCCTGCAGCCGTGAGAACACCGCCAGCAGCTGTGACCAGAGCCGCAGCCAGGCCGATCCCCTGCTGGATCATCCGCTCCTCTCAGCCGGCTGCAAGGACGTGCTCTGGGAGATCACCCAGAACGCCCGCACGGTCCAGACCCCAAGCCTGGAGCGCCGCGATGCGCTCGACAAAGTGGCCAATCAGCTGACGATCATCTGCCGACCCGGCGCTCCCCTGCCGGCACCGAAGGGCAAGGGAGCACCCTGAAGGCTGGTGCGCAGCGTCGCTCAGGGCGTGCTGCGGGAAGCGGCCTGAGGCTTGGCGTCGGCGCTGAGCTGCAGCAGGCGCCGTGACGTGTCGTCCATGAACGGCAGCGTCATCGGGGTCACCACCACCGCCTCATCGGCCAGGCTGCAGAGGCCGTTGCGGATCCCACCGGCCTGACAGCTGTCCGAGAGGATCAAAAGCGCCCGGGTGAGTTTTCCCCGCAGACAGGTCTCCCTGCCGGCGCGGCTGAGCACGGCATGGGCCGCACGATCGCTGATGGCCACCGCCTGGTCGTAGGGGAGCGGCGCAGCCTGAGCCCGTGTCACAGCACCAGGCCAAACAACCAGCAGAGCGGCAACGAGGCCCCGGGCTGCGGAGAAGCAAGCGGATGATGGTTCAGCCATGCCCGAACCCTAGGCAGGGCAGCAGGATCGGCCAGTGAAGCCTTAATCAGGCTGGCGTAGGTTGACCGCCAGTCTCCCCGGCCGGAGCAGATCCATGACCAGCACGGACAGCTTGATCCGCGAGGTGAGCCTGGAGCAGCCCTTCCAGGATCAGAAGCCAGGCACCTCCGGCCTGCGCAAGAGCAGCCGCCACTTCCAGACCCCCCACTACCTAGAGAGTTTCATCGAGGCCTCCCTGCGGGTGGTGCCGGGCATCGCCGGCGGCACCGTGGTGGTGGGCGGCGATGGGCGCTACGGCAACCGGGAAGCGATCGACGTGATCGCGCGCATGGCCGCAGCCCATGGTGTGGCCCGGTTGATCACCACCACCGGCGGCATCCTCTCCACCCCCGCCGCCTCCCATCTGATCCGCAGCACAGGGGCAGTCTGCGGTGTGATCCTCTCGGCCAGCCACAACCCAGGCGGACCTGAGGGGGATTTCGGCGTCAAGATCAACGGCGCCAACGGCGGCCCGGCACCGGAATCGCTCACCGAGGCGATCTACGCCACCACCCGCCAGCTCGAGGGCTACCGCATCCTCGAAGCCGCACCCCTGCCCCTGGATGCTCCCGGTCAATCCCGCGTCGGAGCCATGCAGGTGGAGGTGATCGACGGCGTCGATGGCTATGCGGCTCTGATGCAGCAGCTGTTCGACTTCGATCGCATCGCCGCCCTGCTGCGCAGCGATTTCCGCCTGGCCTTCGATGCCATGCATGCGGTCACCGGCCCCTACGCCTCCCGGGTGTTCGAGCAGCTGCTGGGTGCTCCGGCCGGAACGGTGCGCAACGGCATCCCCCTGGAGGATTTCGGTGGCGGCCACCCGGATCCGAACCTCACCTATGCCCACGAGCTGGCGGATCTGCTGCTCAAGGGAGACAGCTACGACTTCGGTGCCGCCTGCGACGGCGACGGCGACCGCAACATGATCCTGGGGCGTCACTGCTTCGTGAACCCCAGCGACAGCCTTGCCGTGCTCACCGCCCAGGCCACCCTGGTGCCGGGCTATGCCGGCGGACTCTCCGGTGTGGCCCGCTCGATGCCCACCAGTGCCGCCGTCGATGTGGTCGCCAAGGCGCTGGGCATCTCCTGCTTCGAGACGCCCACGGGCTGGAAATTCTTCGGCAATCTGCTCGATGCCGGCCGCATCACCCTCTGCGGTGAGGAGAGCTTCGGCACCGGCAGCAACCACATCCGTGAGAAGGATGGCCTCTGGGCCGTGCTCTTCTGGCTCAACATCCTGGCGGCGCGGGGCTGCTCCGTGGCCGAGATCATGCAGGAGCACTGGGCCCGCTTCGGCCGCCATTACTACTCCCGCCACGACTACGAAGCGATCGCCAGCGAGGCAGCCCATGGCCTCTACGACCGCATCAAGGCGATGCTGCCCGCCCTGGTGGGCCAGCGCTTCGCCGGCCGCAGCATCGCCACGGCAGACGACTTCGCCTACACCGATCCGGTGGACGGCTCCCTCACCAGCGGCCAGGGCCTGCGCCTGCTGCTCGACGACGGCAGCCGCGTGGTGCTGAGGCTGTCAGGCACCGGCACCCAGGGCGCCACGCTGCGGGTGTACCTGGAAAGCTACGTGCCTCCCAGCGGCGATCTGAACCAGGATCCCCAGGAGGCCCTGGGTGATCTGATCAGCGCCATCGACGCGCTTGCCGAAATCAGACAAAGGACGGGGATGGACCGTCCCACGGTGATCACCTGATCGTTGATCACCTGATCGATTCGCAACCACCCTGCCCTCGGAACAGAGCGTTCCGAGGGTTGCAAGGGGCCGATCCTCAGCTCTCCAGCTCAGCTGCAGAGGCTTCAGGTCCGAACCAGCGCTCCTCGAGGTGCTTGATCACCACATAGAAGGGAGGAACGACGCAGAGCGACAGCACGGTGGCCACCAGCAGACCGCCGAAGATCACGGTGCCCAGGGATTGCTGGCTGTTGGCGCCGGCTGTGGAGGCCACCACCAGGGGCAGGAAGCCCGCCAGGGCTGCGATGGCCGTCATCAGAATCGGGCGCAGGCGTGACTCAGCCGATGCGATCGCCGCTTCAGCGGCACTCATGCCGGCGTGCATGTGCTGCTCAGCCACCTCCACGATCAGGATGCCGTTCTTGGCCGCCAGGCCGATGAGGGTGACCAGGCCCACCTGGGCATAGATGTTGAGATCGATCGAACGCAGAGCCAGGAACACCAGGGCGCCGAGCATGGCCAGCGGCACCGTCATCAGGATGACCACCGGTGTGACATAGCTCTCGTACTGGGCCGAGAGCACCAGATACACCACCAGAACCCCAAGACCGAAGACGAGCACACTGGCACTGCCGGCAGACAGCTGCAGGGCCGCCAGGCCGGTGAAGGCATAGCCGATGTTGTTGAAGTTGAGCTGCTTGAACACCTGCTGGATCTTGTCAAGCGCCTGGCCGGAGCTCTTGCCGTTACCTTCAGCCCCCTGCACCAGGATCGTGCGGTAAAGGTTGTAGTGGCTGATGACTGGCGGTGCGCTGCTGAGCTGTGTATCGGCGAACTCCGAAACCTGCACCATCTTGCCCTGCTTGTTGCGCACGTAATAAGCAAGAACGTCCTCGAGTTTGCTGCGGTTCTCGGCCTGGGATTGCACATAGATGTTGCGCACCTGGCCTGCCTCATAGGTGAGGCCTGAATAATTGCCGCCAGCCAACACGGCGATCGTGCTCATCGCCTCCTGGAAATCGACATCCAAGGCACCCAGGATGGAGCGATCGATCGTCAGTTCGAAAGCAGGAGCGCTGGGGATGAACTGGGTATAGACGGTGCTGAAGTAATCCGTAGCGCGGGCACGGGCCACGAGCTGGTTGGCCAGATCATCGAACTGATTGAAGCTGTAGGAGCCGTTGCTCTGGTCGTTGAACTGGAAATAGAAGCCGCCCTGGGCCGAGAAACCCGGGATGGCGGGAGGCTGGGCGGCGACGGCCAGGCCAGCACTCAGCTTGCTGAGCTTGGCGTTGAGTCGCTGCACGATGGCGGGAGCCTTCTGATCCGCACCACTGCGCTCCTCCAGGGGCTTGAATCCATAGAAGAACACCCCCTGATCAGGGCTGGCGCCGTTGAAGCCGTAGCCGCTGACCACAGCGGCGGCATCGATCTCTTCCTCTTCGTTGAGAACCGTGGCGATCTCGCTCGCGAGCTTCTGCGTCTGGCTCAGAGAGGCACCATTCTGCATCTGGAAGATTCCCAGGCCATAGCCCTGATCCTCTTCCGGGATGAAGGCGGAAGGCAGCGCTGAGAAAGCGATCACTGTGAGCACGATGCCGCCGGCAAGGGCGGCCATGATCAGCCGCCGCTTGCGGATGAGGAAGCTCACCAGATTGGCGTACGCCTGCTCGACAAGGCCGAAGAAGTGGTTAAAGCGCTCGAACACCCACTGCAGATTGGCTCCAGCCAGAACGCCGATCACCACACCGATGGCATAGGTGATCGGGCCGAAGGAGGCGGCACTGAAACGACCGAAGGCCAGACCCACCAGCACACCGGCGATGGCGCCAACCACACGGCCGGGAGGCGGGGCCTTTTCACTGCGCAGAATCAATGCCGAAAGCATCGGCGAGAAGGTCAGCGCGTTGAAGGCGGAAATGGCGATCGAGAAGGCGATCGTGAGCGCGAACTGGCGGTAGATGATGCCGATGCCACCGGGGTAGAACGCCACAGGCACGAACACGGCCATCAGCACCAGGGCGGTGGCGATCAGAGCTCCGATCAACTCGCCCATGCAATCGAGTGCCGCCTTTCGCGGGCTCATTCCCCGTTCGAGGTTTTTGGAGACGGCCTCGATCACCACGATGGCGTCGTCCACCACCAGACCGGTGGCCAGCACCAGGCCCAGCAGGGTGAGCTGATTGATCGAAAAGCCGAAGGCTTTGATGAAGGCGAAGGTGCCCACCAGCGAGATCGGAATCGCCAGGCTGGGCACCACAGTGGCGCGCCAATCCTGCAGGAAGATGTAAAGGATCAGCAGCACCAGAACGATCGCCAGGCCCAAGGCGTCGACCACACCTTCCACAGCCGATTGAATGAACTGGCCGATGTTGTAGATCTGATTCACGGTCACCCCGGGGGGCACCGTCTGGCTGAACTGGTTCATCACCTGCACAACCGCATCCGACACATCCAGAGCGTTGCTCTCTGGCGTCTGGAAGACGGCCACGGTGATGGCGGGATACTTCTGCTTGCTGATCGCCACCTGGCCGTAGCTGTTGAAGCCATAGGTGGCCTGGCCCACATCCTGCAGGCGCAGCAGATTGCCCTGGGGTGAACGAGCGATGATCAGCTGGTTGAGTTCATCGACCGACACCAGGTTGCCGTTGTTCTTGACCAGGATCGGATAAGCGAACTGCTGATCGCCTCCGGCGGGAGGGCCGCCGACGATGCCACCGATGGCCACGCTGTTCTGGCTGCGTACAGCCGACACAACCTCTTCGGCAGTGACGTTGTTGGCTGAAAGTTTGACGGGATCAACGAATAGCCAGTAGGCCGGGTTGCTGCCCCCCAGAAGGTTGACATTGGCAACGCCTGGAACCCGGCCCAGTTCGTAATAAAGGTTCTGATAGATCAGGCCATTGAGAAAGGGTGCATCGAACTGCCCCTTGGTCGAAGACACCTGATAGGCCAGCAGGATCGATGGGGTGCTCTGGCTGACGGACACACCGGTGGCCTGAACCTGCTGGGGCAGCTGGGGCATCGCCAGGGAGACCCGGTTCTGCACATTGACCTGGTCGATATTGATATCGGTGCCTTCATTGAAATAGACGGAGATCACACTGTTCCCCGTCATGTTGCTGGTGGACGAGATGTAGCTCGCCCCCGGCACTCCATTGATCTGCTGTTCGATCGGGTTGGTCACCGCCTGCTCGGTCACCACGGAGTTGGCGCCGCCGTAGTTGGCGGTGACCTGGATCAGCGGCGGTGCGATATTGGGCAGGTTTTCGATCGAAAGGGTGGGGATGGCAATCAGTCCCACCAGCACGATCAGGATGCTGCAGACGGTCGTGAGAACCGGCCGTTTGATGAAATTATCGGAAAGCGACATGGCTAACTCAGTTGGGGGATCCGCTGTCGCTCACCCGCACAGGCATCCCCGTGCGCAGCAGGGCGGTATTGGAGACGATCACCTGATCTCCCTTGCTCAGCCCGGAGATCACCGGGAAGGCATTGGACTGCATCTGACCCAGCTGCACGGGCACCTGCACCGCAATCGGTGTGCTGCCGGGCAGCTTGGCCATGGTCTGCTTCTGGGCCTCGGGAACCGCCGGGGAGGCCTGGATCTTGGGCAACACCTCGCGCAAGGGAACCAGCTTGAACACAAAGGCCTGGGAGGCCTTCATCTGCACCGCCTGCGCCGGCACCGCCAGCTGATCGCTGACGGCGGTGATGATGCGGTTGTGCACGAACTGACCGGTCTTGAGCTGGCCGGTGAGGTTGGGGAAGACGGCCTTCACCAGAACGGTGTTGGGGGAAGATTTCTCATCATTGACCCCGTAGTAGGGGGAAATGAACACCACCTTGCCCACCCCGCGGATGGGCGGATTGGTCTGGCTGACCAGCTGCACCGGCAGACCCAGCTTCACCTGGGAAGCCTGGGTGGACGGCACATCCATCAGCGTCCACAACAGGGCATTGTTGACGATCCCGGTGATCGCCTGCCCCTGCTGCACGTAGTCGCCCAGCTTCACCGAATCAAGATTGCCGATGATGCCGTCGATCGGTGCGGTGACGAATTTGTAACCGAGGTTGGCAGCGTTGGCCCGCACCTGATCGGCGCTCTGAATCGCCTGGGTGACGTAGAAATCGCGCTCCTTGGTTGAAACCGCCCCCTGCTCGTTCAGGTAGACGTAGCGCTCGGCATTGGCCCTGTTCTTGATCGCCTCGGCGCGGCTCGCGTTGAGGGTCGCCGATTCCTGCACGTTGTCGAGCACCAGGATCGGCTGGCCGGCCTTCACCCGCTGCCCCTGGCTGGCGAGAATGCGAACCACCCGGCCGTTCGCCTCAGGCCGCATCACCACGTTGCTGGTGGACTGGATGCGGCTGACCACATCGATGCCGGGGGCGAAGCGTCCCTCACCCACCAGGGCCGTCTGCACACTGAGCGGTTGCTGGGGCTTGGCTGCCTGCCCGGAACAACCGGCCAGCGCCGCCAGGGGCAGAATCAGCAGGCATGCGACAGGGCGCCGCCACGGGACAACCTTGCGGAATGAAGAGGCCTGGCGGCGCACTGGGCAGCTTGCGGCGTTTCGCGGCAAGTTACCCGAGATCTGCCCGCTGACATGGTGTTGGAGCCAGCCCTGTGAGCGACCTCTTCCAGCACCGGCGCGAGCAGGAGCTGAAACGGATCGCCCCCCTGGCCGATCGGCTGCGGCCCGCCCGCCTGGAGGACTTCGTGGGCCAGCAGGCCATCCTCGGCCCCGGACGGTTGCTGCGACGCGCGATCGCGGCCGACCGGGTGGGGAATCTGATCCTGCACGGACCGCCCGGCACGGGCAAGACGACCCTGGCGCGGATCATCGCGGGCAGCACCCGCGCCCACTTCAGCAGCCTCAATGCCGTGCTCGCCGGGGTGAAGGATCTGCGCGCCGAAGTCGAGGCCGCCCAGCGCCGGCTTGAACAGCACGGTCTGCGCACGATCCTGTTCATCGATGAGGTGCACCGGTTCAACGCCGCCCAGCAGGACGCCCTGCTCCCCTGGGTGGAGAACGGCACCCTGACCCTCATCGGTGCCACCACCGAGAACCCCTTCTTCGAGGTCAACAAGGCCCTGGTCAGCCGCTCGCGGCTGTTCCGGCTGCAACCGCTCGAGCGCTCCGACCTGGAGCAGCTGCTGCAGCGGGCCCTGCGGGACGAGCAGCATGGCTATGGCGCAAGGCGGGTCGAGCTGAGCCCGGAGGCGACCGCCCATCTGCTCGATGTGGCCGGCGGCGACGCCCGCAGCCTGCTCAATGCCCTCGAACTGGCGGTCGAGACCACCGAGCCCGGCGACGACGGCAGCATCCACATCGATCTGGCCATCGCCGAAGACTCGATCCAGCAGCGGGCGGTGCTCTACGACAAGCAGGGCGACGCCCATTTCGACACGATCAGCGCCTTCATCAAATCGATCCGGGGATCGGATCCGGATGCGGCGCTGTTCTGGCTGGCGCGGATGATCGAGGCCGGCGAGAACCCGCGCTTCATCCTGCGGCGGTTGCTGATCTCCGCCGGTGAGGACATCGGTCTGGCCGATCCCCAGGCGATGGTGGTGGTGGAGGCCTGCGCCGCCGCCTTCGAGCGGATCGGGCTGCCGGAGGGGCTCTACCCCCTGGCCCACGCCACCCTTTACCTGGCGGCCACCGAGAAGAGCAACAGCAGCCTGGGCTTCTTCGATGCCGTCAAGGCCGTCAGGGAGTCCAACCGGCAACAGGTGCCCGCCCACCTGCGCGATGCCAACCGCGATGGCGCGGCCTTCGGCGATGGGGTGGGCTACCGCTATCCCCACGCCTATGCGCAGCACTGGGTCGCCCAGCAGTACCTGCCCAGCGCCCTGCAGGGAGAAGTGTTCTGGCAGCCGGGGGCCCTGGGCTGGGAGGGGAACCTGCGCCCGAGGCTGCAGCAGCGCCGGGCCGCCCAGCTGGCCGCCGCCGCCGAGTCGGCCTGTGATCCACCCGAATGGCTGAGCAGTTCCGGTGAGGATCGGCAGCTGATGCGCTGGCTGCAACGCCAGGCGGCCGCAGAAGGCGAGCGGCTCGATCAGCTGCGCCGCCGCTTCTGGCAGGGCGCCTCGGTGCAGCGGCTCGACCGGGTGCTGGTGCTGGAAGCCCGCTCCCTGCTCTGGGCACTGGATCCTCTGGAGGCCGCTGCCGAGGGGGAGGTGGTGATCGCCCTGCGCGATCAGGCTGAGCGCGATCGGCTCGAGGCGCAGCTGCAGCTGCTGGATCCGCTCCGGCGGCCACGGCTGCTGCTGCTGGACCCGTCCAGACCGGCACATCTGGAGCCCTGGCTGGAGCCTGGAGAGCGCTTCGCCTGGATCGCCGCCCGCCAGCCCTTTCGCAACGATCCGCCCGAATGCCTGGCCACCGCGGTGCAGGATTTCAGCAGCAGAGCCGAGCCGGCCGCCCAGGCCCGTTTCCTGTTCAGCGATCCCCTCGAAGGTCCGGCGGGCAGTCTGCTGGCGGTGATCAGCGGCCAGGACAGCCGCGGAGAGAATCTGAGGCTGCTGCAACAGGCCGCGGCCCTGGAGACCCCGGAGCTGGAGACGCGGCAGGGGCAGGCCTCCAGCCTGGCCTCGCTGCTTGCGGAAGCAGGCTGGGAGCTGGAGCAGGAGCGCTGGGAGGAAACCCTGAGCCTGCCGCTCAGCGATGGGCTGCTGCAGCGCTGGCTTGGGGCCGGATCCGGGTATCGCGCCCAGCTGGCCGCGGGGCTGGAACCGCAGGCGATTGCGTCCCTGGCCGCACTGTTCGAGCGCCAACGGGGCGTGATCCTGCCCCAGCGCCTGGTGCATGTGCTGCTCAAGGGGCAGGCCCGCACTCCCGCCTCAGAGCCAAAGGGTGAAAGCGGCCCCGGAACCCGGGGCCGCAGCAAGGGCCGCAGGCCCTGATCTCACCAGAGGCCGCGCACGGGAGCCGCCGGAGCGGGTGCCGGCTCCGGCGCCGGGGCGGTGCGCACCTCGGCCACGGGCTCCAGCACCTGATTGGCCTGGATGCAGGCCGGCAGGAACACATACCAGGAGAGCAGCGACGTGCACTGGGCACTGCCCTCACGGCAGCGGCCCTCGGCACAGATGTTCTGGGCTCCGGTATAGGTGTTGCAGAAATCGGCCAGGCGGAAATCGGTGGGTAGCTTGCGCATGATCGTTGCCGAGGAGATCACCCCATCGGCAGCATCGAGAATGATCGCGGAGCGCAGAGCCTGAACCGCGTAGGTGTTCATGCTCCAGTAGGGGAAATAGCTGCTGGTGGCGTTCTTGAGGAACTTCACCCCGGCGGGCGAATAGAGGAAGCGGGACACACCCACCAGGTTCACGTTGTAGGTCTTGGTCATGCCGGTGCGGATCTCGTCGGCAGTCCAGCCGGAGCGGTTCAGACCACCCTCGAGCCCACGGTCGGTGACCTGGCCGGTGGACAGGAAGGTATCGACGGCAGCCTGATTGGTGGACCAGACGGCTCCGCCGGTGTTCCAGCGGATCGGCAGATCGTTCTGCACGGCAGCCGAGACGGGGAGCACCGCCAGAGCGGCAGCGGATCCAACAACGAGACCAAAAGAGAGACGCTTGAGCATGGAGTGGCAGCGTGACTTCCTTGGAAACATAGAAACCGCGACGTCATCCAGACAACAAGGTCCCAAAAACAGATTTTTGCGTCTCTTATTGAGACTCTTGAGCGCTTCAGGGGGGCAACTGCCTAGGCTCCACAAGCTTTTCCCAGGCGCACCATGGCTTTGCAGGTTGGCGATCCCGCTCCCGCCTTCACCCTTCCGGATCAGAACGGCAACGCCGTGAGCCTGCCCGACCTGCTCGGAACGCGCGTGGTGCTGTACTTCTACCCCAAAGATGACACGCCCGGCTGCACCAAGGAGGCCTGTAATTTCCGAGACCGATGGAGTGCATTTGAGGCACACGGCATCAAGGTGTTCGGCATCAGCAAGGACGGCGCCACCAGCCACGGCAAGTTCATCGCCAAGTTCTCCCTGCCGTTTCCGCTGCTCACCGATGAGGAACCCTGCCCGATGGCTGCGGCCTACGACAGCTATGGCCTCAAGAAATTCATGGGCAAGGAATACATGGGAATGATGCGTCACACCTTCGTGATCGACCCCGCAGGCAAGATTGAGCGCATCTACACCAAGGTGAAGGCCGAAACCATGGCCGATCAGCTGCTGGAGGATCTGGGGCTCGCCTGAGCTGCAGGCGGCCTGGAGCGCTCCGCTATCCGGTTGGGCGCGGTGCCTCGATCCCGCCAGGCCGCAGGTCCACCAGAGCTCGGAGGGCCAGATCGGCGACCAGGTCGAACCTGGCCTCCCGGCCCTCCAGCTGGGCGCCCACCCAGGGGGCCAGCACGTCCCCGTCGCCACCGGTCAGCACCAGCCGGCAGTTGCTGAAACGGGCCAGGGCATCGGAAAAGGCAACGGCCACGGCGGCGGCCGATCCCCGCACGACGCCGGTGGTCATCGCCTCCAGCGTCTGCCGCGGCCAGGCATCCGCATGCTCCTGCCGCTGCTCCGGATCGGACCAGAGCGGAGCGACCAGCCCTGCGGTGCCAGCGGCCATCGCCCGCAGCTGCAGACCACACCCCGCTAACAGGCGGCCGCCCGCAAAGACCCCCTCGGCGTCCACCAGGGTCAGGCTGAGCACGGTGCCCGCATCGGCCACCAGCACAGGCCCCCTGTAGTGCTGCCACGCCCACCAACCCGCCAGGGCCCGGTCCACGCCCAGCCAGCCGGGCGCACCCAGCAGCGGCACCGCATCGGTGAGCACACGGCGCCCAGGATCCAGCGGACACGCCTCGGGCAGGGGGCCCACGGCCGCCCAGGCGAGGGGCGCCCCTGCCGCCGGCAGCGGCTGAGCCTGCTGCGGATCCTCGTGGCTGATGCGCAATCCAGCCGGAGTTGCTTCGGCCCAGTGCCAGCGGCTGTTGCCCACCAGCAACCAGCGGCTGGCAGGAGACGCCATGGCAGCGGCCTCAGGCTGACCCACCGGGATCAGATGCCCTCGCCCGACACACCGGGCAGATGGATGCCGCACTCCTGCTGGATGCCGCCGAAACGGGTGGCACGGCCGCTGGTCGTGCCGTCATCAGGAGCGCTCGAATGCCAGTCGCCGACCGTGGAATAGCCCTGCTCAAACAGCGGGTGCTGGGGCAGATCGTGCTCCTGCATGTAGTAGTAGATGTCCCGGCTGCTCCAGGCGAGCAAAGGCCGCAGCGACCAGCTGCCGCGCACCGCATCCAGCGGGCGCATGCTGCTGCGGTGATCGGTCTGCTTGCTGCGCACGCCACTGGCCCAGCAGCGCACCCCGAGGCTGCCGAAGGCGCGATCGAGCGGTTCCACCTTGCGCAGGCGGTTGTAGAGCTGGAGATCCTCGAGGCGCCCGCTCTCCCAGAGCCTGCCGTGCAGAGCCTCCATCCGGGCCGGGCTCAACTCCGCCTGCACCACCCGCAGATCGATGTGCAACAGGTCGCGCAGTTGCTCGACATAGCGATAGGTCTCGGCAGGCAGATAGCCGGTGTCGACCCACAGCACCGGGATGGGGGGGATCCCGTCCCGCCTGTGCAGCTCGCTGGCCATGTGCAGCAGCACGGCCGACTGAATGCCGAAGCTGGTGGTCATCACCAGCCCGTCGCCGAAGATCCGGGCAGCCCAGCGCATGCGACCCAGGGCGTCGAGGCCCTCCAACTGCTGCAGGGCCTGATCCAGGGGCAGCGGCAGAGGCGGAAGGGGCTCTGACGGATTGCTCCCTTGAGCCTGATCAGCGAACGCGGTGGAGGCGGCCATCATCTAAGCATCATCACCCCCGAGGGAATTCACTGGGTAGGGTTCGCCCATGGATTCAGGCTCCCCGGGTTTCAGCGACGCCGCCCCGATCGTGATCGTGGGAGGCGGCTTCGGAGGCCTCTACACCGCCCTGGCCCTGGCCGGGAAGGCCGGCCACCCGCCGATCCTGCTGATCGAACCCCAGGAGCGTTTTCTGTTCCTGCCCCTGCTCTACGAGCTGCTCAGCGGTGAACTGCGTCGCTGGGAGATCGCCCCCCGCTACGGCACCCTGCTGGCCGGTCGGGGGGTCGCCTGGCTGCAGGACCGAGTGGATCGGATCGACGCCGATCAGCGGCGGGTCCACACCCGCGCCGGCCAGGTGATCACCTACAGCCGCCTCGTGCTCGCCTGCGGGGGGGGTGGCGCCACCTTCGGCATCCCCGGCGCTGATCAGCACAGCCTCGGCTTCCGCAGTCTGGCTGATGTGGACCGTCTTCAGGCCCTGCTGAGCGAGCTGGAGCGTCATGACCGCCCGCTGCAGCGGCTGGCCATCGTGGGGGCCGGCCCCACCGGTGCTGAGCTGGCGTGCAAGCTGGCCGATCTGGTGCCCGACAGCTGCCGGATCGAGCTGATCGAGCAGGGCCCGCGGCTGCTTCCCCACGCCCGCGCCTTCAATCGGGAACAGGCCGAGGCCGCCCTGACGCGCCGCGATGTCACCCTGCGCACCAACACGACCGTGACGGCGGTGGAGGCCGATCGCCTGCGGCTGCGCCACGCCCCTGGCGCCGAGGGGGCCACCGACTCGGCCGCAAGCGAGGAGCAACTGCCCGTGCGCGCGGTGATCTGGACCGCCGGACTGGCGTTTCAGCCGCCGGCCATCAACCCACCGCCGCCGCGCGATGGGCGCGGCCGCCTGCGCTGCGAGCCCAGCCTGCAGATTCTGAACCAGCCCGACCTGTTTGTGATCGGCGATCTGGCCGGAGTGGATGGCGGCACCGAACCGCTGCCATCCACGGCCCAGGTGGCCTTCCAGCAGGCTCCGCTCCTGGCCGACAACCTGCTGCGTTCCCTGGAGGGCGGAAGCCTGCAGCCCTTCCACTGGAACGATCTGGGCGAGATGCTCTCGCTGGGTGTTCAGGAGGCGACCCTCTGCGGTGCCGGTATCACCCTGGCGGGCCGCACTGCCTTCCGCCTCCGGCAGCTGGCCTACCTCAGCCGGATGCCCGGACTGCCCCACACCCTGCGGGTGGCGGCCGGATGGCTGGCGGACTGGCCGCGATGATCCGATCCACCCCGCAGCCGCTTCCAGCCGGCGGTGCACCCCCCTGGCCACGCCCCCGGGGCCTGCTGCTCGATGCGATGGGCACCCTGATCAGCCTGCGCGACTCGGTGGGAACCACCTATGCCGCCGTCGCGGCTGAGCATGGCCTGCGGCTGGATGCGCAGGAGATCGACCGGGCCTTTGCCGTGATCTACAGCCAGGCCCCTCCCCTGGCCTTCCCCGGGCTGGACGGGCCGGACCTGCAGCAGGCGGAACGCCAATGGTGGGCGGATCGCATCGATGCCCTGCTCAACCGGCTTGGAGAGGCGCCCGGGACCCCCCGGCTGCACCGGGACCTGTTCGAGCGTTTTGCCGATCCGGATCTCTGGATGGTTCCCCAAGATGTGCCGGGAGCCCTGGCCCGCTGGCACCGCCAGGGACTGCGGCTGGCCGTGGTCAGCAACTTCGACCAGCGGCTGATCAACCTGCTCGAGGCCTTGGATCTGAGCCAATGGTTCACGGCTGTGGTGATCTCGAGCCGGGCCGGGGCCGGCAAGCCCAGCCCGGAGCCGCTGCTGCAGGCCCTGGAACTGCTGGAGCTGCAGCCCCGTGAGGCCTGGCACATCGGCGATTCCCCTGAGGACGCGGCCGCCGCCCAGGCCGCCGGCGTGCCCTGCCTGCTGGTGCGTCGCCCGTGAAGCAGAGCGCGCTGGCCGGGCGCACAGCGGGCCTGCGACCGGCGGAACGACGACGGCTGGAGCGCCTCTGCCACCGCCGCCACCCCGCGGAAGCCATCGCCGATCCCGCGATCCTGCAGCGTCTGGCACAGGAAGCCCGCGATCTGGAACTGCCCCTCAGCCTGGTGGTCGATGAGCGGGGGCTCTGCAGGCTGCTGTGGGTGGGTGATCTCGAGGGATCCAGTCGCCTGATGGAGCATCTCGGCGGCTCGCAGCGGCGCCAGGGCCATGCACTGCGGCTGCTGACCTGCAAGGGCCTCGGCCGCCAGCCGCAGCTTCAGCCCGCCCCGCAGGAAGCGCTGGTGGCCATGGATCTGCAGGCCTGCCTCTGGTTGCGCTTCGCCCAGGACAGCGGCAGGGGAGGGGAATGGCCGGCCCTGCTGCTGCGGCCTGACGCTGGTCCATCCCCCTGGCGCACGGCAGGGGAAGGACACCTCAACGCGCTGTGCGAGGAGCCTCCACAGGAAGCGGGTGAAGCGGAGGAACGAGACGGCAAGCGGACCGCAGCGACACAGGAGCGGGTGCTGCTGCTCTGCCTGAGCGGCTCCAATCCGATCCGCAGCCAGCGGGAGGTGGCCGAACTGGAAGGGCTGGTGCGCAGCGCCGGAGGGATTCCGGTCGGGGTGGTGGAGCAGCGCCGCCGGCACGACAGCAGCGGCCCGCTGTGGGGGGAAGGGAAGCTGCAGGAGGCCGCCCTCGAGGCGAGGCGCCTGGGGGCCGATCTGGTCGTCACCGACAGGGAGCTGACCCCGGTGCAGAGCCGCAACCTGGAGCGCAGCCTGGATCTGCCGGTCAGCGATCGCAGCGAGCTCATCCTCGACATCTTTGCCCAGCGGGCCGCCAGCGGCGCGGGGCGCCTGCAGGTGGAGCTCGCCCAGCTGCGCTACCGCCTGCCGCGGTTGGTGGGGCGTGGCAGCAGCCTGTCGCGGCAGGGCGGGGGAATCGGCACCCGCGGGCCGGGGGAGACCCAGCTGGAGAAGGATCGGCGGGCGATTGCCAGGCGCCTGGAGCGGCTGCAGCGCGAAGTCGCCCGCCTCGGAGAGCACCGGGCCCGGCTTCGCCAGCGGCGGGGTGGCCTCTGCCGCCTGGCCCTGGTGGGCTACACCAACGCCGGCAAGAGTTCCCTGCTCAACGCCTTGACGCGGGCCCCCGCCCAGGAGGCCGTGCTGGCGGAGGACAAGCTGTTCGCCACCCTGGATCCAACGACGCGCCGGCTGCAGCTCATCGATGAGCAGGGGAGGGTGGAGCGGAGCCTGCTGATCACGGACACGGTCGGCTTCATCCGCGATCTGCCACCGCCGCTGGTGGAGGCCTTCCGCTCCACGATCGAGGAAGCCCTCGATGCCGATGGCCTGCTGCTGGTGGTGGATCTGGCCGATCCGGACTGGCCGGAACAACTGACCACGGTGCGCCGGATCCTGGACGGGTTGGGATCGGAGCTGCCCCAGCTGGTGGTGGGCAACCAGATCGATCGCTGCCCGGCAGCGGAACTCGAGCGGGCCCGAGCCCTGGAGCCGGCGATGCTGTTCATCTCCGCCACCGCCGCTCTGGGGCTGCAGAACCTGCAGCGGCGCCTGCTGGTCTGGCCTGCGGATACCCGTGGGGATGGGGATACGGAACCAGGCGGAGCGCAGGGGCCTGTGCCAACATCTGAATCTTGAGATCCATCCCATTCCCATGGCGCTGCAACTCGGCGACACCGTCCCCGATTTCACCCAGGATTCCCAGCTCGGCCCGATCAACCTCTACGACTTCGGTGCCGGCAGCTGGGTGGTGCTGTTTTCACACCCCGCCGACTACACCCCCGTCTGCACCACCGAGCTGGGCGAGGTCGCACGCCTGCGCCCCGAGTGGGAAAAGCGCAACGTCAAGACCATCGCCCTGAGCGTCGACTCCGCCGAGAGCCACAAGGGCTGGATCGGCGACATCAACGAAACCCAGAACACCGTCGTCGACTACCCGATCCTCGCCGACGCCGACAAGAAGGTGAGCGACCTCTACGGGATGATCCATCCCAATGCGCTCAACAACCTCACCGTGCGTTCGGTGTTCATCATCGACCCCAACAAGAAGCTGCGGCTGCAGATCACCTATCCCGCCAGCACCGGCCGCAACTTCGACGAGATCCTGCGCGTGATCGATTCGCTGCAGCTCACCGACAACCACTCCGTCGCCACACCCGTGAACTGGAAGGACGGCGAGGACTGCGTGGTGGTGCCCTCCATCCCCACCGATGAAGCCCGCGCCAAGTTCCCCAAGGGTGTCACCGAGATCCGCCCCTACCTGCGCATGACCCCTCAGCCCAACCGCTGAGTCGAGTCCTCACCTCGCCCCATGGCCCCGGATGGGAAGGCTGCTGGTCGACCGGTGCCACCGCGGTGGCGCTGGGGCCAGCGGCTGTCCGTGCCCCAGTTCACCGTCCTCTCCGGTGGTCTCGTGATCGCCGCAGGCACCCTGCTGCTGGCGAGTCCCCTCTGTTCAAGCGATGCGGTGGGTCTGTGGGAGGCCCTGTTCACCGTCACCTCAGCGATCACGGTCACGGGCCTGTCGATCATCGACATCGGCCGGGACCTGACCGGCATCGGCCAGGCGCTGCTGGCGGCCCTGATCCTGACCGGTGGCCTCGGGCTGATGGCGATCACCACCTTCCTGCAGGGGTTCGTGCAGGGGCGATCCGGATTGAGGCAACGGCTCGACAGAGGCAGAGCCCTCGATGAATTCGGCGTCGGTGGCATCGGGCCCACCCTGCATCAGATCCTGCTGATCGCGGCCGTGGTGATCGGGCTGGGGACGCTGGTGCTCTATATGTTCGGCTTCAGCGACATCCCCCAGCCAGGCCGCAGGCTCTGGGCTGCCCTGTTCCACTGCATCAGCGCCTACAACAATGCCGGCTTCGGTCTCTGGAGCGACAATCTGATCGCCTACGGCGACAACCCCTGGGTGAGCGGGGTGATCGGATCGTTGATCGTGATCGGTGGCATCGGCTGGCGTGTCACCAATGATCTGTGGGTGAATCGCTTCCGGCTTCAGCGCCTCCGCCGACTGAGCCTGCACACCCGGCTGGTGGTGCGCACCACGGTGGTGCTCATCCTGGTGGGGGCGATCGGCCTGCTGTTCACCGAACAGTTCGCCACCGAGGAGATGGTGGCCAGCCTCAGCCTCTGGCACCGCCTCCAGGTGACCCTGTTCCAGTCGATCACCTGCCGCACGGCCGGATTCAACACGGTTCCCCTGAGCCTGCAGACGATCTCCGACGCCGGCCTGCTGCTGATGATCGTGCTGATGTTCATCGGTGCCAGCCCCGGGGGCACGGGAGGCGGGATCAAGACCACCACCTTCGCGGCCCTGATCGCCGCCACCCGCTCCACCCTTCGGGGTCAGGAGGTGGTGGTTCTGCGCAACCGGGAACTGCCAGACCGGGTGATCCTGCGGGCCATCGGGGTGACCATCGCCTCGGCCCTGTTCATCGTGGCCATGGCCCTGCTGCTCGGACTGGGCAACACCACAGCCGGTACGCCGGGGAGCGAGGCGTTCACCTTTCTGGAAAAGCTGTTCACCTGCGTCTCCGCCTTCGGTACGGTCGGTCTGGATGTCGGTGTCACCGCCCAGCTCAACCGCTGGGGACAACTGGTGCTGATGGTCGGGATGTTCGTCGGCAGGGTCGGCATCCTGCTGATGCTCTCTGCCCTCTACGGCCACCGGCAGCAAGCCCGTGTCGGCTACCCCCGCGAGGAGGTCTATCTATGAATCGGACGGTCCTGAGGATGCGGGGTGCGAGGCCATGACCGGCATGAATCCCTGGTGGCAGTGGCAGGGTGAGCGCGATGCGGTGGCGAACAGCTTCTGTGTCATCGGCGTCGGCCGCTTCGGCAGCGCCGTCTGCCGGGAACTGGTGCGGGCCGGCCGGGAGGTTCTGGCCATCGACCTCAACCAGCGGGCGATCGACACGCTGCGGCAACAGGAGCCGGGGATCGAATGCCGGATCGTCGACTGCACCGATGAAGAGGCCCTGCGGGACGCTGGGGCGCTCGACGTGGGCACCGTGGTGGTGGCGATCAGCGAACCGATCGAAGCGAGCATCACCGCCACCCTGATCGTCAGGGACTCCGCAGGCAGCCAGGTGCAGCAGGTGATCTCACGCGCCACCAGCGATCTGCACGAGAAGATGCTGCTGCGTGTCGGCGCCCACCGGGTGGTCTTCCCCTCGAAGATGCAGGGCAGCCGTCTCGGGCTGGAGCTGGTGCGCCCCAACCTGCTGGATCGCCTTCGCCTCGACGCGAACCACAGCATCGAGGAGATCAAGGTGCCGCCCGCCCTGGTGGGCCGCAGCCTGCGGGATCTGAACCTGCGCCGGAATCACGCCATCAACGTGCTGGCTGCCGGCCCCCCCCATCAGCTGCAGGTGAACCCTCCGGCCTCCCACGTGCTCGCAGCCGATGAACTGCTGGTGGTGATCGGCCGCAGCGAGGATCTCGAGCGGCTGGGCCGGTTGTGAAGCGCTGTGCCCCAAGCTTCGGACGCGGCCGCCGCCCAGGAGCGCGGCCATGAAGGTGCTGGGGCTGATGAGCGGCACCAGTGCCGATGGCGTCGATGCGGTGCTGGCGGAGTTCCACGGCCCGGTGCTGCGGCCCCGCTGGACGATCCTGGCCAGTGCCAACCATGCCTACACACCGGAGCTGCGGCAGCGAATCATCGAGGCCGGCCAGGGGAGCCCCCTCGCGGCTGCCGACTGGCTGGAGCTGGCCGAGGCGATCACCGAGGCGCAGGCGCGGGCGGCCCGGCGCTGCGATCCCGATGGCGCTGCCCAGCTGGTGGGGTGTCACGGCCAGACGGTGTGGCACCGCCCTCCGGCTGACGGACGCCGTGGTGCCAGCTGGCAGGTGCTGCAGGCCCCGCTGCTGGCCCAGCTGCTGGCCACTCCCGTCATCCATGACTTCCGCGGCGCCGATCTGGCCCTGGGGGGGCAGGGAGCCCCGCTGGTGCCGGCCACCGACGCGGCGTTGCTGGGGAGGATCGGAGGCTGGCGCGCCCTGCTCAACCTGGGTGGCATCGCCAATGTCACCCTCATCCCCCCGGCCCGGGGACCGGAGCGCAACGCGCCGGTGCGGGGCTGGGATTGCGGTCCCGCCAACACACTCATCGACCTGGCCAGCCAGCGCCTCAGCGGCGGGGCCCGGCTCTTCGATGCCGGCGGCGGCTGGGCTGCCGAAGGACAGGTGGATGAATCCCTGGTGCAGCGTTGGCTGCAGGAGCCGTATTTCCAGCAGCAGCCTCCCAAATCCACCGGCCGTGAACTGTTCGGCGCCGCGGATCTGGAACGGCGGCTGAAGGACCTGCAGGAGAGCCGCCCCGGGCACAGCAGCGCCGATGCCCTGGCCAGCCTCACGGCCCTGAGCGCCGGCGCGGTGGCCCAGGAGCTGCGGCGCGGCACCCTGCCCCTGGACCTGCTGGTGGCCGGTGGTGGTGCCCGCAACGACACCCTGATGCGAGAACTGCGCCGGCGCTGCTGCGGTGTGCGCGTGCGGCCGCTTCTGGAGCTGGGGATCGCCGATGACCAGCGGGAAGCCCTGGCCTTCGCCCTGCTGGCCTGGTGGCACCACCGCCGCCAGCCGGGGTCGCTGCCCTCCGTGACCGGGGCGGAGCGGGCGGCTCTACTGGGGGTGCGGGCGGAAGCCTCCCGTTAGAGACTCCGGGAGAGCCGCTCAGACGACCGGACGCTGCAGACGCAGACGCCTGGGACCACGCCGCTGGGGCCTGGCCACCTCCTGGTGCTCGAGCGACTGCCTCAGGGCCTCTGTGCGGGCCTCCGTGCTGATCGGATCGGGTGCAGCCGGAGGCCCGGTCTGCACGGGGAGATCAGCCCCTGCAGCAGCGCCCGCAGGAGCGACAGCATTCTCTGAAGCAGCGTGGGGTAAACCCTCCTGCGCAGAGATTGGCTTCCTAGCGACTTCCTGCATTGGAGCCGCAGGGGATGGCGCCACGCCCAGCTGGCGCTCCAGCCGCTCCACCCCCTGCTGAATCAGCACCTTGGCCATGTTGCTGACGGTGCGGGACTCGACGTCCGCCAGCGCCGCCAGACGGGCGCAGAGATCTTCCGGCAGGACGACCTGGATGCGGGGCGACTTGGCTCGACCGCTCGATGAGGTCTGACGGGTGGGCACTGCCCCTTGGATCGCCCTGGCTAGTTGCCAGTGTACAGAGACCGGCATGGATACTATCCAGCACTATGCTGAAGGCACAACAGAGCACCGCCCCAACACCCATGGCCCGCTCCTCTCCCACACCCTCCCCGGCGAAACCGCGCCAGGCTTCAGCAGCTCCTGCCGGCTCAGGCCGCCGGCGCCGCAGCGTCGAACGCAGCGATGTGCTCGTTTCCGCCGTGATCAGCACCTATCTGCTCACCCATCTGCATCACGTGCTGCAGCGGGCTGAGTACGGCGCCGAGCAGGAGGGGCGCCAGGGTCTGGCCGCGAACTACGCCCAGCTGCGCAAGGTGCTCTGCCTCGATGCCCGCACCATGGAGGATGCCTCGGCCAGCGGCACCGAGGAGATCTGCCAACCCAACGCCGCCTGAGCAGCCGAGAGACCTGCCGGCAGGTCCATGGCAGGTCCTCCGGGTTAACGACTGTCCAGACCGGTGGGCAGTGGCGACCGGCTTGCATAGTGTCGGAGCGGCGTGCATCCCGCTCGCCATCCCTCCCCGCAGGAGAGACAGCCACCGATGGGCAGCCCCAACGCCGCCGCGCTTTACGGCCGCATCAGCGCCGACAGCGAACTCACCCAATCCCTGTTCCGTCAGGCCCTTCAGGACCCCTCAGGAGCCCTGCGACGCATCGTCGAGATCGGTGAAGCTGAAGGCCTGCCGGTGACTGCCGAAGAGGTGAGGGAGCATCTCGACAGCATCGATGACAGCGCCAGTGGGCGCTGGCTGAGCAAGGCCCGCGGCGGTCTGTGAGTCACCGGGCAACGACGACTGACGCACCGGTGGGCGCCGATTGGCACCGCCGCCCTGGGCCCAGCTGAAGAACAGCCAGTAGCTGACGATCGCCAGGCCTGCCGCGACCACGAGGGCGGCGACCTGCTCCAGTCGTTTGATCATCCCCCGATCATCGCTGATCGGCCCGGGAGGGTATGCGGGCGACAGGGGCCGCTCGGGGTGACAGGGGATGATGCAGCCACATCCGTCTCTCCGGCTCCGTGCTGCGCCTTGAACGCATCGGCAAGATCTATCCCACGGGGGAGGTGCTGCGGGATGTCACCTGGGAGATCAAACCCGGCGACCGGATCGGCCTGGTCGGCGTCAATGGAGCCGGCAAATCGACCCAGCTCCGCATCCTGGCGGGCCTGGAGGAACCCAGCAGCGGCCAGGTGATCCGCACCGGATCGCCGCGGATCGCCTACCTGCGCCAGGAATTCGACGTCGATCCCCAGCGCAGTGTGCGCGAGGAGCTGTTTCAGGCCTTCGGCGAAGCCGCCGAGGTGCTTCAGCGCCAGCGGCGGGTGGAACTGGAGATGGCCGGCGAACGGGCCGCCGAAGACCCCGACCATCTCGACCGCCTGATCGACGAGCTGGGGCAGTTGCAGAGCCGTTTCGAGGCCCTGCACGGCTACGAGCTCGACGCCCGCATCGACAAACTGCTCCCATCCCTCTCCTTCAGCCTGGAGGGCGCGGAGCAGCCGGTATCGGCGTACTCCGGCGGCTGGCAGATGCGCATCGCTCTGGGCAAGATCCTGCTGCAGGAGCCCGATCTGCTGCTGCTGGATGAGCCCACCAACCACCTGGATGTGGAGACGATCCAGTGGCTGGAGGGTTACCTTCTGGCCCAGACGATCCCCCTGGTGGTGATCAGCCATGACCGGGCCTTTCTGGACCGGGTCTGCAACCAGATCGTCGAAACCGAGCGAGGTGTCTCCCGCTGCTACCTGGGGAACTACAGCCAGCACCTCGAGCAGAAGGAGCTGGAGCGCGATGCCAGGCAGGCGGCCTTTGAGCGTCAGCAGAAAGAACTGAGTGTCCAGCAGGCCTACATCGACCGCTTCCGCGCCAGCGCCACCCGCAGCACCCAGGCCAAGAGCCGTGAAAAGCTGCTCGAGAAGGTGGAACGGGTCGAGGCCCCGATCGAGACCCTCTCCGGCCCCCGGTTCCGCTTTCCGCCCGCGCCCCGCTGCGGCCGCCAGGTGGCCGTGATCAAGGACCTCACCCACGCCTATGGCGATCGCATCCTGTTCCTCGGGGCCCAGCTGGAGGTGGAGCGGGGCGACCGCATCGCCTTCGTGGGCCCGAACGGGGCCGGAAAGTCGACACTGCTGCGGCTGATCCTGGGGCTGGAGCAGCCAGAGGAAGGCAGCGCCGGGCTCGGAGAACACGGCGTGGTGAGCGGCTTCTTCGAGCAGAACCAGGCCGAGGCCCTCGATCTGAACAAGACCGTGATCGACACCCTGTTCGAGGCGGTTCCGGACTGGACCCAGACCCAGGTGCGCTCCCTGCTCGGCAGCTTCTGCTTCAGCAACGACGCCGTGTTCAAGCAGGTGGGCCAGCTCTCCGGTGGGGAGAAGGCCCGGCTGGCGCTCGCCCTGATGCTGCTGACGCCCTGCAACCTGCTGGTTCTCGATGAACCCACCAACCACCTGGACATCCCCGCCAAACAGATGCTGGAGGATGCGCTGGTGGACTACGACGGCAGCGCCCTGATCGTCTCGCACGACCGCTACTTCATCGGCAGGGTCGCCAACAAGATCGTCGAGATCCGCGATGGCGAGCTGGTGCTCTACAGAGGCGACTACGCCTATTACCAGGAGCGCAAACGCGAGGAATCCGAGGCCGCCCTCCAGGCCGAACAGCTGCAGGAGCGGGAACGCCAGCGCGAGGCGAACCGCCGCAAACAGCAGGCCCGCTCAGAAGCGAAGCGCGAACAGAGCCGGCGCTCGGGGGAGAGAGGCGAGGAGGCCCAGCAGGCCGAGAACCTGCGCAAAGCGTCTTGAAGCTCAGCTCACACAACTTCACAGAGCCATAGGTAACTCAGCTCATTTCTCTGGCACGCCAGAAATTGTGTGCATAGGCTGACTTCACACTTGTCTCAACCTGCGATGAGCCTGCTTCGAGGGACTGCCAGCGCCACGACCAACACCACGACCAGCGCCACGGCCGAGACCGGCGCCAGCGACGCTGTGGACAGCTACTTCCAGTGCATCACCACCTGCTCCCTGGAGGATGGCGACTGCATCACGCGCTGCGTCGAGGAGCTGCGCGAGCTGACCTGAACATCGGTCGCGACGGCCCCGGGTGCTCGCCGCCGGACAGCAGGCGGGCACCGGGGACCGCTTGCGACCGCTTGCGACCGCTTGCGACCGCTTGCGACCGCTTGCGACCGCTTGCGACCG
>JBAWXG010000025.1:0-31597 GCA_037144195.1 Synechococcus sp. ELA057
AGAGGAATATAGATTTTCGAGGAGGCACCATTGATGGTGTTGCCGCCTTTGTCAATGAAATCGAGGCCGTGATCAAAGAACTGGCCAAACAGCACCTGCCAGCCGGTGATGCTGGGGTCACCCACGATGCCATGGGCCAGGTTGCGAACGATCGATTCCTTGAAATACAGACCATTCGGATTGGCGGTACCGTCCGCGTCGTAGCCGCCGACCTTGAACGATCCCGTATTGATGTCTGTGACTTGATAGATCTGCACATCATTGATCACACCACCCACGTCGGCAGGATCGGTGGCTCCGGCGAGCATGTTGTCGCGCAGCAGCGCTGAAAGCTGATTGAGGGGAGTGGTTGCGCTGTCGCCGGGATTGACGAAGGATGAATCAACCCGCTGCGAAATCAGCCGAGGCGTGTAGTCATAGACGGTGAGGTAGGGATTGGCGTAGCGGGAGGCCAGGTTGACCTCACCGGAAGCGCTGATGGAGGCATGCCAGTTGGAGTCCTGCACCAACGCTTTCTGGTCGGTCGTCAGGGCTTGCCAGGCGGTGCTGGCCAGGGAATCCACCGCGTTCTGGGCGGCGGTATCGACGTTGTAGATGACGCCACCTTGAGTGTCGTAGGTCTTGGTGGTTTTGGTGCGATCTGCCGCTCCCGGACTCCAGAGGCCATTGCTGGTGCGCTGCTGCAGATAACTCTGATAGATGGTGCGTCCATCGGTGCCGAGCACCGAGGTGGAGCGGGCGAAGTTGTAGCCGGCGGCTCCCCACTGCTGCCTGTTTGGGGCGGTGAGATTATTGAACAGGCCTTGAACATTGCGAAGGCCTAACGGAGATCCTGCGTTGGCTGAGAGGGGGCCGCCGCCTGGGCCGTCACCTGGATCATTCGGCAGCAGCGACGCCCATGGCGTCTGCATCAGATCAAAGCTGCCGAGAGTTCCCAGCTGAATCAGTTTATGATTGCTTGTGTCGTAATATCCATAGATGGGTTCCCCGCTCTTGTCGTAATCGACAACGCGAATCATTGGAATGCTTGTTTGAACGCTCAGAAAGGACAGGTCACTTGCACTGATCAAGAAGTTCTTCATGCCAATGGATGCGCCTGCGCGCTTTCGATGTCCTTGCTATTTCTGATCGCTCCTCAGTGGCTTGATTGTTTGCGGTGCGATTTCGCTCCTTGAGAGGTCCAGGGAGATGCAGAGTGGCGTAGGTCGCTCCCCTTTACTCAACAGGCCCTGCCTGGTCTTATGGCGTATTGCAGGCAATAAAAAAGGGGGTGCATGCCCCCCTTCCGCTGCTTTCTATGGCGGGTTTTCAGCTCGCCAGGGCGATCTCCAGCTTCTCGCGCAGTTCGCCGGAGTTGTACATCTCGATCAGGATGTCGGAGCCGCCGAGGAATTCCCCGTTCACGTACACCTGGGGAATCGTGGGCCAATCGGAAAATTCCTTGATGCCCTGACGGATCTCCATGTCGGAGAGCACATCGAAGGTTTCAAACGGAACCCCGAGGGCGCTGAGAATCTGCACCACGTTGTTGGAGAAGCCGCACTGGGGCATCAGCTTGTTGCCCTTCATGAAGACCAGGACCTTGCTGCTGGCAACCAGGGTTTCGATGCGCTGCTGAAGAGAGGCGTCCATCTGCGGGTGTAAGGGGTCGGGTCAGGGGGTGGCGGTGTGAACCGCCAGGGCGTGGATGGCCTCGCTGGCCAGTTCCTGCCGCAGGGCGCCGTACACGAGCTGGTGCTGGCGCACCCGGCTCAGACCGCTGAAGGCGGAGGAGACCACATGCACCTGCAGGTGATCGCCGCCTCCGGTGAGATCCTCCACTTCCACGGAAGCGTCGGGCAGGGCGCGTTGGATGGCCTCGCGGACGGCCTCCGGCTGAACCATGGATCGAGGGGTGGAACGGTGAAACGAAGCTGAGGTCGCAATCTAGGGGGATTGCTCGTGTCGCTACTTGCCGGCTTCGGAGGGGGCGGTGTACGGGGTCGTGACGAACCCGATCTCGACCAGTTGCTGATAGGCCTTGCGGCCCTGTTCTGAGGCCGGGGTCATGATGGACACCACCTCAACCAGCAGGGGGACGGCCACTTCGGACTGCCCCTGGCGGCGCAGCAGGGCCGCCAGCCTCAGGTTGGCCTGGGTGAGCAGATCGAGGGCCTGACGCCCCTTGTCGTCCATCTCGCGGGGGATGCGGGCATCAAGCCCGCGGAAGGCGCCGGAGATGCTCCGGTAGAAGCTCTGCAGGTTCTTGCTGACGTTGCGGGCGTCGTCATAGAGCCGTTTGGCCTCCGTGAGGTTGCCGGCGGCAGCCGCCGCATCGCCACGGGCCAGGAGGCTGCTGACGGCGCCGGCGCTGTAGGCCGAGCTGCTGGATCCTGAGGCGGCGGTCTGGCCCTGGGCGAGGACCGGGGCGAGCGGGGCGCTCACGGCACCGATCAGGCCGGTGCCCAGAACCAGCATGGCGCTGCACAGGACCCGGTTCAGAGCGGATGCTGCGACGGATCGGGGTGCCCGGTTCACGGCGTCAGGAGTCAAAAGGGGACTCTACGGGGCTTCCAGGGGCCGTCCCACCGCCTGGCGGGCCGCTTGCTCGGCCGACCGCATCGCGGCGCCCAGATGGTCGTTGAAGGCCCGTGCCGCTTCCCTCCCTTCCCCCTGCGGCCAGAGAGCCGGGCCGAAGCAGACCGCCGCCCTGTCGCGCAGCCAAGGCCGTGGATGGGAGTAGGCGATCCCGACAGGCACAACCGGCAGGGTCACGCCCTGGCTGACGGCCAGCAGGGCCAGCCTGGCCAGCCCCTGCTGGGGGCGGATCGGGCTGTCATCCCGCTGGATGCGTCCCTCGGGAAACACCACCAGCTGCTCGCCGGCCTTGAGCAGGTCGATCGGGTAGCGCAGGCTGGCCATCGTGGGGCGGCCCTGATCGACGGGGAAGCAACCGAGGCGATGCAGGAGCCACCCCTGCACCCCGCCCATCTCATCCTTCGTGACCATGAAGCGGCAATCCCGGCCGGTCACTCGCCGGCCTGCCGCATGGGGCAGCATCAACGCGTCCCAGCGCGCCCGGTGGGTGGGTGCGAGCAGCACCGGGCCCGTCAGCGGCAGATGCTGACGGTCCAGCACCAGGACCGAGCGGAAGTAGGTCCGCAGGACCAGGTCCTGGGTGACCACCATCGCCAGTGGGGAGAGCCAGGGGCTGATGCCGTTGCACAGACCCTGTTCCCGCCTCACCGGCGGTGCCGATGCTGGGGTTGGCTCTGCTTCAGAGGCGTGGCCCCAGCATGGGTTGCCGGCGATCACAGCGGACCCTGGATCCGTGATCGCCGTGGGCTCGGGGCTCGGCTCTACGGGACGCGCCACCCACGGATGTCCCGACTGCGCCGACAACGCCTTTCGACCTCTGAACCTTCAGCCTGAACCTAGGCTCTGAGCAAGGGCCTGGATGATGCGGACAGGCAGTTGCCATTGCGGCCGCACGCCGATCGTCACGGGATCGATCGTCTGCTCCACGTTGTTCTTCCACTTCGCCTGTTCATGGCCAGCCTCGGCGTCAACATCGATCACATCGCCAACGTGCGCCAGGCCCGGCGCACCGTCGAGCCCGATCCCGTCTCCTATGCCCTGCTCGCCGAGCTGGGGGGGGCCGATGGCATCACGGTCCATCTGCGGGAGGACCGCCGACACATTCAGGATCGTGATGTGGAACTGCTGCGGGCGACGCTGCGCACGCGGCTGAATCTGGAGATGGCCGCCACGGCGGAGATGGAGGCGATCGCCCTGCGGCTGAAGCCGGACATGGTCACCCTGGTGCCGGAGCGCCGCGAGGAGGTGACCACCGAGGGCGGCCTCGATGTGATTGCTCAGCTCGAGGCCATCACCGGACTGTGCAACCGGCTGCAGCAGGCCGATATCGGCGTCAGCCTGTTCGTGGATGCGGATCCCCAGCAGCTTGAGGCCTGCCGCCTGAGCGGCGCCCGCTGGGTCGAGCTGCACACCGGTCGCTATGCCGAGGCCTCCTGGTCGCAACAGCCCATGGAGCTGGCGCGGCTGCAGGAGGGTTCCGCGATCGCCCGTCAGCTGGGACTGCGGGTGAATGCCGGCCACGGCCTCACGTATCAGAACGTCGAACCGATCGCCGCGATCGAGGGCATGGAGGAGCTGAACATCGGACACACGATCGTGGCCCGGGCCCTGGCGGTGGGCCTGGAGCAGGCGGTGCGCCAGATGAAGGCCCTGGTTCAGAATCCACGCCGCGATCCCCTCTTCGGCCAGCGCCACCCATGACCGCGTACCACTTCATCGCCGCCAGCGAGGCCTTTCTCTGCGAGGAGGAGCCGCTTGAGGAGGTGCTGCGCGAGCGCACCCGCCATTACGGCGAGCAGAACCGCCCGATCGACTTCTGGCTGGTGCGACGTCCCGCCTTCCTGGAGTCCGCGGACCTTGGTGCGGCATTCGCCTCCGTACCCAGGCCTGCCGCGGCGGTGGTCTCCACCGATGAGACCTTCATCACCTTCCTGAAGCTGCGGCTGGAGTTCGTGCTGCGGGGCCGTTTCGAGGCACCCAGCGAGGCGATCGCCGATCCCTTGGCGTCGCTGGCCTGATTCCGGGGTTCAGAACAGTCCCAGAAACCGTTTGCGGGGTTCGTCGCCCGCGATGCTCTGCGATCGACCCGGCGCCCCATCCTGCTGGTAGCGGGGCCGGTTGTCGCCGATGGTGAGCAGGGCTTCCTTGTTCTTCCACCAGACCCAGTCGCGGATCGGGGGGGTGTTCTGCAGGTCCTCGCGGCTCAGGCCGAGCCCGAGCTTGGACGAGGCGTTGAGCAGCACATCCAGCATGGCCTCACCGTCCTGGCAGGCGGCCAGGGCCTCGTTGGTGCGGCGCGCGCCGTCGAGTGCTCTGACCAGCAGGGCCACGCGACGGCTGACCGGCAGGCTGCGCGGATCTTGCGGCATCGAACGGAATCACGGGACAGGGACCGTCCGCAGAGGTGATCACCACCCCAGCGGCGGGATCCCCTCTGATCAGCGCCCCTGATGGCCCGATGACAGAAGCACCCTTCGCGGGCAAGAGTGGGGCATCGCAACCGGTTATGCCGCCGTCCGCGAATTTTTTCACAAGCTTCAATCCTGACCAGATCAGCTCAGCGGTGCCTGTCTCCGCCGAGTCCAGACCCGTGCCCCGTGTCCGGCAGGGAGCTGCAAGGCTCTCCCCGCAGCCAGAATTTTCCGGGCGCCACTGGGTGATCAGCGATGTGCATGGCTGCGCTGATGCGTTGCTCGAGCTGGTGTCACGCCTGCCCGCAGACGATCGCATCGTGCTCTGCGGGGATGTGATCAACCGCGGCCCCCAGATTGAGGCCGCCATGGATCTGGCCTGGGACCTGGTCATCCGTGGCCGTGCCGTCTGGTTGATGGGGAATCACGAGCAGCGGCTGGTGGAGCTTCTGCGCCGGGATGGGGCGCTGGCCTTTGATGAGCTGCTGGGGTGTGCCACGTTCCGCCAGCTGGGCGAACGCGGCTGCAGCCGCTGGCTGGAGCGGTTGGAGCGCCTGCCGCTGGCCTATTGGGGGCGGGGCTGGGTGGCCACCCATGCGGGTTTCGATCCCGTCACCTGGCTGCCGGACCTGAGCGTGAGGATGCCTTTCTGGCAGGCCTATGACGGACGCTTCGGGGAGGTGATCGTGGGGCACACGCCCGGTCCGGAGGTGCGCCGTCTGAGCGGCCGCATCACCCTGATCGACACCGGTGCCTGTTATGGCGGACCGCTGACCGCCTACTGCCCTGAAACGGGTCTGTGGGAGCAGGTCCCTGGGCTCTCCGGCCTGTCGGGCCGCCGCGATCTCTCGCTGGCGGGATCGACGCCCGGCAGCTGAGCCGCCCCCTCCCGCAGCCTGTTGAGACGTTCAACCTGCTGAGGCTTCCGCCGTGCTGACGATCGTTCGCAGCAATCGCGCCGAGTTCCTCGTCGACGTGCTGGCCCAGCATCTGCGCCTCGCGCCGCCGGATCCTCTGCAGCAGATCCAGGTGGTGGTGAACACCTGGCCCACCAGCCGCTGGCTGGGCGAGCAGCTGGCCCTGCGGCTCGGCGGCATTGCCGCCAATCTGCGCTTCCCCTTCCCCGCGGCCCATCTCAGCGCCCTGGTGGATCAGCTGCTCGATCCACTGCCGCAGCCAGGTCCGGATCCCTGGCGTGCCAGCCGGCTGGTGTGGCCCGTGCTGGAGCTGCTGCCGGTGCTGGCACAGAAGCCTGAGGGGGAGCCATTGCGCCACTGGCTGGCGCAGCGCCCGGCGGACGGTGGGCTGGATCTCAACGCCTGGCAGCTGGCCCGCGCCATCGCCGATGCCTTCGATGATTACGCCCTCTACCGCCCCGAGCTCCTGGCCGCCTGGGAGGGAGGCGCCGATGACGCCTGTGGCGATGGCGGGAGCCTGCCGGCCAGCCAGCGCTGGCAGCCACTGCTCTACAGGGCCTTGCGCCAACGCCTCGGGCGTGAGCCCTTCGGGCTGCGGGTGGAGCGTGCCATCACCCGGTTGAGAAGCAGGCGTTCTGCGTCGGCGGAGCTCGCTCCGAGCTGCGGCGGTGTGCTGCGTCTGTTCGGGCTCAGCAGCCTGGCTCCCGTGCAGGTGCGATTGCTGCAGGCCCTCAGCGGCAGCCTGCAGGTGGACATCTATCTGCTCACCCCCTGCAGCGATCTCTGGCGCCGCTGTCAGGAGCGACGTCAGCAGCTTCGCGATGCCCTCGCCCTGCAGCTGCCCTTCGGCGAGGAGTGGTTGCGCCACGCTCCGGGGTTGGAGGCCCGATTCGGCCGGCTGGGCGCTGAATTCCAGCAGCTGCTTGAGGGCAGCGGCGAGGCCCAGCTGGGGGAGAGCCGTTTTGATGATCTCTATCTGGTGCATCCCCCGTGCTCCAGGACCGATGACACGCCTCTCCCGTCGCTGCTGGGCCAGCTCCAGGAGCAGCTGGTGGAACCCGGCCGCCGTCCGGATCTGTCGCTGGCGGATGGGGACCATTCCCTGGAGTTCCATCCCTGCCCAGGGGCCTTGAGGCAGGTGCAGATCGTGCGCGACCGTCTGCTGCAGCTGCTGGCGGAGCGCGACGACCTGGAGCCGCGCGACATCCTGGTGATGACGCCCGACATCGAGCGCTTCGCCCCATTGGTGGCCTCCGTGTTCAGCGACGCTGAAGCCACAGGCGTGTCCCTGCCCTGGCGGCTCACCGATCGCAGTCAGCAGGCCCAGTCGGGCACGGCCCGCACCCTGCTGCGGCTGTTGCAGACAGCAGAGCGTCTGAGCGCTTCCGCCCTGGAAGCCCTGCTCGACTGCCCGGCGCTGATGCGGCGCTTTGCCCTCTCTCCTCAGGAGATCGCCCGCCTCAACCGGGAGCTTCAGCGGATCGGGTTTCGCTGGGGGTTGGATGCTCCCCAGCGCGGTGGCGATGCAACCCATTCGCTGAGCTGGGCGATGGACCGGCTGCTGCTTAGCCTGGTGCTCCCATCCACGCCTGGATTGGCCCTGGGAGACAAGCCGCCGGTGGCGCCGGCGGACGCCGATCTGCCGCTGGAGTTGCTGGGGCGTTGGCTGCATCTGCTGCAGCGGTTGCAGCACTGGTTGCATCAGCTGGCGGGTCGTCGCCGTGCCGCCGACTGGACGCCCCTGCTGCAGCAGCTTGTCGTGGATCTGTTCGATCCCTCGGGCGAGGGAGAGGTGGAGCAGAGCGTGCTGCTGACTGCGATTGCCGATGGGCTGGAGGCTGCCGCCGATTCAGAGCTCGAGCTGGAGGCCTCCGTGCTGGCGGTCGTGCTCGAGGAGGCGCTCGCCGCCGATGCCGGCCGCTTCGGGCATCGCAGCGGCGCGCTCACCATCAGCGCCCTGGAGCCGATGCGGGCCATCCCCCACCGGGTGATCGTGCTCATGGGGCTGGATGCCGACTGTTTTCCCCGTCAGCAGCAGCGTCCCGGATTCCATCTGATCGCCCAGCAGCGCCGCCTTGGCGACGCCGATCCCGCTGATCAGGACCGCTACATCCTGCTGGAGGCGCTGCTCTCGGCCAGGGATCACCTGCTGATCAGCTGGAGCTGCCGCGATGAGCGCACCGGTGAGGCCCTGCCTCCCTCGCCTCCGCTGCGTCACTGGCTCGACTGGCTGCGGGGATCCCTCGGCGAGGGGTTGGAACGGTTGCTGTGGCGCCATCCCGCCAGTCCGCTGGAGCGTCAGAACTTCCAGCCCTATCGCGGAGGACCGGCCCGCAGCTGTGACCGCCGCCTGCTGGAGGCCCGCAGAGCGCTGGAGCGGGTTTCGCAGCCCTCCCCCGCGGCTCTGGCTTTTCTGGAACAACCGCCGGCCAGGGATGGGGATGAACCTCCCGCCTGCCCTGACACCCCGAGCGCGGCGGTGTTTGAGGATCTGCAGGGCTGGCTGATGCATCCCCAGCGTCACTGGCTGCTGCAACTGGGCTTGCGGCCAAGGGAATGGCAGGAGCGTTTCGAGGATCTCGAGGCCCTGGAGCTGGAGGAGCGTCAGCGCGCTTCCCTGTTGCGCCAGGCGCGCGATGCCCCCCCGGGCGGCGGGCTCCCGTCCAGCGATGCCGATGGCTTTGCTGAGGCCGAGGCCTGGCTGCGGCGGACCCGGGGTTCCGGGCTTCTGCCTGGTCTCAGCGCCGGGCGGCTGGAGGCGGAGTCGCTGCGGCGGCGCTGGCTCAGTCTGGAGACTTCTCTGACCGGGCTGGGCCAGGACTGGTCGCGGACTGCGGCCTGGGGGCCGCTGCAGGCCACGCTGCAGGGTCGCGGTGATTCCCTGGTGCTGGTGCAGCTCGGCAGGGAATCGGTCAGCTCCCAGCTGTCCCTGTGGCTGCAATTGCTGCTGGCCAGCGCGGCCTCCGGCGATGGGCCGCAGCCGCTGCGGGCTGCCCTGATCAGCCGCGGCCAGGGCGATGACTTTTCGATCAGCACCAGCCTGGTGGCCCCGGCGCCGCCGGAGGCCGCGGAGCAGCTGGAGCAGCTGATGGCGCTGCGCCAACGCTGGCACCAGCGCTGCTGGCCGGTGCCACCCCGCACCGGCTGGAGCTGGCTGCAGGCGGAGGCACGGCGGCCCGGCAGTGGTGCCGCCCGCGCCATCGCTGTCTGGGAGGGGGGGCCATTTCAGCGCGGTGAACGGGAGCAGGAGGAGATGGAGGTGTGTTTCGGCTCCCAGCTGTCCACCGAACAGCTGCTGGAGGGGGCCTTCGCTGAATGCGCCGCTGCGCTGCTGACTCCGCTGCTGCAGGCCTCGGAGTCCACGTCATCCGCCAGGAGGCCGGCGGCGTGAGCGCCACCGACCGCACCGACCCTTCGGCTGCCCCCATCTCCGGGGGGCTGGATCCGGAACGGGATCGCTTCGATGCCAATGGGCTGTCGCTGGATCCTGGGCTGCGGTTGCTGGAGGCCAGCGCCGGCACCGGCAAGACCTTCGCCCTGGCCCATCTGGTGTTGCGCCTGGTGAGTGAGCGCGGGCTCCCCTTGCGCCAGATCCTGGTGGTCACCTTCACCGATGCCGCCGCTGCCGAGCTGCGCGATCGGATCGGCCGGAGGCTGCAGGCCGGGCTTGATGCCCTGGAGACTCCCGATCGCAAGGCCGATGACGCCGTTCTTGAGATCTGGCGCGAGGGTTGCAGAGGCCTGCCCGCCGCCCAGCAGGAGCGGATGCGGCTGCTGCTGCTGCTGGCGCTCGAGGAGCTGGATGGCGCCGACATCACCACGATCCACGGCTTCTGCCGTCGCTCCCTGCAGCGGGAGGCCCTCAGCGCCGGACTCTCCCCCCAGCTCAGGCTTCAGGATCCCGACGATCCCGTGATCGCGGAGGTGGTCCATGCCTACTGGATGCAGCAGGTGCTGCCCCTCCCGCCCCATCTGCTGTCGGGGCTGCGTCGCTGCGGAATCGGCCCGAGGGCGCTGGAGGATCTGCTGCGGCAGCTGGAATCGGATCCAGCTCTGACGCTCGAGCCCCTGCCTGAGGGACTGGAGCCTGAGCAGAGACTCGAGCATTTCCTGCCGCAGCTGTGGCAGTCGCTGTGGGAGGACTTCGTGCTGCGCTGGCGCGCCGACGGCCGGGCGCTGCAGGCGGCGCTGCAGGAGGAGGCCCGGCGCTGGAAGCAGCAGCAGCTGGGCGACAGCAAGCCCTATGCCGCCAACCCCCGCAAGGATCGCTGCGCGGAGATCGATGGCTGGCTCAACGCTCAGCCCCCCGATGGCGACTATGCCGCCGTGCTGGGCCAGGGGCTGCTGAGCAACGAGTACCACCCGGGCACTTTCAGCAAGGTCGCTCGCCGGCTGGACGGACGCCCAGGCGAATCGGTGCGCCTGCCCCATCCAGCGCTGATGACGGCTGTGGCGGCGGTGGTCGATGCCCCTGCGGAGGCCGCCCTGCTGCATGCCCTGTCCTGGTGCCGCCGGGAGCTGGAGCGCCGGCGGCGGCGGCTCGGGGTCTGCAGCTTCGGCCAGCTGTTGCGCGAGCTCGACCCCGGGCCGGGCGCGCAGGCCCCAACCCCGTTGCTCGCCTCGCTGGCTGGGCGTTACCGCGCCGCCCTGATCGATGAGTTTCAGGACACCGACCCGGTGCAGTGGCGCATCCTGCGGATGGCCTTTGGTCTTGGGGACCATCTGCTGGTGATGGTGGGTGATCCCAAGCAGGCGATCTACCGCTTCCGCGGCGGTGATCTGGGCACCTATCTGGAAGCCGCCGCCAGCGTCGACACGCGCCTGCAGCTCCGCGAGAACCGCCGCTCCAGCAAGCCGCTGATCGAGGGCCTCAACCGTCTGATGCGCCTGGGTCTGCCGCGCTCCGGGCTGGAGGCGCCGGCGCTGGAGGCCTGCTCCGGCCGCCAGGGCCCCAGCGGCGCGCCGATGGCGTTGCTGTGGCTGGGAGAGCGCGCTGGATCCAGCGGCTCCCACCCCTCCCGCGCCGATCTGGAGCGGAGCCTGGTGCCGCTGGTGGCGCGCTATGTGCGCCAGCTGATTCAGGGGGACCTGCAACTTGTCGACGCTGAGGCCAGCCGGGCCCTGGCGCTCGGCGATGTCTGCCTGCTGGTGCACAACCATCGCCAGTCGGAGCTGCTGCGCAGCGCCCTGGAGCGGGAGGGCATCGCCAGCCGGCTGGTGAACAAGGCCGATGTGTACACGACCCGGGCGTCCACGGCCCTGCAGCGCTTGCTGGATGCCCTCGCCGATCCGGCCGATGCCAATCGGCTGAGGTTGCTTGCCGCTTCGCCCCTGCTGGGCTGGAGTCCGGCCCGGATCACCGCCGCCAGCGAGCTCGACTGGGGTGCCCTGGCGGACCGTCTCGAGCGCATGGCTGCCCTGCTGCCCCGCCGCGGCCTGCTGGGGATCCTGGTGGATCTGCTGGGGGCGGATGGCCTGGCGAGGCTGGCGCGCCTGGGGCGGTTTTCTGCCGATCTGCAGCAGGTGGCCGAAGGGATGCAGCAACGGATTCACAGCGAGCAGCTCGCCCCCGCCGGAGCGGCGGACTGGCTGCGGCGCCGGCGCCTCGATCCGCCGCGGCAGGTGGCGGAGCAGGACCAGAGTCAGAGCGACCGCGCCGATGGTGCGGTGTCCGTGCTGACGATCCACCGCAGCAAGGGTCTGGAGTTTCCGGTGGTGATCTGCCCCTTCCTGTGGCAGTCGGCCGCGACGCAGGCCCGGAGCGGCATGGGTCGCCGCTACCAGCCACCGGGTGCTGCAGCGCCACTGCTCGACCTGCACCGCAATCTCGACTGGGGGCAGGGTTTTGCTGCCGAGCGCCAGCGGCTCCTGGCGGAGGAGGAGGAGCGCGAGCGCCTGGCCTATGTGGCGATGACCCGGGCCCAGCACCTGCTTGTGCTGGCCTGGGGGCCCGCCCGGGATCAGCAGTGCGCGCCGCTGCTGCCCTGGCTGTTCGCCTCTGAGCCCCTGCCCACACCGGAAGAGGATGCGATCGCGCCGCTGGCGGCGGCGGCCTGGCGGGAGCGGCTGGAGCGCGAGATCACAGGGCGTGACCTGCCCATCCGCCTTCTGGATCGCGACGATCTGCTGCTGGAGGCGCAGGCTCAGCCTGGGGAGCCGGATTCCCTGCCGCCCCTGCTGCCCGGAGCTGTGCCGACCCGGGCGTTCGATCGGCGCTGGGGGCGCAGCAGCTACAGCAGCTGGGTGAAGGGGGCCTCTCATGCCCCCGAGGCTGCCGGCGATCGGGAGGAGGGCCGCGACACCGCCGATCTGTCCTCGCTGCCCGAGCCCGGTGATGGCGTCCCCGAGGCTGGCTCGGCTCCGGATCCCGATGGGAGTGGCTGGGAGGCGCAGGGCCCCCTGTCGGTGTTCCCCAGGGGTGCCGCTGCCGGGGATTGCCTGCACCGGATCCTGGAAGGTCTCGACTACAGCCAGCCCGCCGCTGCGGATCCCCATCGCCGTCTCGCCGAGAGGGAGCTGCAGCGCAGCGGCCTGGCAGCGGACCTGCTGGAGCCGGTGTTTGCGGGTCTGGAGCTGGTGCGCACGACCCCTTTGGGAGGCGATCTGGGAGCCCTGCGGCTCGCCGATCTGACGCCCCAGCGCTGGCTTCCGGAGATGCGCTTCGATCTGGTGCTCGATCTCGCCCAGGCTCCGCAGCTGGCAGCCGCCTTCAGCGCCTGGCCCGGGGGCTGGTTCGGGGACGCCTACGGCGAGCAGCTGGCCCGTCTGCCGATCGACAGCCGGGGCTTCCTCACCGGCGCCATCGATCTTGTCTTTCCCGCCACCGGCGTCGACGGGCAGGAGCGCTGGTGGGTTCTCGATTGGAAGAGCAACTGGCTCGGTCCACCGGCGGCGGCGGGTTCACCCGGGCTGTGCGGGCCCCGCCACTATGGCCCCGAGGCCATGGCCGGTCTGATGGCGGCCAGCCACTACCCCTTGCAGGCCCATCTGTATCTGGTGGCCCTGCACCGCTACCTGGGCTGGCGGCTGGTCGATTACGACCCCGAGCGCCATCTGGGTGGCTATGCCTACGTGTTTCTGCGCGGGGTCCCCGGCAGCAGTGGCGCAGCGGCCCTGCCCGGCACCGTGCCGGGGATGCTCGTGGAGCGGCCACCGCTGGGGCGGATCCTGGCTCTGGATCAGGCCCTCGGGCTTCGCTCTGCCGATGGCTGGCCTGGTGGGGAGGAGGGCGGATGAGCGTGCGGGACGCCAGCGAATCCCCCCCCTGGCAGCAGGCCCTCGAGAGCGGTCTGCGCGAGGCCCTGCCCCGGCTGATGGCTGAGCCCTGCGAGCCCCTGATTCAGGAGCTGATCACCGCCCTGACAGCGGCGCTCTGCCGCGGCGAGCTGCACCTGGATCTGGCAGCCGCGGCGCCGGAGGAGGTTTCGGCGTCGCTCTGGCCCCGGGGCCACCGCCAGGCGCTGGCGGCCTCCAGGCTCTGCTGTGCGCCGGATGCTCCCCTGGTGCTGCGCGGCGACCATCTGCTCTGGCGCCGCTGGGCCCAGCGGCAGGATGCCGTGCTGGCGGTGTTGCAGGATCGTGCGCTGCAGCCCGCGGCGCCTCCCGCCGGGATCGCGCCGCAGGCCCTCGACGACCTGCTGCAGGGTCTGGATTCACGGCAGAAGCAGGCCGTGCAGCTCGGCCTGGAGCGTTCACTGGTCCTGCTCTTCGGTGGTCCTGGCACCGGCAAGACCAGCACGGTGGCCCGGTTGCTGCAGGCGCTCAGGCGGTGTCACGCTCAGGCCCGGGTCCACCTGGCGGCGCCCACCGGCAAGGCGGCGGCGCGGTTGCGGGCGGCGACCGGCGATCTGGCACCGGCCACCACGCTGCATCGGCTGCTGGAGAGCCGCGGCGACCATTTCGGCCGCAACCGGCAGCGTCCCCTGGCGCTCGACTGGCTCGTGGTGGATGAGGTCTCGATGCTCGACCTCGCCCTGATGGAGGCCCTGCTCGACGCCCTGCCGAGCGATTGCAGGCTTGTGCTGGTGGGAGACCCCGCTCAGTTGCCGCCGGTCGCTCCCGGTGCCGTGCTGCTCGCCCTGCAGCAGCCCCCTCTGGCCGCTGCCCTGGCCCCGGTGCGGGTGGAGCTGCAGACCACCTACCGCAACGACGGCGCGATCGCCCGCGTGTCGGCCCGTCTGCGGCAGTTGATGGAGGCACCGGCCGATGCGGCAGCAACCGATGGCAACGGCGGGATCGCCGCCGATCCCCTGGCCGCCCTGCGTCCCCTGCTGACCGCGCTGACCCCGCAGGACAACCTCAGCTGGCAGGAGTTGCCGTCCGGGCGCATCCCGGCTGCGGTGCTGCAGCGTCTGGCGCGCCACCAGCTGCGTCTGGCCCAGCTTGCCTCCCGCTGCTGGCCGGGGCTTGAGGCCGGTTGGGCCGATCTGCTGGCGGAACGGGATCGGCTGCTGCTGCTCTCACCGATCCGCAAGGGCCGCTGGGGTGTCGAGACCATCCATCAGGCCCTGTTGCCAGGGGCTTCGGGCCCCCAGGACTGGCCCTCCGGGACTCCCGTGCTCTGCCGCCGCAACCTGCCGGAGCTGGGGGTCGCCAATGGTGACATCGGCATCCTGGTGCGGCGGTCGGGGGCGGCGGCCTCCGGCCCAGGGCAGGTGGACAGCCGGGTGCTGTTCGGGCTGGAGCAGCCGCTGTGGTTGCACCCTGCCTTGCTGGCGGGCGCGTTGGAGCCGGCCCTGGCGCTCACGGTTCACAAGGCCCAGGGCAGTGAGGCCCGTGAGGTTCTCCTGCTGATCGATGGGGCCAGGGGCGTGGATCCCCGCCTCCTTTACACCGGTCTCACCCGAGCCCGGGAACGCGCCTGGCTGTTCACAGCCGCCCCCCTGGAGCCCGCTGCCGGCTGAGCCGACCGCGGCTGTCTACGGGCTGGCCTTGCCATCCTGTGGCCGAGCCTCGCCCGCCCCCCGCCATGGATCCAGCCCCTGCTGCCACCGCGGCCTCTGATGCTGGTCCCGGTCGTCAGCAGCGTCCCTGGGGCTGGTTCGAAACCCTGGGCCAGGGGGAGGGTTACCTGGTCAAACGGTTGTGGCTGCAGGCTGGCCGGCGCATCAGCCTGCAGCGCCACCGGCATCGCTGCGAGCACTGGGTGGTGGTGCGGGGTGTGGGTCTGGTCTTCTGTGATGGGCGGGAGCGGCAGGTCGTCTCGGGCGACAGCCTGTTCATTCCGCAGGGGGCCATCCACCGGGCCACGGCAGGGGCTGAGGATCTGGAACTGATCGAGGTGCAGCGCGGCTTCCTGCTCAGCGAAGCCGACATTGAACGCTTTGAGGATGATTTTGGTCGCGTGATAGGTTCAGATGTCACCCTTTGAACCAGGGCAGGACAACTACGGGATACACCGGTGATGATCCGCGGATCTGAGACCGGACCCACTGGGTTGTTGTCGGCCTGCGTAAGAGGATTCATCAGGCCACAACCTTGTTTACCCAGTCCCTGGGCGACGCCATTGATGGCGCCGCCGTTTCTGTTGTCGCACGTCAATCGTCCGAAGCGATCGCTGATCCCGTGATCGAAGCGGCGGATGCCGCTGTCACGTGTGTCTCCGCGGAGCCCATCGCTGAGGAGGTTGCAGCCACTGCGGCGGAGCCTGCCTCGGGTTTCGGGCGCTTCGGGTTGCGGCCTGAGTTGATGCAGGGACTGGTGGATCTGGGTTTCCAGACCCCGTCGCCGATCCAGAACGGTGCCATTCCCGAACTGCTGCTCGGCCGTGACCTGGTGGGGCAGGCCCAGACCGGAACCGGCAAGACCGCAGCCTTTGGCCTGCCCCTGCTGCACCGTCTGGATCCCGAGAGCCGCGGCCCTCAGGTGCTCGTGCTCACCCCCACCCGGGAGCTGGCCATCCAGGTGGCAGAGGCCATCACCAGCTATGGCACCCATCTGCCGCGCCTGCGGGTGGCCGCGATCTACGGCGGTGCCGATTTCCGCGAGCAGATCCAGCAGCTGCGTCGCGGTGCCCAGATCGTGGTGGGTACTCCCGGCCGTGTGATGGATCACATGCGTCAGGGCACCTTCGATCCGGCCACCTTGCGCACCCTGGTGCTCGATGAGGCCGATGAGATGTTGCGCATGGGCTTCATCGACGATGTCGAATGGGTGCTCGAGCAGCTGCCGGCCGAACGCCAGGTGGTGCTGTTCTCCGCCACGATGCCGCGGGAGATCCGTCAGCTCTCTCACCGTTATCTGCGCGAGCCAGCGGAAATCACGATCCGCACCAACGACAGCGAGAGCCGCCGGATCCGGCAGCGCTATCTGCTGGTCAACGGTCCTCAGAAACAGGAGGCCCTGGAGCGGGTGCTTGAGGCCGAACGCTCGGATGGGGTGATCATCTTCGCCCGCACCAAGGCGATCACCCTGTCGGTGGCTGAAGCCCTCGAGGCCCATGGCTACGACGTGGCCGTGCTCAATGGCGATGTGCCCCAGGCCCAGCGTGAACGCACGATCGAACGTCTGCGTGATGGCCGCGTGGATGTGCTCGTGGCCACCGATGTGGCGGCACGCGGCCTCGATGTGGAGCGCATCCAGCTGGTCATCAACTACGACATTCCCTTCGATTCCGAGGCCTACGTTCACCGCATCGGCCGCACCGGAAGGGCAGGGCGCAAGGGTGAGGCGATCCTGTTCCTGACGCCCCGTGAGCGTCGCTTCCTGGGTGGGCTGGAGCGGGCCGTGGGCCGCCCGATCGAAGCCATGGAGGTGCCCGCCAACGCCACGATCAACCAGCACAGGCTCGATCGGCTGCGGGAGCGTCTGACCCAGAGCCACGCCGAACCCGGCCTCCAGCCCCAGGAACAGGCCCTGCTGGAGGAGATCGTGCAGCGTGTCGCACGGGAACGCGGCTGCAGCGGCGAACAGCTGGCGGTGGCGGCCCTGGCCCTCAGCCTCGGCGGCAAACCCCTGCTGCTGCAGGGCGAAGAGCGCTGGGCAACGCCGCAGCGCTCTCCCCGCGACACCGGCCGCGAGCGGCTGCCCCGGGAGGCTGGCGGCCGCCGCGGAGGACCGGAAGGCGATGACTCCCCCTGTGAAGCCCACATGGAGCGCTTCCGCATCGAGGTGGGCTGGCGCGATCGGGTCAAGCCGGGCAACATCGTCGGTGCGATCGCCAACGAGGCCGGACTGCAGGGTCGCTCCATCGGTCGCATCCGCATCTACGACACCCACAGCACCGTGGATCTGCCCCGTGGCATGCCGGAGGATGTGTTCCGTGATCTACAGAACCTCAAGGTGATGAACCGGGCGCTGCAGATCTCCCGCCACACCGCCTGAGCCCAGGAGCACCCGAGAGACTTCACGCGAGACCCGATCCCCGATCGCGACCCCCGCGGCACCCCTGCCGGATGGCGGCGCGGCTCCGTTCCTCTCCTTCCCTCATGGATCCCTCCAGCCCCCCACGGCTCCCTGTTCTGCTCTTCGCGCTGCTGGCCAGCCTGTTGCCGGGTCTCTGGCTGGCTCCGGCGCGGGCGGAAGGCGGGATAGGCGGCATCGTTCGCGCCTTCTGCCTGTCGGCGTTCGATAACGAGATGAGCCAGGCTGGCAAGACGCCGCCCAAAGGGATGGCGGATTTCGCCTGCGGCTGCGTGGCCGATCGCATGGTGGACGGCAGCAGCCTCGATACGGCCCGACAGACCTGCCGGGTGCTCACCGCCCGTCGTTATCCCCTCTGAGCGCAGGGCACTGCCTGCCGCCGTTCAGGCGCACAGACCTGTCACCTCTCCTGTCGCCAGAAGGCTGATCTCGGTCAGCGACAGCCGCTCCACGGCCATGACGAGCGCGTGCTGCACATCCATGCTTTCGTAGGCCACCAGGGCCTGCAGCAGATCGAACTGGTCCTGGCGGGAGAGCTCGCCGTCCTCACACCAGGCGAGGCTCCAGGGAACGGGGGCCGTCATCACGGGGATCGCGGATCAGGATTCGCTGACAATGGGACAGTCTCGGCTCCGGTGCGCCGGTTCTTCCACTTCGCTTCGCTTCCGCTTCAAAGGTCTTCATAGGAGCCGCTGCCAAGGGGCGCTGAATCCCCGACTTGTAGGCTGGTGGTGATTCCAAGGCGTTCAGGCTCCCCTCGGTTCGCCCAGCCCACAGTGACCCTTCAGGGTTCGACCCTCCTCAGGCTTCGATCTCCGGCTTCACCGTTCAACTGGCTTCCTGGGACATCCCGGCAACGGACGAATCAGTTCCCGCTTTTCACAGATCCCAGGCTTTTCATGACCATTTACGTCGGCAACCTCTCGTTTCAGGCTGAGCGAGAGGACCTCGTCGAGCTGTTCGGCCAGTACGGAGAGGTGCGCCAGTGCAGCCTCCCCCTGGACCGCGAGACCGGCCGCAAGCGCGGCTTCGCCTTCGTGGAGCTCGCCGATGATGCCTCCGAGCAGAAGGCCATCGACGATCTGCAGGATGTCGAGTGGATGGGTCGCATGATCCGCGTCAACAAGGCCACTCCCCGTGAGGGTGCCGCCGGTGGTGGTGGTGGTGGCCGCTCCGGTGGCGGCGGTGGCTACGGCGGTGGCGGTGGCCGCTCCGGTGGCGGCGGCGGCTACGGCGGTGGCGGTGGCCGCTCCGGTGGCGGTGGCGGCTACGGCGGCGGCGGCGGTGGTAACCGCTGGTAAGCCCAACGACGACAGCGGTTCAGCGGGGCTGGTGAGGCTGCTCAGGCGCCTCCGGCCCCACCGCCGCACCCTGCAGCTGGCCTCGGCCTGCTCGGTACTCAACAAGCTGTTCGACCTTGCGCCACCGGTCCTGATCGGCCTGGCGGTTGATGTCGTGGCGCGTGAGGGCAACTCCTGGTTGTCCCGGTTCGGCGTCGATGCTGTGCCTGCCCAGCTGACGGTGCTGGCGGTGCTCTCGTTCCTGATCTGGAGCGCCGAATCCCTGTTCGAGTACCTGTACGGCCTGCTCTGGCGCAACCTGGCCCAGACCGTGCAGCACGAGCTGCGGCTTGAGACCTACGACCACCTCCAGCATCTGGAGATGGCCTTCTTCGAGGCGGGCAGCAGCGGCCGGCTGCTGACGATCCTCAACGACGACATCAACCAGCTGGAGCGCTTTCTCGATCAGGGGGTCAACGAGATCCTGCAGCTGATCACCACCGTGCTGGCGGTGGGCACCGCGATGCTGGTGCTCTCTCCCTCGGTGGCAGGGGTTTCCTATCTGCCGATCCCCCTCATCCTCTGGGGATCGATCCGTTTCCAGCGCCGCCTGGCCCCGCGTTACGCCGAGGTGCGCGAGCGTGCCGGTGCGATTGCTGCCGCCCTCAGCAACAACCTGGGGGGCATGCTGACGATCAAGAGCTTTGCGGCCGAAGCCTGGGAGCTCAAACGCCTCGGAGCGGAGAGCCAGGCCTACCGCCAGAGCAACCGCCGTGCCATCCGCCTGTCAGCGGCCTTCGTGCCCCTGATCCGCTTTGCGATCCTGTTCGCTTTCCTGGCGATCCTGGTGATCGGCGGGCTGCAGGCCTGGCACGGCCAGATCGCGCTGGGCACCTACAGCTTTCTGGTGTTCATCACCCAGCGGCTGCTCTGGCCCCTCACCACCCTGGGTCGCACCCTGGATGACTACCAGCGGGCGATGGCCTCGGCCCGCAGGGTGCTCGATCTGCTCGACACTCCGATCGCGATTCCCAGTGGCCACCGCCCATTGGCGGTTGCGGCTGTGCGCGGCGAGCTGCGTTTCGAAGCTGTCGGGTTCGCGTATGCGGGGCGCAGCCCTCTGCTGCACGACTTCGACCTGGTTGTGCCCGCTGGCAGCACCCTGGGCATCGTCGGGGCCACGGGGTCGGGCAAGAGCACGATCGTCAAGCTGCTGCTGCGTCTCTATGAGGTGCAGGCGGGCCGCATCCTGCTCGATGGCCTGCCGATCAGCGAGCTGGATCTGGGCGATCTGCGCCGGGCCATCGGTCTGGTGAGCCAGGAGGTGTTTCTGTTCCACGGCACCGTGGCCGAGAACATCGCCTACGGCAGCTTCGGGGCTTCGCGCCCTGCGATCGAACAGGCCGCCGCCCTGGCCGAGGCCTCCGGCTTCATCGAGGCGCTCCCCAATGGGTACGACACGGTCGTGGGTGAGCGTGGGCAGCGCCTTTCCGGCGGGCAGCGCCAGCGGATCGCCCTGGCGCGCGCCATTCTCAAGCAGCCTCCCCTGCTGGTGCTCGATGAGGCGACCGCCGCGGTGGACAACGAGACCGAGGCGGCGATCCAGCGCTCCCTCGATCAGATCACCGCCGATCGCACCACGCTGGTGATCGCCCACCGGCTCAGCACCGTTCGCCATGCGGACCGGATCGTGGTGATGGAGCAGGGCCGCATCGTCGAGAGCGGCAGTCATGAGCAGCTGCTGGGCTGTGATGGGGCCTATGCCGGCCTCTGGAGGGTGCAGGCCGGGCTGCGCGCCAGCGAGGAGCTGCGGCTGTGATGGAGCGCCCTGGCCGCGGACCGCTGGAAAACCGTCTCAGGATGATTCCTGTGGTTCTCCTGGGGGTTTAAGGTCCCGCGATGCGATCTTCAGCGGTATCTCGAAACGGGCGCTCCCGATCAGCCCGCTCTCTTCCCCTGACCATGGGAGTGGCCGTGCTGCTGGGCCTGGGCAGCGGCCTGCTGCTGGCGGGACCGCTGATGAATCTGCTCACCATCCAGGCCGCACGGCCGGGGTTCGGCCTGGCCAATCCCTTCGGGGCCTGGGGGGCGGGCATCGGCGATGACAACCTGCTGGTGCTGGGGACGGATGTGGGGGGCGGCAACACCGATGTCATCGCCCTGGTGCATGTGGCCGACGGCGTCACCCGCATCACCCAGATTCCCCGCGACACCTACGTGGAGGACCGGCGTTTCGGACCGGTGAAGATCAATGCCCTCTTTGCCCTGGGCGGGCTGGAGGCGATCAAGGGCGAGATCAGCCGCCATCTCGACCGCCCGATCCAGCATCACCTGGTGATCAATCTGGCCACCGTGAAGCGTCTGGCCGATGAGCTCGGCGGCATCGAGGTGAACGTGCCCAAGCGCATGCGCTACGTGGACCGGAGCCAGGGCCTCGACATCGATCTGCAGCCTGGCCTTCAGACCCTGCGCGGCAGGGATCTGGAGGGCTTTCTGCGCTTCCGTCACGATGAGACCGGAGACATCGGCCGCCTGGAGCGTCAGCAGCTGGCCTACAGGGCCCTGCTGCACAAGCTCTCAGAGCCCCAGTCTCTGGTGAAGCTGCCCTCGATCCTGCTCTCTGCGGGCAAGGGCATCAAGACCGATCTGGGGCCCATGGAACTCGGCGGACTGGTCACCAGCATGGGCAGCACAACCCTGCAGGCCAGCCGGCTCGATGGCCGCCCCTTTGATCGATCGGGCATCAGCTACTGGGATGCGGATTGGGCCAGCGCCGATCAGCCCCGCGGGCGTGAGGCTGCCGCGTCGATGCCGCCCAGCAGCGAACGCAAGGATCAGGGCTCCGGCAAGCCCTTCCGTTTCCTTTTCTGAGCTGTGTCGCCGGGGTCTTCCGGCCCGAAACCGCCTGCCTCTCCATCGGGGAGTACAGCCTGTTCCCCGTTGCTGCCGTCGCGCCGGTCCCACAGGGTGATCAGGGCCAGGCCCAGGGCCAGCAGCGCCAGCAGGGGACTGGACGCCGCCACGGTGACACCCAGGGAGGCCGTGAACCAGATCGAGGCGGCGCTGGTGAGGCCGCGCACCTGGGGTGGGCTCTGCTTCGGCCGCTGGTGAGGCACCAGAATCTCGCCCGCGCCCAGAAAACCGATGCCGGTCGCCACCCCCTGGATGGCGCGGCTGCGGGCATCGCCATCGGGGCCGGCCGCCAGCACCATCAGGCAGGCGCTCAGTCCCACCAGCACATGCACCCGCAGCCGGTTGGGTTGGGGCACGTTGCCGTGGTGAGCCCGGTTGAGCCCGACCGCCAGGCCGCACAACACAGCCAGCCCCATGCGCAGCAGACTCTCGATGGCTGGAAATGTCTCCAACGTGCCCGCACACCGCTCCCGTCATGGTGACGTGGATCTGCTGGGTTCGCCCCTGTTCCCCGCAGTGGCATGAATCCGGAGCTGCTGCGCCGAAGTCTCAAGCTGGCAATCGCGGCCTTCCTGACTGCGGCGATCGCGGTCCATTTCGATCGCATCGCCTTCGCCTGGTATCCGCTGCTGGCGGTGGTGATGGTGGTCGATGACGACGATGAGCAGACCATCGCTGCCGCACGCGGGCGCATCCTTGGCACCATCACGGGCGGTCTTGTGACCTTCCTGGTGCACACGATCCTCTCCGGCTGGATCGGCGTGCTGGTCTCGATGCTGCTGATGATCCCGGTGCTGCGGCTGCTCGGCTGGCAGTCAGCCCTGAGCACCGCGACCCTGATCAGCGTCATGTTCCTGATGATCCCTGGGCATGCAGCGCTCAACTGGGATTACGTCTTCAACCGCGCCATCGACACCGGTATCGGCTGCGCCGTGGCCCTGCTGGTGGGCCTGCTGCTGTGGCCGCGGGATCGTCTGCAGCTGCTCCGCCGCTCCGAAGCTCAGCTGCAGGGGCGGATCAGCGCCCAACTGATGGCGCAGAACGCCTGGCTGATGGGCCAGGGCCCCCGGCCCGATCCCCTGCCCCCGGCATCCTTCTCCGCCGGCATCGATCAGATGCAGCGCTGGCTGGAGCTGGAGCAGCGCGGACCCCATCGCAGCCTCCTCAAGCGCCAGCGCTGGCGCCAGCGCCTGCTGCTCTGGGCCCGCATCCAGGTGCACTGGCACCAGTGGGAGCGCCTGCTCGCCGGGGTGGATCCCAGCCAGGCCCTGGCTCCGAGCCTCAGCCCCCTGATCGCGCTGCTGCAGCCGGGAGCACGGTCCAAGGCCCTGGTCTCTTCGGCGGGGGAGGTCGTCGTCCCCTGGCAGCAGGCAGCCACCGGGACCGGGAGGCCGATGGCCTATCTGGCCGCGGCTGCCGAGCTCCAGCCGCTGCTGGCGGGGTTCATCAGCCTGGCCCTGCTGCCGCCTCTCCCCCGGGAGCCTCGCTGATGCCCCAATCCCCTTCCCCGGCACGAACGGCCAGACCCCCAGTCCTGGCACAGCGTCGGGAAGTGCGCCTGGCCCTGACGGCGGGGCTGATGAACGGGCTGGCCCTGCTGAGCGCGGTGCCCTACGGCTACTACGCCACCCTGGCGGTGCTCTCCTCGATGGGCTCCAGCTACGGCACCACCCTGGAGCTGGGGCGCCAGCGAGTGCTCGGCACTCTGCTCGGCGCCCTGATGCTGCTCCTCTGCCAGGAGGGGCTGCGGGGGGTGCCGCTGCCCCTGGGCCTGGCCATCGCCCTGGGGGGTCAGCGCCTGCTGGGCGGCCTGCTGGGACTGAAGGTCGGCTACAAGGTGGGGGGCATCGTGATCGTGATGGGCTGGCTCGTGCACAGCGAGCAGTTCGCGGTGTGGCTGCCCCTGCGCCTGTTCTGGACTGTGGTTGGCGTGATCGTCGGCCTGCTGAGCATGCGGTTGTTCTGGCCCTCTTCGGCCGTGGCGGATGGCTGGGGCGCCTGGGCCCAGCTGCTGCAGCGTCTGGCCGAGGCCATGAGCTGCCTGGCTTCCCCGGGAGGCCGCGCACCGGCCGATGGGCTGGCCTCCATGGCGCCGCTGCGGGCCCGGTTGATCAGCCTGCGTTCAGCCCTGCCGGCGGTGCGGGATGAGCTGGGCGGTGCCGCCGCTGACCATCCGGTGCTGGCGCTGCTGGCCTGCCTCGATGACAGCTGCTCCCGGCTGATCGGGTTGCTCTCAGGCCTGCAGCGTCTGCCGCCCCACAGCCACAGCGATGGGTTGGAGACCCTGCATCAGGGGGAGATCGCCCTGCTGGCCGCCGTGTCGGCCAGGGTTCGGCTCTGGGCGCAGGCTTTGGCCCTGCCCACCGGCCGGGGCCGGTACCGATTGCCCAGGGTGCCGACACCGCCGTTTGAGCCCGGCGAAACCTGGTGGGCCATGGAGCGGTTGCTGGATGATCCGCGGATCAACCGCAGGGATCTGACCACCCTGGAGCGGGTGGCGGCGCGGCTGCAGCTCTGCCGCCAGTTGCTCGATGCCCTGGAGCGAACGGAACGCCAGTGGCAGCGCTGTAGCCCCTGAGCCGGAATGCAGGGATACTGGGCCGCATCGGCTGCACACCCTTCCCCTCCCCCATGACGAGTCGTTGGCATGGGGCAGCAAGGCTGCGGCGGAGCGCGCCGCTGTTGCTGGTTTTGGCCGCCCTGACGCCGCTGCCGCCTCTGGCCAGGGCCCAGTCCGCACCTCCGGCAGGGGGCAGGGACGCGGAGATCCGGCGGCTGGAGCGCAGCTGGAGCCAGCTCGATCAGCAGCTGCGCGCTCTTGATGCGCTTCTGCCTGATGAGACCCAGGCGTTGCCGCTTGATGGGGCACCCACGCCTCTGATTCCCCCCGGGCTGATGCGGGCCAACCAGCCCGCCACCGGTGCGCTCCAGACCCAGGATGCGCTGCCCGCTCCACCGCTGGCCTTGCCCACGGCGGTGCAGCTTCAGGCCCGTGGGGTTCAGAGCCTCAGCCTGGAGCAGGCCTTGGCGATCGCCTTCGCCTCCAGCGCCACGCTGCAGGCCCAGCGGGAGCAGGTGGCCGCCAATCTGGCCACGCTGCAGGCGGATCTGGGCAGCTGGTGGCCTCGGATCAGCGCCGTGGCGAGCGGCAGTGTGGGCCAGAGCGGCACCTGGGCCGGCGCGCCGGTGGGGAATGGCGGCCTGGGCTTCGGGCCGCAGTTCTCGCCCAACGGCATCGCCACGCCGCCGGCCGTGCCGGGTGGGGCCACGGGAGCCACCGCCGGTGCCTTCTTCGTGCCCAGCGGCGGCGGTGCCTACCTCAACCAATCCCAGAATCAGGGCCAGGCTGGTCTGGAGCTCGATTACACCCTGATCGACTTCGCCCGCAGCCCCCGCATCCAGGCGGCCCGGGCGCAGCTGCGCAATGCCCGCAACACCTATGCCTCGCAGCTGCGCAGCCTGCAGCTCAACGTGTCCCAGGCCTACTACAGCCTGCAGAAGGCGGAGCAGACCGTGCGCATCCGCGATGCCGCCGTGCGCAACGATCTGCTGATCCTTCGGGACACCGAGGAGCTCAAATTGGCGGGCCTGGTTCCTCGCCTCGATGTGCTGCGGCGCCGTGCCATCGAAGCCAGCGATCAGGAGGAGCTGATCCAGGCCCTGGCCGATCGGGCTGTGGCCCGCCGCCAGCTGGCGGTGCTGCTCAATCTGCCGCCGCAGCTCACCCCGGAGGCCGGCGATCGGATCGCCCTGCAGCCGCGCTGGCCCCTGGATCTGGAGAAGACCCTGCTGGCGGCCTACCGGGGCAACCCCGAGCTCGAAGCGATCCTGGCCACCCGCGAGGCTCTGGCCCAGAACAGCACGGCCACCGCCGCCGGCCTGCTGCCGAAACTGTCGCTGTTCGCCAATGCCGGTGGAAGCGTCAGCAACACCAACCAGTTCGACATCACGGCCAGCAATGGCGGCTGTTGCGGCTCCACCGTCATCCCCGTCTCCAACAGCAACGGCTACGACTGGTCGGTGGGCCTCACCCTGCGCTGGCTGCTGTTCGATGCCGGCACCACGTCCGGCCAGGCGCGTGCGCTGGCCAGGCAGGCCGACGCGACCGCCCAGCAGTACGCCGCCCAGCGCAACGACATCCGACTGCGCATCGAGCAGGCCTTCTTCAACCATGAGGCCAGCCTGGCCAAGCTGGCCTCAGCCCGGCGCGGTCTGGCGGCGGCGCTGGAGGCCTTCCGCGATGTGCGGCTGCGCTACCAGGCGGGTCTCTCCAGTGAGCTGGATCTCTCCAACACCCAGGAGAAGTTGATCAGTGCCCTGGTGAGCCGACTCAACGCCACCGTGGGGGTGAACATCAGCTACGCCCAGCTGCTGCGGGAGCTGCTGCCGGTGCCGAGGGATCCGATGGCTCCTGTGCGGCCCCAGTTGCGATTGGATGCGGCAGCGCTGCCGCTGCCCTGAGCCGGAGCGATCGGTGTTCTCTCCTGCCCTGGTCACCACCCTGCGGGCTGCCGTGCGGCTGGCGGTCGCGGCCGGGTTGGCGATCGCGATGGTCGACTGGTGCGGCCGCGGCGACCGGGTGTTTCTGGCGCTGATCGCCGCGGTGCTCTACGTCAGCGAAACCCATGCGTTGCCCTGGAATGTGCTGCTGCGGCAGTTTGCCGCCGGGATCGTGGGGATCCTCACGGCGCTGGTGCTGTTCCAGGTGGCCGATGGCTGGCTGATGCTCAGCGTGGTGTTGCTGGTGGTGGCGCTGCTGATCGAGGTGCTGCGTCTGCAGCAGGGCCGCGGCATGGCGTTGCTGCTGGCCTGGGGGGTTCTGGTGATGGACCCGCAGCGCGCCTTCAACATCCCCACGGTGTTCGATCTGGCCCTGACGTTTGCGATCGGGTTGTTCGCGGCCCGGCTCGCCACGGCCCTGGTCTGGCCCCAGGCCCCGGGGGCGCGGGTCACCGGCCTGGACCAGACCCTGCGGCGACACCTGATCGAGCAGGTGCGCAACGTTGAGCGATGGCTGCAGGCCAGTGGCGCAGCGCCCGCGCCACTGGCCTCCGCTGCGCTGCTCCCCGCCGTGCTGGAGCTGGAGCAGCATCCCTCCAGGCAGCTGGGGCTCCAGTGGCGCCTGATCGTGCGCCACTGGCTGTTGCTCGAACCCCAGCTGCTGGGCCTGACAGCGCCGATCACGGGTCCGGGTGCCTCCCTGTTGCTGCAGCGGCTGCAGGCGATCACGGCCGCGCTGGACGCCTCGGCCGATCCCCGTGGCGTCAGCCCACCGCTGCCGGTGAACCCCTTCTGTTCCATGGACAGCACCTCGGCCCTCGTCGCCCTGGCGATCGAGCAGCAGCTCAACACCCTGGATCAGGTGCTGCGCAGCCAGGCATTGCTGCGCCGCAGCCGACGCTGGCGGCAGATCACCCGCTGATGGCGCTCTCCGCCCCGCTGCGATCGGCCCTGCGGCTCTCCTTCGCGGTGGCCGTGGCCCATGGCTTCGCCGCGCTCACCGGGCTGGCTGACATCACCTATGCCTCCCTGGCCGTGCTCAGCGTCAGCGTCAGCAGCTACGGAGAGACCCTGGAGCTGGGCCGCCAGCGCCTGATCGGCACCCTGGTGGGCGGGGTGATGCTGGTGGTGGCCTATCCCGCCCTGCGGGGCCTGCCCCTGGCGGCGGGCTTGCCCCTGGCCCTGCTGCTGACCCGGGTCGTGGCCGGGGGCCTGCGGCTCACGGTTGGTTACTCCGTGGGCTGCATGGTGGTGGTGATGGGCTGGGTGGTGCACGAGCACCAGATCACATCCTGGATTCCGTTGCGGTTGGGCTGGACGTCGTTCGGTGTGCTGGTGGCCCTGTTGTCGCTGCGGTTGTTCTGGCCCTCGCTGGCGAGGAGGCAGCAGCAGCAGGGCCTGGTGGCTCTGATCGGCCAGATCCAGCAGGGCTTTCTGGAGCATCGCGAGCACCGGAAGGTGCCCATGGCGCCGTTGCGCGCCACCCTGCTCGCCCTGCGCAACCAGCGCTCATCGGCCCTGATGGAGCTGGGCGGTGGGGCTCGCCAGCATCCATTGGTGCGCCTGTGGCAGAGCTTCGATGCGGTGCTCGAGGATCAGATCCTGATCCTGGGGGAGGCGCAGCGGCTGCCCAGGCTTCCCTGGCATGAGCCGGCGTTTGCGGAACTGGACAGGCAACTGGTCATGCGCCTCAATGCCGTGGTGCGGAGGCTGCAGCTCTGGCAGGAGCTGTTGCAGAAGCAGATGCTGGCGCCGCCGCCCCAGCCACCCTGGGAGCCCGTCGATCAGCTCGCGTTTGTTGATGGACCTGAGTTCGAGCGGATGCCGCAGGCCTCCCGCAGCCAGCTGGCCGCCCGGTTGATGCTGCTCAACCGCCTGGAGCAGGGGCTGCGCAGCGCCGAACTGCAGTGGCGCGAGGCCACCGAGAGGGGCCGCGATGGTTGAGGCGGTTCACCCCGGCCGCGACGACAGCCAGCGTTCGACCCGATAACCGAGGATCACCAGCAGCACCACCAGCCAGAACCAAAGCTCCGGTGGGTTGGCATTGAACAGGATGATCAGCAGCACCACTTCGCTGATCAGCCAGGGCAGCTCCTGACGCAGCAGCGCATTGCGGAGGATCGGCGGGCGGCTCATGAAGCGCAGGGGTGAGGGGTCAGGGCAGGGCGCCCGGTTGCCTGAGGGTGGGACGATCCCAGAGCCGATCGATCCGCAGCGAGCGGTAGCCGCCTGTGAGGGAGCGCAATCCGGGAATCACATAGGTGATCGGCGTGCGCCATTCCACATAGGCATGGGTGCTCACGGTCAGTCCGTCGCGCACCGGGAACACGCCGCTGCCGCCGGAGAGGGTCCAGCGGAAGCCATCGGCGCTGCGGGGATCGCGGGCCAGCTCCACCTCCGCCCGATGCACCGGGCCGTTCTTGGTGAGCGCGCTGGCCAGCTGGGGGTTGCCCACGGTGGTGGAGATGTCGTCGCTGGTGGCCGGCAGAGCGAGCACCTGGGTGATGCGGCCGATCATGCCTCCGAAGCGGCCCCGCTGGTTCCACTCGGGTACCACCTCCACCTCCAGGCCTGTCGGCAGCCGCCGTGCATCGGCGGGGGCGAAGTAGGCGACGGCCTTGAGCGGTTGATCCCCCTTCTGAGGGGTGGCCGGCCGGCCGATGGTGCCAAGCCTCTGGCCCGTGCCAACCGTCTGTCCTGGGATCACCTGCAGATCGAGCACGGTGCCGTCCCGTTCGGCGGTGACGTTGCCGTTGTAGGCGATCTGGGCTTCGGTGACGTTGATCTGGCGCTTGAGGTCGTCGATCTGATAGCGACGCTGCAGCGCCTGGGTTTCGATCGTGAGCTTCACCTGCTGGTAGTTGGTCAGCAGGTTTTTCTCCTGGGTCTTGGTGTCATCGAGCGACACGCTGGTGCTGGTGAGGTTCTGCTGGGCGGTCACCACGCTCGACGACAGCGGTGCCACCACCTGCTTCTTCGCCAGCCAGTCGAGGTTGCGCAGCTTGCTGCTGTAGGTGTTCTGCAGGTCGGTGTAGCGGCGGGCGTCGTCGCTCAGCTTGGCCAGCGCGGTGTCGAGTGCAGTCTTCTCAGTGTCGAGCCGCAAGCGGTCGCGGGCGTTCAGTTCTGCGTTGTGCCGCTCCAGCTGGGCCAGGTTGCCGCGCTGCTGGGCGAGCTGCTTCTCCAGCACCGGCAGGTAGAGCTTCAGCAGCACCTGGCCTTTGTTCACCCGATCGCCCGTGTGCACAGCCACAGTCAACACCTGGCCGCCGGCGCGGGCGTTGAGCACACCGGCGTTGTTGGGATAGATCAGCACGCCCATCCCGATCACCTCGGTGGGCACGGGCCAGAGCAGGGCCCAGAGCACGATCGCCCCGCCCATGCCGGCCAAGGTGACGCCCACCTGATCGTGGTCGCTCAGACCGCTCCAGCGCTGCCGCAGACCCGATCGGCCTTCGGCTGCGGGCTGGAGGGCCGGCGGTGCACCGGAGCTGGAGCCAGGAGTTGCGCTCATGGGCGAGAGTCTGCCGCAAGTTGTTCGGCCAGGCATGCGGCTGCGGCGGGCAACTGGGAAAAGGCGGCGCTGAAGCCCGCCAGCACCATCAGGCCCGGTCCCACGGGGCCGGCCAGAGGCACCCCATCGCTGCAGAAGCTCACGGGCGCCTGGCGGTAGCGACCGGGGGCATCGGCGATCCGGGGCCAGCGGCCCGCGAGGGCTTGGCGCAGCCGCTGCTCCATCACGGCCGGATCGGGCGGCAGCCCTGCTTCCATCCCGGGCCTGATCAGGCTGATCTGACCGGCCAGCAGACGATCGCCACAGGGCACAAGCCCAGGATCCACCACCCACTCCTCCCGGTTGAGCTGTGGGGCGCGCTGCTCCAGATCCAGCCGGGCGAAACGCCCGGGCAACCGGGCCAGGCCGGGGGGCCAGCCGATTGCGGCGTTCACCGCACGGGCCTCGAGCTCCAGGAGTCCGGCCCAGCTCACCCCCAGCCGTGCATCCAGGCTGGGCGCCAGGGCACGGCAGCCGGCACCGCAGGCCAGTACCACCGGTCCCGGCTCCGGCAGTTCACGCAGATGTTCGCCGCGCAGCTGCACCCCTGCCCGCTCCAGAGCCCGCTGCAGCGAGGGCCTCAGCAGGCCGGGGTCGACCTGGGCGCCCGGCAGCGGCAGGCCTCGGGTTCCCAGCTGCAGCCAGCGGCGCCGCAGCCCCTCCAGCTGATGGCGGCGTACCAGTGCGCGCCAGATCCCCAGCGCTCCGGGCAGCAGCAGGCCGTAGCTCAAGGCGGTGGCGGACTCTTCGCCCCCCGCCTCCACCAGGGTGATGGGCCGATGCCGTGCCGCCAGCTCCAGGGCCAGCAGCGATCCGGCCAGCCCACCGCCGACGACGGTGATCATCGAAGCGTTGCGAGGCGTCTGGGATCGCTGCGGATGGCCACCGGCTCAGACCAGCAGGCTGAAGGAGCGGATCACCTGGTCGAACAGCCCCTTGACCTTGTTCCAACGGGCCTCGTTGGTGCTGGCCGCGAAGGTGTAGAGGCGCCCCCTGTCCGCCACCACGGTCGCCAGTTCATGGCGGTCGCGGTCGCTCAGATGCACGGCATATTCCAGGTCGTAGAACGTGTGCCCCTGCTGCTCACGCTCGCGGGCCTCCACCAGCTCCGCCTGGCGGCCGCTGCCCTCCGGGGCGATCACCGTGCGCCGCAGCTTCTCGCCTACCGCCACGGCACTGCCCAGGCCTTCCAGATCCCGGTCGGGGGAGACCTCCGAGATCACCAGGCTCAGGGTTTCATCGCTGTTGATCAGGTCGTGGAACACCACCTGGGGGCCGCCGCTCACCTGCACCCGCGTCCAGCCCGTCGGGTAGAGGAAGGCGTAACGGCCATCGGGGCTGTTGAAGCTGTTGAGGCCGGCGGCAGCGGCGCTGCAGGCCCCGAGCCCCAGGGCCAGCAGGCCTGCCAGGGCCAGGCAGGCCAGCTGCCGGGGCAGGCCGGACCAGGCGGAGGGGCGGGAGGCGGGGCGACCCATGGCAACAGCACAGTTGCCCGCCATTCTCTCTCTGAGGCGGAGAGCTCTCCTTAGATTCACCCCAATCGCCTTCCCGGACCCTGAGCGGCTTCACCCGACCCCTGGCCCGGCTGATCGATCAGTTCGAGCGGCTGCCCGGTATCGGACCGCGCACGGCCCAGCGGCTGGCCCTGCACCTGTTGCGCCAGCCCAGCGAGCAGATCCAGGCCTTCGCCGATGCCCTGCTCGCCGCCCGCAGTCAGGTGGGCCAGTGCCGCTGCTGCTTCCATCTCTCGGCCGAGGAGTTCTGCGAGATCTGCCGCGATGACACCCGCCGCAACGGTCAGATCTGTGTGGTGGCCGATTCCCGCGATCTGCTGGCCCTGGAGCGCACCCGTGAGTATCGCGGCGGCTACCACGTGCTCGGAGGTCTGATCTCGCCGATGGATGGGGTGGGTCCCGAGCTGCTGCAGATCCAGCCTCTGGTGGAGCGGGTCGACCGGGAGGGGGTGAGCGAGGTGATCCTGGCGCTGACGCCCAATGTCGAGGGTGACACCACCAGCCTCTATCTGGCGCGGCTGCTGCGCCCCTTCGCCGCGGTGAGCCGCATCGCCTACGGGCTGCCGGTGGGCGG
>JBAWXG010000026.1:0-30317 GCA_037144195.1 Synechococcus sp. ELA057
CCTGGCTGCATCTGGTGGGCTGACATACGGAAGGCTGGGGCTGCTCGTCTCCGGGCTCTCGCCTAGGACAGAAGCCATGGAGTCCTCTTCGGTCGCCACTGCCGGGGCCACGCTCGCCCCCTTCCGGCACCAACCGGTGCTGGCGGCTGAGGTGCTGCAGGCTTTCGCCGCTCTGCCGCCCCGCTTGCCCGATGGCTCAGCCCCGACACTGATCGATTGCACCCTCGGCGGCGGCGGCCACAGCGCCCTGCTGCTGCATGCCCACCCTGGCCTGCGCCTGATCGGGCTCGATCAGGATCCGACCGCCCGCGCCGCCGCCGCCGAGGCCCTCGCCCCCTTCTCCGATCGATCGCAGATCGTGGCCACCAACTTCGCCGATTTCTCGCCGGCGGGACCCGTGCAGGGGGTGCTCGCCGATCTGGGGGTCAGCAGCCCGCAGCTGGATGTGGCGGCCCGGGGCTTCAGTTTCCGTGCCGATGGCCCGCTCGACATGCGCATGAACCCCGCAGCAGGGGAGACCGCTGGGGAGCTGATCGATCGGCTCTCGGAGTCTGAGCTGGCTGATCTGATCTACGTCTATGGCGAGGAGCGCTTGTCGCGGCGCATCGCCCGCAGGATCAAGGCCCATCTGGCGGAGCAGGGCCCGTTCAGCGGCACGGCGGCGCTGGCCTATCTGATCGCCGGCTGCCATCCCCCGGCAGCCCGTCGCGGTCGCATCCATCCGGCCACCCGCAGCTTCCAGGCGTTGCGCATCGCCGTCAACGGCGAGCTCGCCGCCCTCGATCGGCTGCTGCAGCGCGCTCCCGACTGGCTCGCACCCGGTGGCATCCTGGCGATCATCAGCTTCCATTCCCTGGAGGACAGGCGTGTCAAGCAGGCCTTCCTCAGCGACGAGCGGCTGGAGCGGATCAGCCGCAAGGCCCTGATGGCCGCCGAGGCCGAACAGGAGCTCAATCCCCGCAGCCGCTCCGCCCGTCTGCGACTGGCCCGGCGTGTGGCCTGCGCGTCCAGTACGAATTAGGTTGGTGACAGCGCGGATCGGTGACCGTCACATCGGTTGTGGCGTGTCGGGAGCGTGCCGGCATTTTCTTCCACGGCTGTCCTGTTCAGATCGTTCTCCTTCTGCTGCGATGCCACACCCCTCCCGCCTCCTGCTACCGACCGCCGCCGGTCTGCTGCTGCTGCTCACCCTCCAGGCCCCCGCTGCCCTGGCCGCCCAGGAGACATCCCCCTGCACCAAGGGCCTGCAGGCCAAGGGCTACACCGTGCGTGACGTCGATAACCACGGCTGGTACGACGAGATCGACGTCACCGACAGCAAGGGCAACCGACTTGAGCTCGACGTGCGCCGCTCCGACTGCGTGATCATTCACCAGAACTCAGACTGATCGGCTCCAATGTCGGCAGTCGGCTCCACCCGATGCAGCTTTCTTCCGCTGACCTGATCTGGTGGGCGGCCCTGGTGGTGCAGCTGCTGGCCATCCCCGGGGTGCTGCTGCCGGTGTTGCCCGGTCTGGTGCTGCTTCCCCTCGGTGCCCTGATCTGGATCGCTGCCGTGGGTTGGTCCGCCGGCTGGCCGCTGCTGTTGTTCGAGTCGCTGCTGCTGCTGCTCGGCTGGAGCGCCGATGCCCTCGGTCTGCTGCTGGGGGCGGCCCGGTTGCAGGCCAGCCGTTGGGCGTACATCGGAGCGGCCATCGGCCTGGTGGTGGGCCTGGTGGGGTTGTTGCCGGCCCTGCCGGTGGGTGGGCCATTGCTGGGGGCCCTGGTGGGTCCGCTGCTTGGAGCCAGCCTGGGCGAGCTGATCGCCGCGGCTTCGGCATCCTCCGGGATGGACCGGATGTGGCGGGCGTTGCAGGTGGGTCTGGCGGTGGTGGCCGGCATGTTGGTAAGCCGCCTGGCCTCGCTGCTGCTGGCGCTGATCGGCGTCGGCGGTTTCCTGTGGCTCAGCCGTGCGGCGTCAGCCTGAGCTGCCTGGCTTTCAGGCGCCCTCGGGCAACGGCTCTGCGGCCTGATCAGCGGTGGCGGTGTTCCGGGAGCGTTCGGCGCTGATCAGCTGGCGGTAGGCCGCGGTGCTGATGCAGAGCACAAGCGGCCAGGCCGCCAGCAGGCCCACCACGCAGGCCAGCAGGCCCAGGCCATAGAGCAGGCTCTCGAGGATCAGCAACAGCAGCACCAGCGGCCATTGGGGATGCACCAGCCGGCGTCCGCGCTCCAGGGCGGAGGCGCCCCCCAGCTTCTCCAGCAGCACCACCGGCAGCAGGAAGAGCTGATTGACCAGGGTGATCAGGAGGCTCACCAGGCTGAGGGCCAGGCCGATCAGCAGCAGGGCCGCCAGGACCAGCCCCAGCAGCTGGGTGGTTCCACTCCCCAGGCGCGCTTGCAGCCCTGGCTCCAGCATCAGCACCAGCAGCGGCAGCCCGAACAGCAGTCCCGCCAGCGCAGCGGGGAGCAGGATCAGGCCCGCGAGCCGCAGCCAGGAGCGCAGCAGCCGCAGCATCGCCGGCCCATCCCAGCGCAGCAGGTCCATCAAGGTCGGCCGGCGGCCCTGCAGGGCCAGCCAGGCCGACCGCACCAGGGCCAACCGCGCCCACAGGTGCAGCACCAGCGTCAGGCCGAGCCCCAGCAGGTACAGGCCCCAGTCGCGTGGATCGTGGGATGGCGCGTTGACGCTGCCGATGCCCCCCATCAGCACCTGCAGCCCCAGAACCAGCAGGTTGAACAGCAGGGAGAAGGCGACGAACAGCCGCGGGGCGCGGCAGAAGGCCAACCAGCCGTCATGGATGGCATCGCCCATGTCGAGGCGGTCGCCGGGGACGGCCATGGGGCGGGAATCCTGCGCCTGCAAGCTAGGTGGAGGAGCGAAGTTCAGCCACCGCACGGCCCACCGCGTCGACCGCCGCCACGATCTCCTGCTGCGTGGTCTGCCGGCCCAGCCCGAAACGGATCGAAGCGGCGGCCTCCTGTGGGCTGCGGCCGATCGCCGCCAGCACATGGGAGGGGCTGCCCTGGCTGCAGGCCGAGCCGCTGCTCACCGCCAGCGTCTGGCGCAGCATCCGGTGCAGCCGGGTGCCGTCGACCCCGGCGACGGTGACGTTGAGGTTGTGGGGCAGGCAGCGCTGTGGATGGCCGTTGCGGGTCACACCGCCGAGGGTCTCGAGGCCCTGCCAGAGCTGATCCCGCAGGGACTGCAGCCGTTCGCTCCGCTGCTGTCGGTCGGCCATGGCCAGCTCCACCGCCCGACCCAGGCCCACGATCAGCGGCACCGCCAGGGTGCCAGCCCGCAGGCCTTTCTCCTGGCCTCCTCCCAGCATCTGGGCGGCCAGCGGCACCCCCTGGCGCACCACCAGGGCCCCGGTTCCCTTGGGCCCATCGAGCTTGTGGCCGCTGAGGCTGAGCAGGTCGATGCCGAGCGCTTCGGCATCAAGGGGGATGTGACCCACCGCCTGGGCGGCGTCGCAGTGGAACAGGGCACCGCGGCTGCGGCAGAGCAAGCCGATCGCTGCCAGCTCCTGCAGCACGCCGATCTCGTTGTTGGCGGCCATCACCGACACCAGCAGGGTGTCCGCGTCGATCGCGGCCTCGAGCAGCTCCAGATCCACCAGCCCGTCGCTCTGCACCGGCAGCACCGTGAGCGCGAAGCCATGGCGGTCGAGCCAGCGGAGCGGATCGAGCACGGCCCGGTGTTCCGTGGCCAGGGTCACCAGCTTCGCTCTGCGCTCTCCGCGCTCCCAGGCCGCTTCAGCCACCCCCTTGAGCGCCAGGTTGTTGGCTTCGGTGGCGCCGCTGGTGAAAATGACGGCCTGAGCCTCGGCGCCGACGGCCGCGGCCACATGGCTGCGGGCGATCTCCACGGCGGCTGAGGCCTCCAGGGCAGGCCGGTAGAGGCGGTTGGCCGGATTGGCGAAACAGCCGTTCCACCACGGTTGCATCGCCTCCACAACCCGTGGGTCGCAGGGGGTGGTGGCGTGGTGATCGAGGTAGGCGAGCATGGATCCATGCTGAAGACCCGCCCAACCCTCCGCAGCACCGCCAACCTGTTGCTGTTGGCGATCCTGGTGTGCTGGCAGCCACGGCCCGCTGCTGCGGCCCAGGATCCGCCTGCGGCGGCGGATTCCAAGGCTCCCCGCCCCAAGGATCTGGTGATCCTTTACCGCAGCGAGAGCGTGCTCGGCAGAAAGGAGATCGGGGTCTTCGGCGCCACGGCGGATCCTCGCCAGCCGGGTCTGTGGAGCGTGCAGGTGTGGGAGGAGACCCGTGATCGGGTCACCATCGCCACCGACCGGATCAGCTGCACACCCGCGGCCCCTCTGCGGATCACCGGTGAGGGCAGCCAGATGTACGTGCGGCAGCTCAACCCCGGCGGCGCGATTCATGACGTCAACCGCCTTGACCATCTGATCTGGTGGGCGGTGTGCCAACCGCAGCTGGCAGGCCGAGACCCTGCCGGCCTGGCGAAGGAGGCGCGCCGGCTGGGCTTCAGCGGCAACCTGCGCGAGCAGCAGGATGTGGTGAAGGCGGCCCCGGCAGGGGATCGCTGATCAGGACAAGCGCCTGTCCCGCTCCGGATCCGGCTCCTAGCATCGCTGCAGCAGCTGTCCAGCATGGAGACGCCTCCGGGTTCCGAGCACACCGGCGAACTGCAGAGTGATGCCGCTGAAGCTCCCGATGCGGCGATTCCGGCTCCGCCGGTGCGCCTGCTGCTGGTGGATGACGAGCCGGGGCTGCGAACCGCGGTGAAGGCCTACCTCGAGGATGAGGGCTTCCAGGTGACCACCGCCAACGATGGCGAGGAGGGCTGGACGCTGGCCCAGGAGATCCTTCCTGATGTGATTCTCAGCGATGTGATGATGCCGCGCTGCGATGGCTATGGCCTGCTCAAGCGGTTGCGGGCCGATGAGCGGTTGGGCGGCACGCCGGTGATCTTCCTCACCGCCAAGGGCATGACCGCCGATCGCATCGCAGGCTTCAACGCCGGCGCCGATGACTACATCCCCAAACCGTTCGATCCCAACGAGCTCGTTGCCCGCGTGCACAACGTGGTGCGCAGGCAGGAGCGGTTGCTGGCCGAGGCGGCGCGTTTCGCCGACGCCGACATCAGCGCGATGGCCAAGCAGATCACCGAGATCCGCTCCATGCTCGGCAGCGGCGGCACGAAGAAGCCGCTCTCCGATGTCAAGCTCGACTTCACCCCCCGCGAGGCCAGCGTGCTGCAGCTGGTGGCCGAGGGCATGATGAACAAGGAGATCGCCCGCCGGCTGGAGACCTCGATCCGCAACGTCGAGAAGTACGTCAGCCGGCTGTTCATCAAGACCGGCACCGCCAGCCGCACCGAGCTGGTGCGCTTTGCGCTCGAGCACGGCCTGGTGGAGTGAGGCCGGCGGCCTCCCTCGATCCTGGGATCCGCGTGATGCCGGATCCCCCGGTGTTGCTGCCCGCGGCTCTCAATCAGGGCTGGATCTACCGCGACCGGATCGGTCCATCGGAGCAGGGGCTGAGCGCCCTGGCCTTCTACGCCAGCCGCTACGCCCATTCCGATCCAACCACCTGGGAGCGGCGACTGGCCGCGGGCGAGGTGCTGCGCTCCGGACTGCCCCTGCGGGCCGACCAGCCTCTCGCAGCCGGGGATCAACTCGTCTGGCACCGTCCCCCCTGGTGGGAGGAGGCGGTGCCGGCTCCTGGTCCAGCCCTCTATGACGACGGTGATCTGTGCGTGCTCGACAAGCCCTCGGGGTTGCCGGTGCTGCCGGCGGGCGGCTGGCTCGAGCACACCCTGCTGCGCCTGATGGAGCGGCGGCATCAGGGCGAACCCAGCGGCATCCCCAGGCCGGTGCATCGCCTGGGTCGTTTCACCAGCGGTCTGCTGCTCTGTGCGCGGAAACCCTCCACCAGGGCCTGGCTGAGCGCTGCCCTGCGTGAGAGCACCGCAGCCGGCAGCAATGCGGCCGCCCGGGACCGCTCCTTGCGCAAGATCTACCGGGCCTGGTTGCAGCCCGGTTCCCTGCCGCTGACACCCGGCGAGAGCCTGGAGCTCCGCATGCCCATCGGCCGGCGCCCCCATCCGCTGTTGGGCCGCATCTGGTGCGTCGCCCGGGCCGATGATCCGGAGGCTCTGCCGGCCAGCAGCAGCCTGACCCTGCTGCAGCGCTCCCCTGCGGCCGATCTGGTGAGCGTGGCGATCGGCAGTGGTCGCCCCCATCAGATCCGGATCCACTGCGCCGCCGCAGGGGCGCCTCTGCTGGGGGATCCCCTGTATCGGGTCGGTGGCCTGGCGGATCCGGAGGCTCTGCCCGGGCAGGGGGGCTATCGGCTGCAGGCCTGGCGCCTCGAGCTGCAGCGGCCGGAGGGAAGCTGGCTCCAGCTTGCGGTTCCCGAGGCTCTGGAGCTGCCAGCGTGATCCACGCTGACTGGAGCGATCTGCCGCTGCTGGCCGGAAGGATCCCAGCCAGCGGGCCGCAGACAACACCGACACGGCTGGAGCGGCCGGGGCTGCGCCTGCGGCATTGGCGTGGCTGGCTGGCGCACACTGGAGGGCCGGATCCTGCCGCGCTGGCGGCTGCTCTGCTGGAGGAGGTGCCCTGGAAACAGGAGCAGATCAGCCTCTGGGGCCGCAGGCATCCGCTGCCACGACTGACCTGCTGGGTGGCTGATCCCGGCTGCGGCTACCGCTACAGCGGCCTGGAGCAGCGCATCGAGCCCTGGACCCCCAGCCTCGAACGGCTGCGATCACAGCTGCATCGCACCCTCGGCTGCCGCTTCAACGCCCTGCTGCTGAATCTCTACCGCGACGGCAGCGATCGGATGGGTTGGCATGCCGACGACGAGCCGGAGCTGGATCCCGATGCGCCGATCGCCTCCCTGAGCCTCGGGGCAACCCGCTGCTTTCAGCTGCGGCCACGGCGGCCGATCGATGGCCTGCGCCAGGCCCTCAGCCTTGAGCTTGGCGACGGTGATCTGCTGGTGATGGATCCCCCCACCCAGCGCCACTGGCAGCATCAGCTGCCGGCGCGGCGGCGGGTGCAGCAGCTGCGCATCAACCTCACCTTCCGGGTTGTTCAATCGCCTTGAGCTTCCGGCTGACAGGCCCTCAGCGGAAGCGACGCAGAATCGGATCGGGTTTCAGGATCGTGCCCAGCCAGTGCAGCAGCGCGTCGCTGGTGGTCAGGCGCCTGGGTTGGTGGAACCAGTGTCGGCGGCTGTAGATCAGGCCCAGCAGTGCTGCTTCCATCCGGTCGCCGGCCTGCCTGAAGCGGACCCCCAGCTGATTCGGGGCGATCCAGGTGATCTCCCCTTCCAGGCTCAGGGGGGGCTCCATCAACTCCAGCGTTGCCGCACCGGGTTGGAGGCCTCTGCAGGCTTCCTGCAGGGTGAACAGGGCTCCGCCTTCCGAGAGATCGCCGGTGGTGCCCCACAGTTGCCGGTCTGAAAGGGTGAGGCGGCCGATGCGGCGGATCGGGAAGCGATCGGTGTTGCGGCGGGTGGGCTGATCGATGCCCGCCATCAGGGCCACGGCCACGACCAGGCCGTTGTAGAGATTCCAGCCGAGCATCAGCGGCTCGCCTTCGTAGAGCATCCGGTCGCCGGTTGCATCGCCGCTCAGCACGGGAATGGCGTAGCGCACCACCAGGGTCAGCAGCAGGATCAGCAGCATCGCCAGCAGGGGCCAGCTGATCGCCAGGTTGAAGATCTGCCGGCTCTGAATGCTGTCCTTGCGGGTCACGATGCCGCCGTGGATGGCGAAGGGATGCCGCAGGATCCGCAGCATGCGGCGCACGCCTGGAATGCAGAACAGGCTTTCGTACACCTCATTCCAGAACTGGAACTGGTGGTGATCGCAGAGCCAGCTCGGCAGGATGTGGAGCAGCAGCACGAAGGGGGCGGCGTAGGCGATGTACTCCAGGGGTGGTGCAGCGATCAGGGTGAATCCCAGAACCAGGCTCAGCAGCGGCAGCAGCAGATAGGCCAGTCGGCAGAACGGTGTCAGCAGACTCAGGGCAAGGTTGATGTAGAAGCTGAGCTGGGCTGCGTTGAGTCGGCTCCAGATCGGCAGTTCCCTCGGGCGGAAGAAGATCTGGACGTTGCCCTGCATCCAGCGCAGCCGCTGATCGAGAAAGTCGGCAAAGGTGCGTGGCACCTCTCCCATGCTCAGCACTTCATTGAGGTAATGCAGCCTCCAGCCACGGGTGAGCAGCTTGGTGCTGGTCTGATGGTCTTCGATCAGGCAGCTGGTCACATAGCCACCGATCGACTCGAGGGCGCTGCGGCGCACCACATAGGAGGTGCCGCAGCAGATGACCGCATTGGCATGATCGCGGATCACCTGCAGATAGCGAAAGAAATAATCAAGATCGCTTGGCATCACCACGTCCAGGCCAAGATTGCGGTTGTGGAATTCCGCCTGGAAGTAGTGTTGAGGTGTCTGCACAAGGGCAACCTTGGGATCCGAGAAGAAGCCAAGAGTGCGATCTAAAAAATTGGCGAATGGCATGAAATCGCAGTCGAAAACTGCGATGAATTCGGCTTTGGTGTGCGCCAGGGCGTGATTGAGGTTTCCTGCCTTGCGATGGGCATTGCCCTGCCGGCTCAGATAGTTCACTCCCAGCTGCGTCGCCAGGGCTGCGATCTCGGGCCGATGGCCGTCATCGAGCACGCTGATGGTGCGGTTCGTGTGGTTGAGGTTGCGACAGGTGAGGATCGCCCGCCTCACCATGCGCGGCGGCTCGTTATACGTTGGGATCCAGATGTCGACGCTGGGCTGTCTGGAGCGTATCCAGTCCTCACCGCGATCCGCCTGGCGGCTGCGCAGAGCAGGGTCGTAGTTGAGGGCCGGCAACAGCTGCAGGCAGCTGGTCGGTAGATAGAGCAGCTCCACCGCGAACAGCATGGCGCTGCAGATCAGGCTCAGGGGATGGGCGGTGTTGAGCGTGGTGGCGCGCCAGAGGAAGTAGCGCAGCGCTACCGCCAGCAGCAGCAGTTGGATCAGGCCGTAACTCCAGCGCCTGCGGGGCAGCCACAGGGTGGAGGCGGCGATCAGCCCTGCCAGCACCAGCGGGGGCAGAGCCTGGCTCCAGATGTTCCCGACCTGGAACTGCCGCGGCAGCTCCCGCAGGCTGAGGGGATTGAGCCGTTGCACATCCAGCCAGCTCAGATCGCCGCTGGTCAGCACCAGGGCCAGCAGCAGCAGTGCGCCGGAACCGATCAGAAACGTCCAGGCGGCCCCGCTGATCCCTGGAGCTGGCTTGCTCACTGGAAGATCACCCGGGCCGAATAGCCCACAAAGCAGAGTTTGCGCGGTGGTGCCGGCACATCGCTGTCGATGCGCACCCGCACCTGGCTCTCCCGGCTCAGGTTGCTTGGCAGCGGCCCCGGGTCGCGATCCTTGCTCGACTGGCGTCCGACGCCGGAGCGGATCAGATCCACCTCGCCGCGCAGATCCAGGTCTTCGCCGACCAGATCGACCCTGGCGCGGCTGCCGATCTCCAGCCGCTTGAGATCCTTCTCCGAGACATAGGTGCTGACCCAGCGTCTGCGGCAGTTCACCAGCCGCAGCACCGGTTGCTGAATCCGGAGTGTGTCGCCGGTGCGGGCCTGAATCCGCCAGACCACGGCGGTCGTGGGAGCCTTCAGCCAGACGTTGCTCTGCTGCAGAAACAGGTTCTCCGCCGCCATCAGCTGGTCATTGAGGCTTTTGAGCCGTCGCAACTGCCCCGTGCGTTCACCCTCCAGCTGAGCGACCTGCAACCGCCCCTCCTGCAGGCGTGGCAGGGGATCGGTGCCGCCGCGGGTGCGATCAAGGTTGAGGTTGAGACGTGCCGCCTGCAGCCGGTTTTCCTGGGCGTGCAGGCTCGCCTCCAGCGCCTGCACCTGCTCGGCCTGCTTGGCGGCGGCGGTGCGCGCCTTGTCGACCACGTTCTCCGCCACGGCACCTGCCAGGAAGAGCGCCTCCTGGCGCTTCATATCCCGCTGGCTGAAGGCCAGCTGCTGCCGTTCCCGGGCCAGGTCGGCCCTGATCTGGTCGAGTTCGTTGCTGCTGCGGGCGGTCTCCAGGCGCTGCTGATCGCCCGCATCCCGGCTGAATTCGCTCACCAGCTGGCGTTGCAGCTTCAGCCGGGCCTCCAGCTGATCCAGGCTCGCCTGGGCCGTTGTCACCGCCGTGCGCAGCTGCCGCATGTCGTTTTCGCTGGCCCGCGGATCCCGCACCCTGGCGAGCGGCTCACCCGGCTTCACCGTGAGGCCCGCATCCACCCTCAGCTCCTCGAGCTGGCCATTGATCGGGCTGGCCAGTTCGATGAAGTCGGCATCGACCACGGCATCACGGGCCCGTGTGGTGAGCACATGCATCAGCACGCTCAGGGCCGCCAGCAGCAGGCCCGATCCCAGGCCGATCACCAGCAGGTTTGCCCTGGAGCTGCGGCGCGGTGGTCCTTCCTCCGCGGGCTGCGCAAGGGTCATCGGAGCCTCAGGTTGCTGCGGGATTGCGACAATCCTGGTAGGAGTATCGACGTCCTGCAAGCAGGAATTCAGCCTGCCAGCAGGGCATCCAGCCTGCCGCTGCGTTCCAGGGCGTGCAGATCGTCGCACCCCCCCATGTGCTGGTCGTCGATGAACACCTGCGGCACGGAGCGGCGGCCGCTGCCGGTGCGCTGGGCCATGGCTTCGCGAGCCTGTTCATCGCCATCGATGGCGTACTCGGTGTAGGCCACCCCCTTGCGATCGAGCAGGGCCTTGGCCCGCACACAGAACGGGCAGGCGCGCCAGGTGTAGATCTCGACCTTGGCCATGGAGGCGGATTGGAGCAACCCCAGCAGCTTGGCGCACGATCAGGGTTCAGCGTCGACCGTTCCGCTGACGCCTTCTGGCGATGATGGGGCGATGACAGGACCCATCTCAGGACGGCGTGCCCAGGGATCGGGCCGATGAGCGAGCCCCGTGGCCGGCTGCTCAACATCCTGGGGGTGGCCTTCGGCCTGGCGGGCGCCGTCGGTGGCACGATCGGCGGAGGCATCCTGCGCACACCTGGGCTGGTGGCCGGGGAGCTGGCCAGCGGCCCCCTCAGCCTGATCGCATGGTTGGTGGGCGGTCTGTATGGCCTGCTGGGGGCCATCTGCGTCGCCGAGCTGGCGGCCAGTCTTCCCCGCAGCGGTGGCTGGACCGTCTATGCACGGCGGGCTTTCGGTGATGGTGCCGGCTTCGCCGTCGGCTGGACCGACTGGCTGGGCCATTGCGCCGGTGTGGCCTGGGTGGCGATCACCGCCGGGGACTACACCCTGGCTCTGTTTCCGGGGCTGCCGCTCGACAGCCGGGCGCTGGCGCTGCTGATGGTGCTGCTGTTCACCGCCATCCAGCTGCTGGGGGTGCGGGCGGGGAGCGGCAGCCAGCTGCTGCTGAGCCTGGCCAAGACCGTGGGCTTTCTGCTGTTGGTGGGGGCCTGTTTCCTGCTGGCCGATCCGGTCCGCGAGGGTGCGGCCGCCCCATCGCTGGCACCCCCTGTCGGCCTGGAGGCCGCGGCCGCCTGGGTGCTGGCCCTGCAGGCGATCATCAGCACTTACGACGGCTGGCACAGCCCGATCTATTTCGCCGAGGAGTTCGCCGAGCCCAGCAAGGATCTGCCCCGTTCCCTGATCGGCGGGGTGCTGGCGGTGATCGCCCTGTATCTGCTGATCAACCTGGCTCTGCTGCGGGTGCTTCCGCTTGCGGATCTGGCCGGGTCCACCCTGCCCCTGGCCGATGCGGCGCTGCGCTTGTTCGGTGCTGTGGGGGGCCAGCTGATCACCGCTCTGGCGCTGGTTTCGGTGCTCGGCCTGGTGAACACCTCGATCCTCAGCGCCCCGCGGGTGCTCTACGCCCTGGCCCGTGATGGTCTGTTCCCATCGGCTGCGGCTCAGGTGAGTCAGGGCGGCACCCCGACGGTGGCGCTGCTGCTCACCTCCCTGACCATGGCCTTGCTGGTGGCCCTTGCCGATTTTCCGGTGCTGCTGGCGATCGCTTCCTTTCTGTATGTGGTGCTCTACGGCAGCGGCATCCTTGCCCTGTTCGTGCTGCGTCAGCGGGAACCGGAGCTCGAGCGACCCGTGCGGGCCTGGGGGCATCCCTGGAGCGGTCTGATCGTGCTGGCGGGTTCGCTGGCCTTTCTGATCGGGGCTCTGCTGGGTGACCGCAGCCACAGCCTGATGGCCCTGGCCCTGATGGGCGCCGCCGTGCCGCTGTATCTGCTCAGCCGGCGTCTCGGTCTGCAGCAGCAGGCAGCCGGGTCCTGAGCCCGGCCTGCCGTCATTCCGGGCAGGCCAGCCAGCCTTCGGCGAAGGGGGCGTCCTCGGCCAGCAGGCTTTCCACCCGCTCGCTCAGATCCGATTCCAGCAGCGCCACCGCCAGGCTGGCCGCCACCCGGGTGGTGAGAGCACGCACGGCGGCCCGTTCAACCTCGGTGTCAGAACTGCGGCGCAGGGCCTCGGCGCACAGCCGGGCCAGATCGGCCAGAAGCTCTCCATGGCCCAGCAGGGTGGTCACCACCAGGTCATCGAGCAGCTCCTGGCCAGATGGGGTCGTCAGCAGCGGGGGCAGCTTGCGGCGCACCCGCCAGGGGCCTGGGCAGGTGTCGTCGTCGCCGTGGAGCGCCGCCAGCTGCTCGGCGCGGAGTGCGGGAGGCCAGGACGCCATGGGCTGGGGCTGGAGATCCCGATGCTGACGTGTCCAGGGCATCGGCGCTGCCCCCCTTCTGTTAATCAGTGTGATTTCGGCCACAGCAGCTCGCGCTGCAGCCAGCTGATCCAGTCAGCGCCGATGCCCTGCGGACAGCTCGCTTCGCATTCCAGATGGCTGCTGCAGCTTCCGAAGCCCTCCTGCCGCATCCGCTCCACCATGGCCTGCGCCCGTTGCCGGCGCTCGGGCTGCCCCTGGGGCAGCTGGGCCAGATGGGCCACCTTGGCGGCGGTGAACAGGCTGGCGGAGGCATTGGGACAGGCCGCGACGCAGGCGCCGCAGCCGATGCAGGTGGCGGCCTCGAAGGCCCTGGTGGCCTGGTCCCGGCCGATCAGGATGCTGTTGGCCTCAGGGGCGCTGCCGGCGTTGACCGAGCAGTAGCCCCCCGCCATCAGGATCCGATCCAGGCTGGAGCGGTCCACGGCGAGGTCCGCCACCGGGGGGAAGGCACCGGCCCGGAAGGGTTCCAGCACCAGGGTGTCGCCGCTGCTGAACTGGCGGAGATAGAGCTGACAGACCGTGGTGCCGCTTCGGGGGCCCTGGGCCTGGCCGTTGACCAGAAAACCGCAGGAGCCGCAGATCCCTTCGCGGCAGTCATGGTCGAACCGCACCGGTCGCTCTCCAGCCTGGATCAGGCGCCCGTTGAGCACATCCAGCGCTTCCAGCAGCGACAGATCCGGTGAGAGATCGTCCAGCTGGTAGTGCTGGAAGCCACCGGCCGCTTCAGGGCTGGGCTGACGCCAGACGCTCAGGTGAATCGTCAGAGGCTGATCCGGTGTTATCTGGTTCAAGACCTTTGCTGCCGTGGGCTGGACTCCAGCCCTCTGGATCGATCATCATTCTCCAAGTTGTGTGATCTTGTGGCCACCGAGTCTTCAGCGGCCAAGTCCGTACCCTCGATCGCTGAGCTCAGCCAGGGTGATCGGCCCTTCGTGCTCGCCAGTGCCGAGGGCCTGATCGTGGAGGTCAACAGGGCTTTTGAGCAGGCCTATGGCTGGTCGAACGACGAGCTGGTGGGCCGGCCGTTGAGCCTGATCCTGCCGGGCAGCTTCCAGATGGCCCATCAGCTCGGATTCTCCCGTTTCCAGGCCAGCGGCATCTCCCAGATCCTGGCCCACCCGTTGCGCCTGCGCACGGTCTGCAAGGACGGAAGTGACGTGGTCTCGGAGCATTTCATCGTTGCCGAGCGCGACGGGGAGGCGTGGGTGTTCGGCGCCACGCTCACCCCTTTGCCGGAGGGAACCCCGGTTGATGCCTGAGTCGATCGCCGTTGCCGATTTCGAAGCGGTTCCCTCCTCCGGAGGGGAGCTGATCGGTGAGCTGCGGCGCACGCTCGGCAGACTCGAAGCGGCTCTGGCCACCATCAGTGATGCGCTGGCCATCGCCGATCGCGATGGCCTCCTCCTCTGGTGCAATCAGCCGTTCGAGCGGCTGGTGCGGCGCGGCCGCATGGAGCTGCTCGGTCGGCGGATCCTGGCGGTGCTCCCCAGGGATATCAACGACCGTCCGATCCTCCAGGATCTGCCCTGGGGGGATGGTGTCGGCTCCAGCCGTCAGGCCCTGCTCGGCAAGGATCCGCTCAAGGCGGTGACGATCGAGTGGCGCACTGTCGTTTCAGAGCCGGAGCACCCGATCGTGTTCTGCCTGCGGGACATCAGTGTCGATCTCACCCATGAGGCCATGCAGCGGGAGGTGGCCCGCATGGCACAGGAGCGTCATCAGCTGGCGGAGCAGGTCAGGGTCTGTGCGGTCACCGGCCTGCCCAACCGCCGAGCCCTCGAGGAACGGCTGGATCGATCCTTTCTCGCCCTTGCGGAGCGCCAGGGTCTGGTGTCGCTCTTCTTCTGCGATCTCAACGGTTTCAAGCAGATCAACGACACCCACGGCCACGCCGCTGGCGACGCTCTGCTGGTGACGGTGGGCCAGCGGCTCCAGGGCTGCCTGCGCGAGGAGGACATCGTCGCCCGGATCGGCGGTGATGAATTTGTGGTGCTGAGCGAGGGACCGCGCAACTCCCGCGAGGCCTGGCATCTGGCGTCGCGGCTACAGGAGGCTCTGGCACGGCCCTGGACGTTTGAAGAGCGCAACCTGCGCCTGTCGATGAGTGTGGGGATCGCCACGACCGCTGATCCGCTCCTGGGGCCGAAGGAACTGCTGCGCCAGGCCGATCTGGCCATGTACGAGGCCAAGATTCGCGGCGATCAGACCATCGCCACGTATGACGCCGCCATTGCGATGCAGGCCCGCTCACGCTTGCAGATCGGCCGGCGTCTTCGCACGGCCCTGGAGCGGCAGCAACTGCACGAGCTGGGCCTGATCCTCGACTACCGCCCCGTGGTCGGGCTCGAGACCGGAACCGTGGACGGCTATGAGGTTCGCCTGCAGATCGCCCCTGAGGCCGATCTGCAGCTGGAGCCCCATGATGTGGTGGCCATTGCCGAGCGCGCAGGCCTGATGCCCCAGCTCGGCCGCTGGGTACGGGCCTCCGCCCTGGCGTGGTTGCTGCGGCGTCGCAGCAGCGGGGATTCCGTCGCGCTGACGTTCGAAGTGCGGGCCTCTGAGGTCCGGGAAGCGGGATTCTGCACCGCGTTGCTGCAGCAGGCCAGCGGCATCGGCGTGGATCCCTCCTGGCTGGTGATCGCTCTCGACGAAGCCCTGCTGCGCGAGCCCACAACGGCGCTGTTGGACCAGCTCGACGGGCTGCGCCGCAGCGGTGTACGCCTCGTCATCGATCAGTTCGGAGCCAACGCGCTCCATCTGGCCGATCTGGTGCGATTGCCGATCGATGCCGTGAGGATTCACGCCAGTTTCGGACAGGATGCTGAAGCTGAGCGACGCCAACAGCGCCTGCGCCAGCTCTGCGTGCGGCTGGCTCAGGATCTGGGCCTTGAGGTGCTCGCCGACGGGATCGCCACGGAAGCCCACAGGCAGTCCCTGCAGGATCTCGGCTGCCGCTGGGGCCAGGGTCCTCTGTTCCCGGCGATCGAGGCCCCTCAGCGATAATCACGCCGGCTCGGTTGCAGCAGGCTGAAGACGAGCTGTTCCTGATGGCGCCTGGGGGTTTCGCCGGGGCGGTGCTCCCAGGCGGCGATGTGGGCGAAGTGTTCGTCGTCGCGCCGGGCCTCGCCATCCGGGCTCTGGTGCTCCTCGCGGAAATGGGCACCGCAGGATTCCTCCCGCGCCAGGGCATCGCGCAGCATCAGGTCGGCCAGTCCGAGGAAATCCTGCAGGCGCAGGGCACCGGTCAGTTCATCGTTGGCGCCGCCGTGGTCCGCCACGCGCAGCTGCTCTGCGCAGGCCTCCTGCAGGCCCTTGAGAGCCTCGAGGCCGGCTGTGAGGCCCGCGGCACTGCGGCTGATGCCACAGGCCTCGATCATCAGCTCGCCCAGCTGCCTCTGCCAGGTCCGCACGGGGGTGCGCCCCGCTGGATCTCCCGCAGGAACCAGCAGGGCCTCGATGCGCGCTTCCGCCGCTGCCCGCGCCTGCCGGCAGGCGGGGTGGTCGGGGCTGAGGTCGCTCTGGGGATGGCCGGCCAGCCACGCGGTGACCGTGGCCGGGGCGATGAAGGTTCCATCGGCCAGACCCTGCATCAGGGCGCTGGCTCCCAGTCGGTTGGCACCGTGCTCGGAGAAGTTCGCTTCACCCAGCACGAACAGGCCGGGCAGCGTGCTCATCAGGTGGTAGTCCACCCATAGCCCTCCCATCGTGTAGTGGGGCGCCGGATAGATGCGCATCGGGGTTGAGCGGGGATCGTCGCCGCTGATCCGCGCGTACATGTCCAGCAGATTGCCGTAGCGGCTCTCGATCGCCTCCAGGCCCTGCCGTTCGATCGCCTGCTCCAGATCCAGATACACCGCCTGCCCGGTTGGGCCCACGCCACGCCCCTGCAGGCAGAGCTCCCGCGTGCGCCGGGAGGCGAGATCGCGGGGCACCATGTTGCCGAAGCGTGGGTAGTGACGCTCCAGGAAGTAATCCCGCTCTGCCTCAGGGATCCGCTCCGGAGGGCGGCCGTCGCCGGCCTGCTGGGGCAGCCAGATGCGGCCGTCGTTGCGCAGGCTTTCGCTCATCAGCGTCAGCTTGCTCTGGTCTGCATCGCCGCTGGGGATGCAGGTGGGGTGGATCTGGGTGAAGCAGGGATTGGCGAACAGGGCGCCGCTGCAGTGGGCGCGCCAGATGGCCGTGGCATTGCTGTTCACGGCGTTGGTGGACCGGTGGAAGACGTTGGAATACCCCCCTGTGGCGAGCAGGACCGCATGGGCTGTGATCGTCTCCAGCGCACCGCTGAGCAGATGGCGGCAGATCACGCCGCGGGCCACGCCGTCGACCGTGATCAGCTCCAGCATCTCGCGCCGGCTGCGCAGTTCCACCCGGCCCGCCTCCACCTGCCGCAGCAGGGCAGCGGTGGCCCCATGCAGCAGTTGCTGGCCCGTCTGGCCGCGGGCATAGAAGGTGCGGCTCACCAGGGAGCCGCCGAAGTTGCGGTTGGCCAGGGTGCCGCCGTACTCGCGGGCGAACGGCACCCCCTGGGCCACGCACTGGTCGATGATCGCGCCGCTCAGCTCCGCCAGCCGGTGGCAGCCCGCTTCGCGGGCGCGGAAGTCGCCGCCTTTGAGCGTGTCACGGAAGAGACGACCGATGCTGTCGCCGTCGCCGGCGTAGTTGCGGGCCGCGTTGATGCCTCCCTGTGCCGCCACGGAATGGGCGCGGCGAGGGCTGTCGTGATACGTGATCACGGTCACCCGATAGCCCCGTTCCGCCAGGGTGGCAGCGGCGGACGCCCCCGCCAGGCCGCTGCCCACCACGAGCAGATGCAGCCTGGCCCTGTTGGCGGGGCTGATCAGGGGCAGATCCTCGAGGCAGCGGCGCCAGGCCTGATCCACCGGACCGGCGGGCAGCCGCGGATCCAGGCGGTTGTCGCTCATCCGATGGCGAGCGGGCTGGCGATGGCCCCGCTCCGCAGGACCAGGGCCAGGGGCAGCAGGGCGAACCCAGCCCCCAGCGCCAGGGCCAGCAGCCGGCCCAGCCAGCGGATGGCAGGACGGTTGCCATGGTTGAGCAGACCCAGGCTGCGGTGGGCGCTTTCATGGCCGTGGAGCAGATGCAGCCCCAGGGCCACGCCTGCCAGGGCATAGAGGCTGAGCCAACCCGGTTGGCTCAGGGCGCTCAGCAGCCGAGCCAGCTCCTCCCCTGCAGCAGGTCGCTGCCAGCGGAGCTGCCCCAGATGCACCGCCAGGAAGAGCAGCAACACCCCACCGCTGATCGATTGCCAGCGGCCTGCCGCACCCACGATCGCTTCCACGGCGCCCTGGCGCCGGCTGCGTCGCAGCTGCGGTCGGGGGCCCGCCTGGCGGCGGTTCAGCAGCCAGCGGCGGAGAGAGAGCAGGGGATGGAGCAGCAGCAGGCTGATCAGCACCAGTTCCGCGGCGTTCAGCCAGGGCCGGCTGTGCAACCAGGTGGCCAGGCGTTCGAAGCCGGCCGGGTCCACCAGGGCCAGAGAGGCCCCCCCCAGGTGCAGCAGCAGGAACAGCACCAGGCTCAGACCGCTGCTGGCGATCAGGGCGCTGTGGAGCAGCGGCTCCATCCGGGAATCGGCTTGAACCGATCCCGGGGCTTCGCGTGTCCTGAGGGTCGGCTCGGACGTCACCACCAGCGTTTCCTGCTCCACTGCCAGCCGCTCCTGCGGGCCAACCGTCTCATCGCCGCCATCATCACCGCTCCCGCGGGATCCGGCAGCCCGCTCTCCCGCCTGCCGCCCGGTCCGGCTGCCGTGGGATTGTGAGCCCATCCGCGGGGGTCGCCCTTGGGTTTCGTGCGCCCATCCACCCAGCTCAGCGCCTTCCTCACCCTGCTCAACGACCGGCTGGGGGACACGCTGGTGTTTCCGCTGCTGCCCTTCCTGCTGGCCGGCTTCAGCGGCGGTGGCGGGCAGCTGGGGCTGACCGTTGGATTGCTCAGCGGTAGCTATGCCCTGGCCCAGTTCGCGTTCACACCGCTGCTGGGCGCCCTCAGCGATCGCTACGGCCGCAGGCCCGTGATCGCGTTCTGTGTCGCCGGATCGGTGCTGGCGCTGCTGCTGTTCGCCGTCACGATCAGCTTTCCCTGGCAGAGCCGCTGGCCTGCGGCCAGTGCTGCCGGACTGCCCCTGGCGCTGCTGTTCCTTGCGCGGCTGATCGATGGCGTCAGCGGTGGTACAGCCGCGACGGCCGGCGCCGTGCTGGCGGATAGTTCCACACCGGAGAACAGGGCGCGGGCCTTCGGCTTGATCGGGGTGGCGTTCGGGCTCGGGTTCATCCTCGGGCCGGCCCTGGGAGGGCTGCTGGCCTCGGTGTGGGTGGGCCTGCCGGTGCTGGCCGCCCTGGGCTTCGCCCTGCTCAATCTCCTGGTCGTGCTGCTGCTGTTGCCGGAGACCCATCCACCGGAGGCACGGCGGCCTCTGCCCCGCAAGCGTGAGCTGCAGCCGTTCGGTCAGCTGAGCCGCGTGTTCACCAATCCGCAGGTGCGGCGGCTCTGCCTGGCGTTCTTCCTGTTCTTCCTGGCCTTCAGCGCCTTCACGGCGGTTCTGGTGGTGTATTTCAAGCAGGCGTTCGGCTGGGGGCCATCCCTGGCCACGGCGGCCTTCGCCCTGGTGGGGGTGGTGGCCACCGTGGTGCAGGGCGGGCTGATCGGCCCGCTGGTGCGGCGCTTCGGTGAGCGGCGCCTGTGCCTGGTCGGCACGGGCCTGGTGATTGTGGGCTGTCTTCTGATCGCCCTGGCCACCCCCGCGGTGGCCGTGGCCGCGGTGTTCCCGGCTGTGGCGATCCTGGCGGCGGGCACCGGCCTGGTGACCCCCTGCCTGCGTAGCCTCGTGTCCCGGCGACTGGATGCCGAGGGACAGGGAGCGGCACTGGGGTCTCTGCAGGGTCTCCAGAGCCTCGGCAGCTTTGTAGGCCCCTGGCTGGCGGGCAGTCTCTACGCGGTCGGCGGGCCCCGCAGTCCCTTCTGGCTGGGCATCGCGTTGTTGGTGCTGGTGGCTGTGCTGGTGCTCGGAGGGCGATACGGCCATCACCGTGACGCGACGTCTTCGCTACCCGGGTGAACCGCCCAAGATTGCTAGCTTCCCGCCAAAGCCTGAGCCCTTCGCTGAGCCGGAACGATGAACAAGCCCCTAGTCGCTCCAGAGCTTTATATCAACCGCGAGCTGAGCTGGATTGAATTCAACCGCCGCGTGCTCAGTCAGGCGCTCGATGAGCACACGCCGCTGCTGGAACAGGCCAAATTCAGTGCCATCTTCAGCAATAACCTTGACGAGTTCTTCATGGTGCGGGTGGCCTCCCTGAAGTCGTTGCAGGAGGCCGGTGTCACCACGCTCAGCGATGACGGACTGACGCCTCTGCAGCAGTTGGAGGCCATCCAGTCCAGGCTGAGGCCCCTGCTGGAATTGCAGCAGCAGCATTATCGACACTCGCTCAAGAGTCAGCTGGCTGAATACGGCGTCTTGCTGACTGACTACGCCAATCTGAATCCTGAACAGTGCCGTTGGGTTGACGATTATTTCCGCACCGCCGTCTTCCCCGTGCTGACGCCGCTGGCGGTGGATCCGTCCCACCCTTTCCCTTTCATGAGCAACCTCAGCCTCAACGTGGCGGTGCTTGTAAGGGATCCGGAGCACAACAAACAGGAATTCGCCCGCGTCAAGATTCCTCAGAAGATTCTGCCCAGGTTTGTTCACATTCCGCCCGAGCTCAGCGGCCGGGATCCGCTGCCCGTGGTCACCGCCGTTCCCCTGGAGCAGGTGGTGGCTTTCAACCTCGGCCTCCTCTTCCCAGGGATGGTGGTGGAGGGTCATTACTTCTTCAGGGTCACCCGCGATGCGGATCTCGAGCTGCGGGACCTGGAGGCCGATGACCTGATGGAGGCGATTCAGGAGGGGCTGCGCAAACGGCGCATGGGCGGTGAGGTGGTGCGTCTGGAAGTGGCCGATGAAATGCCCGATTCGGTGGTGCAGCTGCTGATGGAGGGGACGGATGTGGAGCCTGAGGACCTCTATCGGATCAATGGCCCCCTCGGGCTCGACGATCTGATGGCACTCACCTCGATCCCCCTGCCGCAGCTCCGGGATCAGCCGTTCAAGGGCTCCACCGTGCCCGCACTGGCGCGGGCGCAGCGCAGTCAGCTGGCGGATGGTTCGATCAAGCCGGAGGAGTTCGAAAGCATCTTCCGTGTGATCCGCCGTGGCGATGTGTTGTTGCATCACCCGTACGACCTGTTCCCGACATCGGTGGAGGAGTTTCTCAACCAGGCGGCGGATGATCCCCTGGTCTTGGCGATCAAGATGACCCTCTACCGCACCTCCAAGGATTCACCGGTGGTGGCGGCGTTGATCCGGGCCGCGGAGAACGGCAAGCAGGTGATGGCGCTGGTTGAGCTCAAGGCCCGTTTTGATGAGGACAACAACATCCAGTGGGCCCGGCAGCTGGAGAGTGCCGGTGTGCATGTCGTCTACGGCGTGATCGGCCTCAAGACCCACACCAAGGTGGCGCTGGTGGTGCGGCGTGAGAAAGGGGTGCTGCGCAGTTACCTTCACATTGGAACCGGTAACTACAACTCCCGTACTTCAACCCTCTACACCGATGTCGGTCTGCTGACTGCCCGGGAGGATTTCGGCGACGATCTGGTGGAGCTGTTCAACTATCTCACCGGTTTTTCGAAGCAGCAGGATTTCCGCAAGCTGCTCGTGGCACCCGTGAGTCTGCGACGGGGGATGGAGGCCTTGATCCGTCGCGAGATCGAGCATGTGCGCAGCGGTCGTGGCGGTCACATCCGGGCCAAGATGAATGCCCTGGTTGATCCGCCGATCATCGCCTTGCTCTACGAAGCCTCCCAGGCGGGTGTGCGGATTGAACTGATGGTTCGCGGCATGTGCAGCCTGCGGCCCGGCCTCGAAGGCATCAGCGACAACATCGTCGTCTCCAGTGTGATCGGCCGGTTTCTGGAGCATTCCCGGCTGTTCTGGTTTGCCAACGCCGGTGAGCCTGAGCTGTTCATCGGCAGCGCGGACTGGATGCCCCGCAATCTCGATCGACGGGTCGAGGCGGTGGCTCCGGTCGAGGATCCTCAGCTGCGGGCCCAGCTGGAACGTCTCCTGGAGCTGTACCTGCAGGACTCGGGGGCCTGGCACATGCACAGCGACGGGCACTTCAGTCAGAGGCAGCAGGAGGGAGATGGCCAGCTGGCGCAGCACACCTTGATGCAGCGCTGGAAAGGTGGATTCACCAATCCTTCCTGAGTGATTTCGTAGCCAGTCACACAGTCTCCTCAGCAGTTTGCCGCTCGTACAGGAAATCTTCCGGTTCATGGTCGCCACGGCTATTCCCTGGTGCTAAATTCCCGGCAAATTCATTCGGAGGCCTGGGGTGATGGGGACACCTCTGCATTCCGCTCCTCGGGCACAGCGAATAGCTGGCCTGAAAAAGGGGAGCACTGCAGCTGTTATGGCTGAGGCGCCATCGGGCGTCTCGATATCACCACTGTTGCCGGATCTTGCGGCCGCATCCGGAGAGAGCGATGCCGTGGTCAGTCTGATTGAGCCTCTTTCCGTGGTGGCTCCCGAGTCTTCGCGTCCGGTTGCGGAGTCCGCGGAGGTTCCGGTCTCCGTTGAGCTGCCTGAGATCACGGCTCCAGCTCGGCGTTCCGTTGCCAAGCCCTCGGCGCAGCGCGGTTCCACCCGCCTCAGCTCCGATTCGATCGGCTGGTATCTGAGCAGCATCGGCCGTGTGCCACTGCTGACCGCCGCTGAAGAGATCGAGCTGGCGCATCATGTGCAGGCGGCCAAGCGTCTCCTGCAGGAGAATCTTCCTGCCCACACCCCCAAGCAGCAGCGCCAGCTGCGCATGGGGCAGCGGGCCCGCGACCGCATGATGGCTGCCAACCTGCGGCTGGTGGTCAGCGTCGCCAAGAAGTATCAGAACCAGGGCCTGGAGCTGCTGGATCTGGTTCAGGAAGGCGCCATCGGTTTGGAGCGTGCCGTCGACAAATTTGATCCCGCCATGGGATACAAATTCTCCACCTATGCCTACTGGTGGATTCGTCAAGGCATGACCCGGGCGATCGATAACAGCGCGCGCACGATTCGTCTGCCGATTCACATCAGTGAGAAGCTTTCGAAGATGCGGCGGATCACCCGCGAGCTCACCCATCGCCTCGGGCGTCAGCCCAACCGGCTGGAGCTCTCCCACGCCATGGGCCTGCAGCCTGAGGAGCTCGAGGAGCTGATCTCCCAGAGCGCTCCCTGCGCCTCTCTCGATGCCCATGCTCGGGGCGAGGAGGATCGCAGCACCCTCGGGGAACTGATCGCCGATCCGGCCAGCGGCGAGCACTTCGATTCGATGGATCGCCATCTGCAGAAGGAGCACCTCGGCACCTGGCTCTCCCAGCTCAACGATCGTGAGCAGACGATCCTGCGGCTGCGCTTCGGTCTCGAGGGCAGTGAGCCGCTCACCCTTGCGGAGATCGGCCGGCAGATCAATGTCTCGCGTGAGCGTGTGCGTCAGCTCGAGGCCCGCGCCATCCTCAAGCTGCGGCTGATGAGCAACCGTCAGCAGGCGGCCTGATCCCAGGTTGTCTCCGCTGGCTGCCGATCCCTGGTGGTGGCGGCAGCTGCTCGGTTGCGCTGCCGTAGGGCTGTGGCTGTCCCTGTTGGCCCTGGGTGCCTTGCTGCTACCTCGCCTTGGGTTGTCCCAGGGTGAGTGGAGCCGCAAGCTGGTCCACATCGGAGCCGGGGCCGTGGTGCCGATCGCCTGGTTCAGTGGCATCGACCGCTGGGTGGCTCTCCCCGCTGCCGCTCTGATCACCCTGGCTGCCGCTCTCAACCATCGCCGGCGACTGCTGCCCGCCATCGAGGATGTGGGCCGGGACAGCTATGGCACGGTCGCCTACGGCGCCTCGATCACCCTGCTGCTGCTGTTCTGGTGGCCTCAGCGGGCCGATGCGGTCTGTGCCGGGGTGCTGGTGATGGCGTTCGCCGATGGTCTGGCAGGCCTGGTGGGTCCGAGGGTCGCCTCGGCCAGCTGGATCCTGCTGGGACAGCGGCGCTCCCTGGCGGGCACGGCCACCATGGCTCTGGTGAGCCTGGTGGTGCTGTGGGCGCTGGCGAGCGTTCTTGGAGCCGGTCCGCCGCCGGCATCCCTGCTGGCCATCGCCCTCGGCGCAGCTCTGCTGGAGCAGATCGGCTGGGGTGGCGTGGACAATCTCATGGTGCCCCTGGCCGTGGCCTGGCTGTGGCAGCGGCTGAGCGTCTGAGCCTCTGCTGCCCGGAATCACTCCTGCAGCAGCACCTCACAGCGGCGTCCCCAGTCCTGACGGCTTCCCAGCGCGGCCACGATCATCCGGTCGGCAGGCTCAAGCCGCAGCCGCAGCTGCCACTGGCGGATCACATCGGCGCGTTCCATCCAGGCGTCCAGCACGGTGCGTTGGATCAGATCGCCGTTCCAGTGGCGCTCGCGTGCGGTGTCCAGCGCCCAGCCGAGCAGATCATCGAGCTGAAACGGGCGGAAACCTCCGAAAGCGGGACCTTCGCCTGGCCCCTGCATCCCGGTGCTGCTGCGTTGCTCCAGATAGAACAGCTGCAGAGGGTCGGAAAGCCCGCAGAACTGCAACAGATAGGCCATGGAGACCTCCAGGAGTTGCTGACAGTGGTCAATGAAACGACCCTAGATCCGGGCTCTGCGAGAGCTGTTCAGCCTGAACAATCTGTTGGGTTTCTGATGTTCTGGCACTCGCAATCGTCGAGTGCCAGAACAGTGCAATCTCCCCTGGATCTCCGGTTCGGCCCTGGCTTCAGGCAGCCACCAGGCGTCGCTGCCTCACCTCGCGCACCGCGGCGGCCAGGTGGTCGAGCAGCTCCAGGGTGGTGGGCAGATCAATGCAGGCGTCGGTGATGCTCTGGCCGTAGGTGAGCTGGGAGATGTCCAGCTGGGAGAGATCGCTCGGGATCTTCTGGTTGCCCGCGGTCAGATGGCTTTCCAGCATCACGCCCATCACATGCATGGATCCACTGCGGATCTGCTCGGCGACGGCGTGCAGCACCTCGCTCTGGCGCCGGTAGTCCTTGTTGGAGTTGCCATGGCTGCAGTCCACCATCAGGCGGGCCGGCAGGCCCTCGCTCGCCAGCTGGCCGGCGGCCGCTTCGATCGCCTCCGGATGGAAATTGGTGCCGCCTTTGCCGCCCCGCAGCACCAGGTGGCCGTCTGGATTGCCGGTGGTGCTGACGATCGCCGCCTGGCCTTCGCGGCTGATGCCCAGGAAGTGATGCTGCCGGGCGGCCGCCTCCATGGCGTTGATGGCTGTGGTCACGCTGCCGTCGGTGCCGTTCTTGAAGCCGATCGGCATCGACAGGCCCGAGGCCATCTCGCGATGGGTCTGGCTTTCGGTGGTGCGGGCGCCGATGGCCGTCCAGCTGATCAGATCGGCGATGTACTGCGGCACAACCGGATCGAGCAGTTCGGTGGCTGCGGGCAGGCCTATCTCCGCCAGATGCAGCAGCAGCGCCCGGGCCCTGCGCAGGCCGGTGTTGATGTCGTAGCTGCCATCGAGGTGCGGGTCGTTGATCAGGCCCTTCCAGCCCACGGTGGTGCGGGGTTTCTCGAAGTACACCCGCATCACCACCTCCAGATCCTCCTGGTGGAGGCGGCGGGCTTCGGCGATGGCCGCGGCGTACTCCCTGGCGGCCTCCACGTCATGAACCGAGCAGGGGCCCACGATCACCAGCTGGCGATGCTCGCCTGCGTGCAGGATCGCCTTGATCCGCTCCCGCGCCAGCTGCACGGTGTGGGCGCCGGTTTCGCTGATCGGCAGCTCCCTGTGCAGAACACCCGGCGGTACCAGAGGCCGGGTCTCCACGATGTGGAGGTCGGAGGTGGGGATCATGCGCGGACCGGTCTGAGGCGTCATCCAACTGTATGAACCCAGCTGGGATTGCTCCTGCGGCGCTGACCTCCGCGCCCTTCGTCGTCGCCGTTGCCACCGAAGGGGGTACCGGCTGAAGCAGACAATGGGCCCATGCCCAGTGCCGCTCTCAAGGCCATGACCGCCTCTCCCTTCTCCTCCGCCGATCTGCTGGCGACCTACCGCGCCGCTACTGCCGAGCGTGAGGCCCTGGGGGTGCCGCCACTGCCGTTGAGCGCCCAGCAGGCCGAGGCGCTGATGCCGCTGCTGGAGCAGCCCCCGGCGGGGGAGGAGCGCGTGCTGCTGGAGCTGCTCAGTGAACGCATTCCACCGGGCGTCGATGAGGCCGCCTACGTCAAGGCCAGCTGGCTCACCGCCGTGGCCCGTGGTGAGGCCTCCAGTCCCCTTGTCAGTGCCATCGAGGCCGTGCGGCTGCTGGCCACGATGATCGGCGGCTACAACGTGGGCGCTCTGATCAGCCTGCTTTCGAGTGCCGATGCCGCCATCGCCGAGGCGGCTGCCACCGGGCTGAGCCGCACCCTGCTCGTCTACGACGCCTTCCACGACGTGCTGGAGCTGGCGCAGAGCAATCCCCATGCCAGGCGGGTGATCGACAGCTGGGCGGCGGCGGAGTGGTTCACCGCCAGGCCCGAGCTGCCGGCGGAGATCACGGTCACCGTGTTCAAGGTTGAGGGCGAGACCAACACCGACGATCTGTCGCCGGCCACCCACGCCACCACCCGCCCGGATATCCCCCTGCACGCCAACGCGATGCTGGAGACCCGCATGCCGGGAGGCCTCGCGCTGATCGCCCAGCTGAAGGGCAAGGGACATCCGGTGGCCTACGTGGGCGATGTGGTGGGCACGGGCAGCTCACGCAAATCGGCGATCAATTCGGTGCTGTGGCACACGGGCACCGATATCCCCCATGTGCCCAACAAGCGCAGCGGTGGCGTGATTCTTGGCGGCAAGATCGCCCCGATCTTCTTCAACACCGCCGAGGATTCCGGAGCTCTGCCGATCGAGTGCGATGTCACGGCGCTGAATTCCGGCGATGTGATCACGATCCGCCCCTATGCCGGCACGATCGAGCGCGCCGCCGGCCAGCCGAATGCCGGCGAAATCGTGGCCCGCTTCGAGCTCAAGCCCAGCACGATCACCGATGAGGTGCGCGCCGGTGGCCGCATCCCCCTGCTGATCGGCCGCTCCCTCACCGACAAAGTGCGCGCCCAGCTGGGCCTGAGCGCCAGTGACCTGTTCATCCGCCCCAGCTCCCCGGCGGACAGCGGCAAGGGTTACACCCTGGCCCAGAAGATGGTGGGCAAGGCCTGCGGCCTGGCCGGCGTGCGCCCCGGCACCAGCTGCGAGCCGCTGATGACCACCGTCGGCAGCCAGGACACCACCGGGCCGATGACCCGCGATGAGATGAAGGAGCTGGCCTGCCTGGGCTTCTCGGCCGATCTGGTGATGCAGAGCTTCTGCCACACCGCCGCCTATCCCAAGCCGGTGGATCTGAAGACCCACGCCGAGCTGCCCGATTTCATGGCCTCCCGGGGCGGCGTCGCCCTGCGCCCCGGCGACGGCATCATCCACAGCTGGCTCAACCGCATGCTGCTGCCCGACACCGTGGGCACCGGCGGTGACAGCCACACCCGTTTCCCCCTGGGCATCTCCTTCCCGGCCGGCTCGGGCCTGGTGGCCTTCGCCGCCGCCATCGGCGCCATGCCACTCGACATGCCCGAATCGGTGCTGGTGAAGTTCACCGGTTCCCTGCAGCCGGGCGTCACCCTGCGCGATGTGGTGAATGCCATCCCCTATGTGGCGATTCAGCAGGGGCTGCTCACGGTGGCCAAGGAGGGCAAGCAGAACATCTTTAACGGCCGGATCATGGAGATCGAGGGTCTGCCCGATCTCAAGCTGGAGCAGGCCTTCGAGCTCACTGACGCCACCGCCGAACGCTCCTGCGCCGGCAGCACGATCAAGCTCTCGGTGGAGACGGTGAGCGAATACCTGCGCAGCAATGTGGCGCTGCTGAAGAACATGATCGCCAGGGGTTATGGCGATGCACGCACCCTGGCCCGGCGCATCAAGGCGATGGAGGCCTGGCTGGCCGATCCGGTGCTGCTGGAGGCCGATGCCGATGCCGAGTACGCGGCGGTGATCGAGATCGATCTGGATGCGATCAGCGAGCCGATCCTCGCCTGCCCCAATGACCCCGACAACGTCAAGTTGCTGAGTGAGGAGGCGGGCAAGCCGGTCGATGAGGTGTTCATCGGCTCCTGCATGACCAACATCGGCCACTACCGCGCTGCTGCCAACGTGCTCAAGGGCCAGGGTCAGAACGCTGCGCACCTGTGGGTGTGCCCGCCCACGCGCATGGATGAAGAGAAGCTCAAGGAGGAGGGCTATTACGCCACCTTCGAAGCCGCAGGATCACGCATGGAGATGCCGGGATGCTCGCTGTGCATGGGCAACCAGGCACGGGTGGAGGACAACACCACCGTGTTCTCCACCAGCACCCGCAACTTCAACAACCGCCTCGGCAATGGCGCCCAGGTGTACCTGGGCAGCGCCGAACTGGCGGCGGTGTGCGCCCAGCTGGGTCGCATCCCCTCCAAGCAGGAATACCTCGCGATCGCTGCTGAGAAGATCGATCCCTTCGGGTCTGAGCTGTATCGCTATCTCAATTTCGATCAGATCAGCGGCTTTGAGGATGCCGGCCGGGTGGTGAGCGCCGAGGAGGAGGCGAAGGTGCTGGCGGGGGTTTGAGCGCGCGGTGGGCAGGGAACCGCTGTTAGGCCAGCCGTTCCACGGCGGCTTCGCAGCGGCTCAGCTCCGCATCCAGCAGGGCCAGCAACACCTCCCGAGCGGCCTGCAAGGGGAAGGGTCCCTCTTCGTAGCGAGCCTCCACGGCGAATTCCTGCAGCGTCGCCAGCCGGGGGTCCTCAGCCGGCGACATGCAAGACCTTCCCCTCGCGGGCCACATCGCCGAACACGTGCCAGCGCGAGCCACTCAGCCGTTCGGCGTCAAGGGCACCAGCCACCACCAGATCCACCCCCATCCCCAGCGGGCCGATGGCCTGACGGAAGCGCTGCCAGCAGTCGGCCTTCTCGATCGGGGTGAGCTGCGGTTGCTGCACGATCACGGCCAGATCCAGATCGGATTTGGCAGCGGCGTCACCTCTGGCCCTGGAGCCGAAGGCCACCACCGCCCACACATCCGGCTCACGGCACAACCGGGCCAGGGCGTCGCTGCAGCGGGTGGGATCGATCCCGGGACCGAGGTCCACCGAGGGGTTGAACGCCAGCGGCCGGCGCCAGGGAATCTCCGGCGCTGTGAAGGGCTCCGGGCTGCGCGTGGCCGTCATGGAAAAACCCTACCGCCGTTGTCACGGACTGCCGATGGAGCACAGGCCTGATTGCGACCCCGCCGTACTCGAGGCCGGTGCCCTGCTGGCGGTGCTGGCGGGGGTGTGAAGGCGCCCGGGCTGGCAGGGCTCAGGCTGCCATCCATCGCACCGGCCCCGGATAGGCGGCCAGCTGCGGATCGGCGGTGATCAGCAGCAGACCGTCGGCGCTGGCCTGGGCCAGCAGCAACCGATCAAAGGGATCGCGGTGCAGCGGCGGCAGCGTTGCCACGGCCAGGGCATGGTGCGCGGCAATCGACAGCTCCTGCCAACCCCCATCCAGCAGCGCCCGGCGTAGTACCACCGGTTCGAGCCGGAAGTCGGGCCTCCCCAGGGCCTGCTTGATCACCAGCTCCCACAGGCTGGCCACGCTGAACACGGTCGTGTTGTGGGGATCCTCCAGCATGGAGGCCAGTCCGTTGGGCAGACGCTCGGGCGAGCCCATCGCCCAGATCAGCAGGTGGGTATCGAGCAGCAGGCGCATGGCTGCGATCAGCGTCCGTCGAACAGATCGGCGATCTCCTGGGCTGCAATCTGATCAAAGTCATCGGGCACCTGGCACTGCCCTGCCAGCAGACCCAGCCGACGGGGCGGGGCCGTGTCTGTGGCGCCGTCGCTGAGCGGTGAGACGCGCACCATGGGCCTGCCGGCCTTGCAGATCACGAAGGAGTCACCTGCAGCGGCCTCCTCAACCAGCCGCGACAGATGGGTCTTGGCCTCGTGCATGTTCACCTGACGCATGGGGTGGATCCGTCACGGTTTCAACCAGCTTAGTCGACTCAATGAACAGGGCGGCTGGTGCGCCGCGTCCGGGTCGCTCCCGGCCCCCCGCCCTGCAAGATGAAGCCCAGCCCCTGAGCCGCCCCAACCCCTGAACCAGGAGACCCTGCTGTTCACCCCCGCCGCGCCCGAGGCGGGTGCCCTGCGGGCGGTGCTGGCGTTTCCGAGCACCTATTCGGTGGGGATCACCAGCCTGGGCTACCAGGTGGTCTGGGCCACCCTGGCCCGGCGCGCCGATGTGGATGTGCGGCGCCTGTTCACCGATCAGGGCGATCCGCCCCATCGGCAATGCGATCTGTTCGGCCTGTCGCTCAGCTGGGAGCTGGATGGTCCGGTTCTGCTGGATCTGCTGGAGCGCCAGCGCATCCCGCTCTGGGCTGCTGAGCGCGGCGACGAGGACCCGATCGTGTTCGGCGGCGGCCCGGTGCTCACCGCCAACCCCGAACCGCTGGCGCCCTTCTTCGATGCGGTGCTGCTGGGCGATGGCGAGCTGCTGCTGCCTGCCTTCATCGA
>JBAWXG010000027.1:0-30291 GCA_037144195.1 Synechococcus sp. ELA057
GTGGGCTCAGGGGAGGCAGTGGGCTCAGGGAAGGCTGTGGGCTCGATCGGGGCGGCTGCGGCAGCCCCACGGCTGCGGGGCTGCTTGCGGATGGAGGCCAGCTCGTCGGGATCCAGAGCCAGGCGCACCACCCGGGCGATGGTGTTGGCGCTGCAGCCATAGGCCGATGCCAGGGCGTTGGCCGATTCCCCGTCGCGGTAGCGCGCCACGAGCTCCTGCTTCTGCCCTTCGCTGAGCCGGGGTGAAGCCATCCTGCACTCGCGGACAAGCCTCCACTCTACGGATGTCGGCTAGGCCTGAATGCCTCCGCTCGCCCTGCTGCGTGCATCAACGGGCATCATGGGTCCGGCCTCAGGTGCTCCCTTAGCTCAGCTGGATAGAGCAGCTGCCTTCTAAGCAGCCGGTCGATGGTTCGAATCCATCAGGGGGCGTCAGCAGAAACGGGTGCATGCCCTGCAGCCAGTGCCGGCATCTGCTGCGGACAGTGGCAGTGGGTAGAGCGGCGCCGATAGTCTGGGCCTGATCAGCACTTGGGGGATGGCTGCACCCGGGTTCCTCAAGTTTCTGCAGGATCGCCGCTCGGGCGCGCAGGCAGCAGCGGCAAGCAGCCCGGCTGAACGCCGAATCACGTCTGCCGGACGACGCCAGCATCCACGGCGGCCCATCCCCTTTGGCGTGGGCGCACCGGCAGGCCGCATGATCAGCGCCGATGGAAGCGCCATCCACGTGCAGCTCTGGGATGTGAGCGAGGGAGGGGTCTGTGTGGTGAGCAGCTCCGGCATCCACGACGCCCCAGGAAGCCTGTTGAGGCTGTATTTGCAATCCGGTGTGGGGGTAGAGGCTGCCAGCGTGCAGGCCCATCTCGCCTGGGTCGGCAGCGATGAGCGTTTCGGTCACTTCGCAGGGCTCCGGTTCCCCGCCGGCAACGGATTGCCCAACGGCAGTTTTCTGGATCGTTACCTGGCGATGAAAGGGTCGGGTTGCTGATCGTGTCTCACGACACGTCTTCCGCAGCCCTGGTGTGCCGTTCCAGGCCTCGCAAGGCCAGCAGTGTGGGAACGGCCCAGAGCAGGCAATAGAACGCCGGGCCTTGCAGCAGCTGCCTGCCTTCAAGCAACCAGGTGGCGACGAGGGGTGTGGTGCCGCCCACCAGGGCCGAGACCAGGCTGTGGGACAGGGAGAATGCGCTGCAGCGGCTTGTGGCAGGAAACAGGTAGGGAAACAGGGATGGGTAGATGCCGGAATAGAGCATCAACGGCACCAGCAAGGCCAGTTGTCCCACGGCAAAGGCCATGGGCAGACCTGAGCTGCTGAGCAACATCGCCGGCACCACCAGCACCGCGATCGCCAGATTGGTGCGACGGGCCATCAATGGTGCCGAGAACCGATCGCTGAGAGCACCGCCCAGCAGGATCAGACCCACGCCGATGGCCTGATTCACGGTGTTGATCGTCACGTACTGCGTGGCGAACTGCGGCCTCAGGCTCGAGAGGGCCTCCACCTGAAACACCGTGATGCTCGCCAGGCTCACACTGCCCAGGGCACTGGCACCCATCAGCCGCAGCATCATCGGGATCTGAGCACCGATGGCGGCGGCATGGCCCTGCAGGGTCGGGGTGGGCTGATCAGGCCTGGTTTCGATCATGTCGCGCCGCAGGCTGAGGGCCCAGAGCCCCAGAGCGGCACCCAGCAGGAAGGGGATCCTCCAGCCCCAGCGCAGGACCGCATCGGGTGACAACAGCAGATTGACCAGGGCTGCCGCCAGCGAACCGGCGACGAAGCCCAGGCTCGCTCCTGCCGCCGAGAAACTGGCGTGCAGCCCGCGGCGCGAGGCAGGCGCGCCCTCGACAAGCGCCACCACCGATCCGGTGAACTCTCCTCCCACCGAAAGTCCCTGCAGCATGCGCAGCGCCACGAGGCACCAGGCGGCGGCCATGCCCCACTGGGCCGTGGTGGGCAGCAGGGCGATCGCCAGACTGCACAGAGACATCACCGCGACGCTGATCAGCAGCAGAGCACGGCGCCCGATGAAATCACCGACCGGACCCAGCACCAGGCTGCCGATCGGCCGCATCAGGTAGCCCACGGCGAATAACCCGAACGCGCTCAGCAGCTGGAGAGAAGCTGAATCATTCGGAAAGAACTGGGAGCCGATCACGCGGGCGAAGTAGCCATAAATGGCGAAATCGAACCATTCGACGGCATTGCCGATCGCTCCGGCCAGTTGTGCGCGGGTGATCGGCATTGCTGAGGATCTCCAGATCGCTCGAAGAGGGCGGAATTGCATTCAGGCGTCCCGGAAGCGGTCACGGATCTGCTCGATGTCGCTGCTGTGGCGTTTCAGAGCCGCCACACAATCAGCATCCAGTTTGCCCGTGGCGACAAGCCTTTCCAGCTCCTGGATGGCCGCCTCGATCGCCCAGGGTTGCTTGTAGGGCCGATGGCTGGTGAGAGCATCGAGGATGTCGGCCACGGCAATGATCCGCGCCTCCAGGGCGATCTGGTCGCCTCTGAGGCCATGGGGATAACCACTGCCATCGAGGCACTCATGGTGGCCTGCGACCACATTGCGCATCACCTGGGCATCGGGGAGCTGCTCAAAGCCGAATTCACCGATCATGCGTTCCAGCACATCGATTCCCTTCTGGACATGCGTGTTCATCAGCATGCGCTCCTGAGGGTCGAGTCTGCCGGGCTTCAGCAACACACTGTCTGGAATGCCGATCTTGCCGATGTCATGCAGGGGGGCAAACAGATAGAGATGCTCAACATATTCATCACTCAGACCCTTGGCCTCGGCCAGCTCACGGGCAATCAACCGCGAGTAATGCGCCATCCGCTCGAGATGACCGCCGGTTTCAAAATCTCTCAAATTGGCGAATTCACGCGCGACCTGCGCTGAAGTGGTGATAGAGCGCACCAGATTGATGTCGTTGACGATCGTCAGGTTGATCAGGTTGTGATAGACCGATAATCGCCGCTGTACCGCCTGCGTGAAGGCGGATGGTTTGAGCGAATCGTAGAACAGAAAGCCGATGAAAGTCAGCTTGTCATAGAGGGGAACGGTCAGGGAGGAGCGGTATCCCTGGTTGAGCAGCCAATCTGAATGCGGGCTGGTGGGATTGACGGATTCTGCGATCTCGTCGATCACCCGCTGTTCTCCGCTTCGCGCGATCTGGCTGAGTGACGGGCTGTCCTTGAGAGGAAATTCATAGCCCTTGATCGGCACACCAGCTCTGGTGCTGTTGACGAAGGTTTTCAGCATGTCGTCCTTCGCTTCATAGAGCACACAGGCGATCCGATCGACATCGACCACCTGTTCCAGCAGCTGTTCGTGCAAATGCCTCAGCCGTCGGTTCAGATCGTCCCCGACCTGCCCCACCAACCGGGTTGTCTGATGATCCGCATCCGGCGGCTGGCTCAGATGCTGGCTGGTTGGAAACTGCACACTCCCCATCGCAGTTCAACAGGCTCATCCCGCCTCCATGCTGACGCCGGCTGAAGCTGGCTGCAATCGCAGTCCACAGGGCGTTCATCGATCGTGACGGCACCCGGCGCCCGTCTGCGGGATGCCTGGCTCACGCCGATCCAGGCCATGCATTGGCAGCGCCCCGCAACACCGATAGCGTGATGACGCTGAATCCTGGATCTGTTGATGCTGTTCAAACTGACGCCTTCCATTCTGCTGCCAACCTTTGCTGTGACAGCGCTCGCCTGGGTCTGCAGCCCGATCAAAGTGGAAGCCCAGTCGATGATGGATCAGATGATCCTCAGCAAGTGCTCCTCGGCGATGTCCAGTGATTTCGCCAAGGCCGGAAAGCCCGTGCCTGAGGGGTTGATTCCCAAGACATGCAACTGCGTCCTCACCACCTACAAGCAGACCCGCAACCTGGACACCGCCAAGCAGACCTGCTCCCAGCAGGCCATGCAGTCGCAAAGCCAGCCGCAAAACTGATGCTCAGATGCGCTGCATCACGGAGCTCCGGGCGTTGACACTTTTGTTCAGCGTCCGGTCTTAAGGTCCACCCCTGACGCAGCAACCCTTCTGTCCCTGCCCCTGCACAGACTGATGCGACTCGGCCTCTTCCAGGGATGCCTGGGATGTCTGGCGGTGATTTTCGCTGGGATGCTCAACCGCGTCATGCTGAGCGAGCTGGGGTTTCCAGGCCTGCTGGTGGGCGGGGCACTGGCTTTTGAGCAGTTCATGGCGCCGTCGCGCATCCTGTTCGGGCAACTGTCAGATACCCATCCGTTCGCCGGCCGCCATCGCACGCCCTACATCTGGCTCGGTGCTGCTCTCTTCAGTGGGTTGGCGGTGTTGTCAATCCCCCTGATCTTCCGGCTTCATGACGCCTTCAGCCAAGGTGGGAGCGTCGGTATCGCTGCTGGCATTGCGGCGCTCTGCGGTCTGTTCGCCTGCTACGGACTGGCCGTCTCCATGGCCACCACCCCCTATCTGGCACTGGTGATCGATCTCACCGATGAGCAGGAACGCCCCCGGGCCGTGGGTCTGATCTGGTGTCTGCTGACGGTGGGCATCGTTGCCGGTGCGATCGCCACAGCCATCAGCCTGCGCGGGCTGGATGGGGTCACGGATCCGGCATCGCTGGAGCCCGCTCTGCTGGCCTTCATGGTCCGGGTTTCCCTGGTGGTGATGGTCCTCACGCTTGTGGCCACCTGGGGCCAGGAAAGACCCTCCGCTGCTTCGGATCCTGGCCATCTCAGCCGTGCAGCGGAACGGGAGGATGCGATCAGCCTCTCCACCGCCTGGCAACTGATCACCTCCAGCCGCCAGGTGCTGGTCTTCTTCAGCTTCCTGGTGGCCTTCACCCTGGCCCTGTTTCTCCAGGATCCGATCCTGGAGAGTTATGGGGCCGAAGTGTTTGCGATGCCCATCGCCGCGACGGCCTCACTGAGCGCTGTCTGGGGCGTGGGGACCCTGGTCGGTCTGCTCATGGCTGGCTTCTGGCTGGTGCCGAAGCTGGGCAAATTCGCCTGTGCGCGGCTGGGCTGTCAGCTGATCCTGGTCAGCCTGCTGCTGCTGGCTCTGGTGGGAATCCCAGCCCGCAGAGAATTGCTGCAGCTGGTCCTGTTTGGATTCGGTCTGGCCTGTGGCATCGGCACCAACAGCACCCTGGTGCTGATGCTCGATCTCACCCTGCCCCAGGCAGCTGGCACCTTCGTTGGTGTCTGGGGGCTGGCTCAGGCACTCTCCCGCGCGCTTGGCAAATTACTCGGCGGCGGGTTGCTGGATCTGGCGCGGCTGGCGCTGCCCAAGGCCCATGCCGATCTCCATTTTGCTGCCGTGTTCCTTGTGGAGGCCGCCATCGCTGTGGTGGCACTGCAGTTGCTGGGCCGGCTCAACCTGCGTCAGTTCCGTGAAGACACTGGACGCAGACTCGAGCGCATGCTGGCCACTGAACTCGTCTGAACGGGCGCTTACTGGGCGACCTACCTGGTGGCATCAGCGGCAGGTTGATGAACGCCATTGGGGAGGTGGATTCCCGCTGCAATGCCCGCGCCCGTCACCAACAGAAAAGTGGCCAACAAGGTCATCACGACGGTGTTGAGATCCTGCATGGCTGCCAGTTCGGCCCGGGTACGCCGTCGAGCCTTTGCTTGTGGCTGGCCTGCCCAATGTTCGGTCGTTTGCCGTTGTTGCGCTGGCGTGGTGTTTGGCTCTGGTCTTCTGTTGTTGGTCATGGTGAAGTCAGCTATCCAGCCAGCTGATTCAGATTGCCCCCACGTCCTGTGTCGATTGCGGTGTTCTGCAGTCGTGGTGTCGAGTTGACTCTCGACACCTGAAGACTGCCCTTCTGCCGCTGCATTCCGCATCCCCGCGCCCGGTGTCATCTTCAGACGCGGCCCGAACGGGCCCGGCCTTGCCCACGTCAGGTGGCGGGAGTCAGGCGCCAGGATGCGAAAAGTTGTGCGACGAAGCCATCGCTCCCCTCGTCCTGGTGCATGGTCTGCTTGATACCCCTGCGGTGTTCGAGCGGCTCCAACGCGAACTGGCCGGCCGCCGTCAACCGCTGCTGATCCCTCCGTTGCCGATGCGCCTGGGACGCCTCAGGGTCGAGGAGGGAGCCGCTCTGCTCGGCAGGCACATCGAGGCGGCCTTCGGAGCGGATCAGCCCATCGACCTGCTCGGCTTCTCCATGGGCGGTGTGATGGCGCGCTGCTGGATCCAGCTGCTCGGTGGCCATCGCCGCACCCGTCGCTTTCTCAGCGTCGGCAGCCCGCAGCAGGGCACGCTCACCGCCATGCCCTGGCCTGGCAGCCTGTTTCGTGGGATCGCCGACCTCAAATGGGGCAGCAGCCTGCTGGATCGTCTTAATGGCGACCTCGATCGTCTGCGCCGGGTCGACTGCCACAGCTTCTACTCCGGCATCGATCTGGTGGTGCTTCCCGGCTGGCGTGCGGTGCTGCCGGTGGGGCCCTCAACCATGCTTCCGGTGCTCAGCCATCCCCAGCTGCTGCGGGATCGGGCGGCGCTCGAACCGCTGGCCAGGGAATTGCTGCGTCCCTGACCGCCGTCGGCGGGCGCCCGCCACGGCTGGGCGGCGTTCATAGCCTGAAGCCATCGGCCATCAGGAGGGCACTGGATGGGTTGGCTGGAGGTCTCCCTGCTGGTGCGCTGGTTGCTGGGCTGGGCTCTGGCCCTGCGGCTGCCCCCCCTGCCAGAGGCAAGCCCCAGCCACGATTCCAGCGTGGCGGTATTGATACCTGCCCGCAATGAGGCCAGCACCCTGCCCCACCTGCTGCAGGCCCTTGCCGCTCAGACGCTCCCTCCCACCGAGGTGATCGTGATCGACGACCACTCCAGCGACGGGACAGCGGATGTTGCCCGCCAGGGCGCTGACGGCCTGCCGCTCACGTTGATCCAACCCCCGCCGCTGCCGGAAGGCTGGTGCGGCAAGACCTGGGCTCTCCACCACGGTGTGCAGGCCAGCAGCGCAGCGGTGCTGGTCTTTCTCGATGCCGACACCGAACCGGCTCCTCCGTTTCTGGCGCGTCTGCTGGCCCAGCTCCAGCAGCAGGGCGGGCTGGTGTCGATGCAGCCCTATCACCGCACGGAGCGCCCCTACGAGCAGCTTTCCGTGCTGTTCAATCTGGTGGGGTTGATGGCCGTGCCGCTGGGGCCGCTCTGTGGCGTGGCCTTCGGCCCGGCGCTGGCCACCAGCCGTGTCGACTACGCGCTCAGCGGTGGTCACGCCGCAGTGGCCGACAAGGTGGTGGAAGATTGGTTTCTCGCGCATCGCTATGAGCAGGCAGGCCTGCCGGTGGGCGCCTGGATCGGTGCCGATCTGATCGCCTATCGCATGTATCCCGGCGGGCTGCGTGACATGGTGGTGGGCTTCGACAAGAATTTCGCCACCGCCGCCGGTGAAGTGCGCTGGCCCTGGATGCTGGCGGTGCTGCTGTGGCTGTCGGGTCTGTTCTGGGCCGCCTGGTGTCTGCCGGCTGCCGTGCTGGGCTGGCCCCTGGTGGGATCCACAGCCATCAGCCACAACGCCCTGATCTATGGCGCTTTCGCCCTGCAGTTGCTGCTGCTCAGCCGCCGGGTGGGGCGCTTCAGCTGGATCAGCCTGGTGTTTCCGATCCCCGTGCTGTTTTTCCTCGGGGTGTTCGTGCTGGCCATCCTCAACCTGGAGCGGGGGCAGGTGGCCTGGAAAGGACGCCGCTTCCGCACCCGCTGATGGATCGTTCCGAGCTGCTCCCCATGCTGAGCTCGATCAGCTTCTGGCTGCTGGCCTCGCTGCTGGTGGGGTTGCTGGCCAATCGCCTGCCCGGCGAATGGCTGCTGGGGAGACGACCACCATCCCCATCCTCTGCTCCCCCGCGGCGCCCGCGCGGCCCTGCGGGGATCCGGGTGTGGAAACGCTGGATTCCCGATGCCGGCGGCGCCCTGCCCGGTGGGGTGGCCAAGGCCAGCCTGGTGCGGCGGGATCCTGAAGCCCTGCAGCGGCTGGTGATCGAAACCCGCCGGGCCGAGTTGGTGCATTGGGCCCTGCTGCCCAGCGGCTGTGTCACGGCCCTGTGGCTGCCGCCAGCAGGAGTGCTGCTGAACGTGGTCTTCGCCCTGGCCTTCAACCTGCCGTGTCTGCTGCTGCAGCGCTACAACCGCGCCCGGCTGCAGCGCTGCCTGGCCTGCATGGGTGTCTGATCACCACAGATCTCAGGGCCCCAGCTCCCAGAGCGGTAATTCGATGCTCACGGCCTGGCCTCGATCCTCCACGTGGCGGGCCACCACCAGCCGATGCAGCCCCCCCTCAAGCACGAAGCCATCACGGGCTGGATCGAAGCAGGCCAGTTGTCGCGGTGCGATCGTCAGCACCAGATGGCGCCGTTCTCCCGCCTGCAACGCGATCCGCTGGAACGCCACCAGGCTCCGGCGCGGCCGCTCCAGCAGCTTCCCTGGGGGCTCCAGGTACACCTGCACCACCTCCGCGGCCTCCATGGGGCCCTGGTTGTAGACCCACAGGCTCAGCTCCACCCATCGGGGGGCCGCGTCCGATGCCCGATGCAGCACGGCCCTCACCGCACCGATGTCAAAGCGGCAATAGGAGAGACCGAATCCGAAGGGATAGGCAGGCGGTTCACCCTGGCGCTGCAGCCGCCGGTAGCCATGCCACAGGTCGTAGCGGACCTGCTTCGCTCGGGGCTCAAACGGCGGCAGCTGGCTTTCATGGCTCGGGATCGTGAACGGCAGCCGGCCCGAGGGAGACACTTTTCCGAACAGCACATCCGCCAGGGCATGACCGCCCTGCTCACCCGGATACCAGAGCAGCAGCAGGCCTGGCACCTGCTGATCCCAGTCGTTGCAGAGGATGGCGCCGCCACCCATCAGCACCACCACGGTGCGTGGGTTGGCATGGGCCACCGCGGTGATCAGCGCCACCTGCTCGGCAGGCAGATGCAGATCGGTCCGGTCCCCGGATGCGAAATCCCCACCCGGGCGTGCCGAGGCCCTGGCGGTGATCCAGGCGATCCCAGCGCTGAAGCGTCGCCACAGGGGCTGCAGCCGAGGCCAGAGACGACTCCGCCCCAGCCAGTCTGGGGGAGGCATCTGGGCCAGGATCGGGGCGATGTCGCCGGGATGGATGTGCTCCCCCTCCAGGCGCCAGTTGAGCCCCACCACCACCACGGCTGCCTGGCAGCTGGCGGCGAGATGGGCGGCGCTCCTGTGGTTCCGGCCATCGGCATGGGCGATCGCCAGATCGGGCATCGCCAGCCGCAGACCCTGCAGAGGGGTGATCACGGCCCCGGGTGGCGGGCGGGTGTCGGAGGAGCCGCGATCGCCCAGGTTCGGGCGGTCCGCATGGGGGCCGATCACCGCCAGGGAGGAGAGATGGCGCCATGGCAGCACGGCTGTGCCGTCGCTGAGCGCTTCGTTGCGCAGCAGCACGATTCCCTGGCGTGCGGCTTCACGGGCGAGGGCGAGATGGTCCGCACAACGGCGCAGCTGGGGGGAACAGGGCTCCTGGGGCAGATGCTGTTGGATCCGATCCTGCAGCCGCAACTGACGTCTGACCGCATCGTCGATCCGTGCCATGGGCAGTCGACCGTCTGCCAGAGCCTGCGGCAGGCAATCAGCGAAGAGCATCCGGAACGGCATCTCCAGATCCATGCCCGCCTGCAGGGCCGCCACCCCATCGCGCAGCCCGAAGATGAAATCGCTCACCACCAGGCCCTCAAAGCCCCAGCGGCGCTTGAGAATCGCCGTGAGCAGGGTGTGGTTCTGGCCGCACCACTGGCCATTTACCCGGTTGTAGGCAGTCATCACCGAGCCGGCACCCGCCTCGATGCAGGCCCGGAACTGGGGCAGATACAGCTCATGCAGCACCCTTGAACCGGCCTGGACGTCGACCAGGAAGCGGGAGCTGTCGATCGAGTTCAGGGCGAAATGCTTGACGCAGGCGATGGCGTGCCGCTCGATGCCGCGGGTCATCGCCGCCCCCAGAGCACCAACAAGAAGGGGGTCTTCGCCGTAACTCTCCTGGGCCCGGCCCCAGCCCGGATGGCGCAGCAGGTTGACGCACACCCCCGCCACCCAGTTGGCAGCGAAGCTGCGTGCCTCCATGGCGATCGCTTCGCCGATGCGCTCCTCCAGTGCCGGATTCCAGCTGGCACCACGGGCGATCGGGACAGGGAAGGTGGTGGCTCCGCCCTGCAGCACCACCCCACGGGGACCATCCACAAAGTGCAACCCCCCCAATTCCAGAGAGGGCCGCTGGCCCGCCGGCCAGGTGCTGCGGTGGGAGGCATCCCCAAGGGCGATGGATGCCATTCCTGACCAGAAGGGGGTGTCGCCCGAGAGCAGCGAGAGCTTTTCGGCGCTGCTCAGCTGGGCCAGCCAGTGCTCGATCCTGCTCTCCAGAGCGCCTCCACGCCAGCACATGTCCGATCGTCCATGAGCTGGACAAGGGTCTGGAGCGTTACCGCATCACGGCCACAGATCTGCCTGGCAACAGCCGCATGCTGGTGGTGGAAGCGCAGATCTGGGCGGTGATCCCCCGGAATCTGGCGATGCGCTCGGAGAACACTGCTGTAAGGTGAATTCGATTCACCGAACACTCTTCAGCGGGTTTCAAACCGAGCGGCGAGCTCGACAATATTTCTCCCAAAGGCCAGCGACTTTCTCCAGGGCTTTCGACGAATCTGCCCATAACACTTTTTTCCATGACCATTTACATCGGCAATCTTTCCTTCGATGCCGAAGCGGAAGACCTCCAAAACCTGTTTGCGGAGTACGGCTCCGTGAGCAAGTGCAGCCTCCCCCTGGATCGCGAAACCGGTCGCAAGCGCGGCTTCGCCTTCGTCGATATGGCCTCGGCCCAGGAGGAAACCAAGGCCATTGACGACCTTCAGGGCGTCGAATGGATGGGCCGCAGCATCCGCGTCAACAAGGCCGAGCCCCGTGGCTCCGCCCCCAGCGGCGGCCAGCGCTGGTGATGGCGCTCGGGAAATGATCCGCTAACGGATTGAATCCCTTCTCGATCAACCCTCCCGCCTGGCTTGCCTGCGGGAGGGCTTTTTTGTGGCTGGAGTTTCAGGGCGTCGGGAGGTCGGCGAGAAGCGGCTTGGGGGCGAATGCGTTGACCCGGCCAGCCGAGGAAATGGGAAATGCCTGCCAGGATCTGGATATCTGACTGAGGCCGACTTCCAGAATTTTCTAATTTGAGAGGTATCAATCGGGGCGACAGGATTCGAACCTGCGACCTAGTGCTCCCAAAGCCCTTAACCGCCGCACTTGGAAAGCGCCCGTGGTCATTGGGATCTTAACCAGAAACCCCCATCACCACTGCTGTTTGACCTTGCAGTTAATGGCAGGCGATGCCCGGTCGTGCCAAGCTGAGGGGGTGGATTTGCTCACCTGTTTGCTCACATGGGCGGCTCTAGGGCCTCGAATAGCTGGACTTCCATCCTCCGCTCCGGCCTGCGGCTCTCCCTGGAGCAGCGGGGCACAAGGAGTGGTTGGAGGGTGTCCGACCTTCGTGGCCGCACCCGCCTGACGGTCGATGGCGCCGGAGGACGGCATCAGGTTTTGCTGCCGATCGCGTGGGATCACGACCAGGCCGATGAGATCCGCGACACGGTTCTGGCGATTCATGACGCCTATCGCGATGGGCAGCCCATCGAGCGTGCAGTTGCGGCAGCCCTGGCCGCGGTGGATTCGATTGAGTCGACCGAATCGGCCCCGATTGATTGGCCTGGACTGGTTGAGCGCTTCAAGGCCCGGAAGCTGAGCAGCGGCGCCATCAAGCCACAGACATGGAAAAGCGTCTACGAGCGCAGAATGGCGGAATTGCTGGCCGCTTTCACAGCCAGGATTCCACCAACGAATCCCCTTGAGCTTCTGGAATCGGTAACCCTGCGCTGGGCTGATCAGCCGGGTTCCCGTGGTCGTCAGATGCAAGTGCAACAGACAGCAGCTCTCTTGCGCTGGGGTGTCGATAACGGTCTGCTCGGCAGTGAGTGGGCCCCACCTCTCGACCTCGATCCCTTTGTCGGTCGCAAGCGTGAGGCCAAGGCCATCACCACACCCCTTGCAGTCGCCCACATCCTTGAGCTGGTTGAGGCCATACCTGATCCGCGATGGCGTCTCGCTTTTCAACTCCTTTCAGCATATGGACTGAGACCAGAGGAGCTACAGCATCTCCACGTTCGAGGTGATCGACTCTGGTGCGAGTACCGCAAGAGCACCAGCCGAGGCGAAACCAAGCCCAGAGCATTGCGTCTGCTGCCCTGCGATGACTGGGCTGAAGCTTGGAATCTTGAGGAGAGCTTCCAGGCCCAACCATTACCTCCAATGCGACCCGGGTATGGAGCCGAGGACCTGGGTCTTTATATGCGAAGACGCAAGCGATGGCGAGAGCTACGGCAGAGCTATGAGGCGGCTGGCGAGAAATTGGTCCTCTATTCAGCCCGTCACGGATACGCCCATCGTGCTCACATGATCTGTGAGCTGCCTCCGAAGGTTGCAGCAGCAGCCATGGGTCACAGCGTTGAGACCCACCTGGCCGCTTACAGCAAATGGTGTGGCGACGATGTCGTGGACGACGCCTTTGAACGAGCAGCCGCGAGGCTGGCCCGTTGAGAGCGGGTACCGCCCAGGCTCTTCCCTTGGTCTCCGAGGGCTGAGCAAACGCCGCAGGGCTCCGGTCGGCGACGGCCGTCCTTCAGCGTGCCACGGCTTTGCCGTGGCGTGCATCGGCCAGCCGCCGCCGCCCTCCGCTCCGGGGCCGGTGTTGGGGTGGCGGGCAGAGCCGCTCTCCCGCGGCTGCGGTGGGCGGCGGCGGCTGCCAGCCGGCGGGGTGTTGAGGGGAGGCCCCAGCTTTCCTCGCGCGACTGCTCGGCGCCGGTCGATTCGGAGCGAATCTGGCTGCATTGGTTATCAAGCTGCTTGGCCCGTCAGGGGTGGCTGCGTTTTGGGCAGATCGCTTGCCCCGCAACCGCCCCGCTCGCTCAATAGTTCGCTTGTACTGATAGAATAAAGACTGCGCCAAAGGCCACGAGCCCATCGCCGGCGGCAATGAAATCCTCTGACAACTTGCCCCGTTCGTTTGCTCTGTAGCCATGAGCTTGTCTTCTGCTGCAGTGGCCCCGGCCGCTGCATTGGCCCTCCCTGGCCTGTTGCCTCCTCCTGTTCTTGTCCATCGCTCGGTGGTGATCGTCGCCGGGGGCGGTCGTGATCTGGCCTGGCCCGTTGAGCGCATCGCCTCCGCCCTGCTCCAGCGCAGCGGTGGCCGGGCCGTCCATCTCCTCCTGCATGGCGGTGCCCGTGGAGCTGATCAGGCCATCGGTCGGGCTGCCCATCAGCTCGGCTGGCGAGTCCAGTCCCTCGCTGCTGAGTGGCGTCGCTTTGGCCGCTGTGCCGGGCCCATCCGCAATCGGCAGCTCCTCGAGCAGGCCCTCCTTGAGGCCCAGGCCCACACCTCCCCAGCGTTCAGCGCCTCAGTGCTGGTGATCGCCTTCCCCGGTGGGGCCGGCACCGCCTCGCTGGTGCAGCAGGCCCGCCGCTGCTCCTCCCGGTCCCCGGTGCCTGTCGCGGTGATGGAAGTGCCGCCGCCGTTCGCACCGGAGCCCCTCGCCGCTTGAGCGGCCTCCGCCGCCCCGTTCTTCTTGTTCCCCTCCGCTTCACGGCCCTATGTCCGTTCTTACCGCCCCCGCCGCTCCAGCCCTCCCCAAGTCCGCCGGTCCTGCCTGCAACCTGCAGCGCTCTGGTTCCCTCTGGCAGCTGGGCATCGAGGCCCAGGAGCTCACCACCACCATTAGCCAGCTGGCCGAACAACTGGAAGCCGACGACGACACCCGCGCCCAGGCCCTCGCCGAATTGGAGGCCGCCTTGCTCGCAGAAGAGGGCAACAAAGCCGCCCTGACGGCCAAGGCCGATGCCACTTGCTGGGTGATCGAGCACCTCCGCGGTCAGGCCGCCTACCGCCAGCAGCAGGCCAAGCGGCTCACCGAGCTGTCCCGCTCCGATGGCTCCCGGGCCGATGCCCTGGAGGGCTCCCTAGTCCTGGTGCTCACCCGCCTTCAGCCCTCCGCCACCCGCTTCTCCTTCCCGAACCACGAACTCACCTCCCGCAAATCCCAGGCCGTCGAGATCGACGACGAGGACGCCCTCGATCCCCAGTGGCTGAGCTTCACCACCACCAGCAAGCCTGACAAGGCCGCCATCAAAGAAGCCCTCAAAGCCGGCCACCTCATACCCGGCGCCCAACTCCTCTCCCGCCGCTCCTGGCGCATCCACTAGGGGCCAGAGGCCCCTCCTACATGGGGTTCTGGTGCTGTTGCCGGGGCCCCTTCTTACTGATCCCATTTCGCTCCTCTCCTCTTCTCGCTCCATCGCTTCCCATCGCTATGACCATCGCCGCTCCTTCCTCCAACGGGGCCAGCACCCTCAGCCGCCCTCCAGCTCCTCGACCCATCCAGAGGCCGATATCGGCCTTGGAGCTGATCCGCACCGCTGATCGGGCGGAGGGCCCTGCAGCAGAAGCCCACGAATCCAGCACGGCTCCGCAGGTCCACCCGGCACAACCCTGCGGGTTCTCCCCCGACCAGCTCGCAGCCCTTGCCGCCCCCCTCGATCGGGCCAACGTCCGCCAGCGGGAGCAGGGCCGGGGGAAGGTGGCATACCTGGAAGGCTGGCAAGTCATCGCCGAGGCAAACCGGATCTTTGGCTTTGACGGCTGGCAGCGCCAGACCATCGCAGTCCGCTGCGTTTCCCAGGCCGAGCGCCCCATAGGCAGGGACCAGAAGCCCGGTTGGGGGGTCACCTACACCGCCCGCGTTCGCGTCACCGTCACGGCCGGAGGCCGGCCTCCTTTGATCCGGGAGGGCAGCGGAGCCGGTCACGGCATCGATGTGGATTTGGGGCAGGCCCATGAGTCCGCCCTCAAGGAAGCCGAGACCGATGCGATGAAGCGGGCGCTGATGACCTTTGGCAACCCGTTTGGGCTTGCCCTCTATGACAAGCAGCAGCGGCAGGTCAGCAGCGCAGGAGGCCAGGGGGAGGGGCCGCAGCGCCCAGCAGTGCAGCGGCCTCCGGCCAGCCGGCCGGCACCTGGCGGTCCCGCGCCCATTACCAAGGCCTCGACTCCACTGCCATCAGCCCCGACCGAGGCCCGCCAGGCGGCGCTCAATCCCGAGACGATCCAGCACCTCCACAACACGCTCAGGGCTCTCCCTCGGCCCCTGCTGGAAACCCTCACCAGGGCCTTCCGCAAGCGGTTCGAAGTGCCCGACACAGCGGTGACGATCGCGGATCGGATCAGCCAGAAGTGTCACCACGACTGGATCGAGGCGTTTCTGGTGTCGCACCGAGAGGTGCGCTCAGTAGAACAGCACCGCGAGGTGCGCTCAGCCGAGCAGCACCAAAGGCCTGGCGACCGTTGAAAGCACCACCAAGGCGCCGAAACGGTATAGATTCAACTCAGAATGGACTTTGAGTTCGATCCCAGCAAGAGCGACGCCAACCTGCGCAAGCACGGCATCGACTTCCTGGCCGCCCAGGCCCTCTGGCGGGACCAGGCTTTGCTGGAAATCCCGGCACGAACCAGCGGTGAATCCCGCTTTCTGGTCATTGCCCGCCTGCAGGGCCGTCACTGGTCCGCCGTGATCACCTACCGCCAGCAGGCCATCCGCCTGATCTCCGTCCGCCGCTCCCGCCCCGAGGAGGTGCAGCTTTATGAACAGCTCTGATTTCGATCGACGCTTCGACGAGGGGGATTCCGTGATCGATGCGCTCGACCTGTCCGCAGCTCGCCGTCCCCGGCTGGATCAGAGGCGCGTCAACGTCGACTTCCCGCTCTGGATGGTCGAGCAGCTCGACCTGGAGGCGTCCCGGCTGGGGGTCACGCGCCAGTCGATCATCAAGGTCTGGCTGGCGGAACGCCTCGAGCGCCGCAGGGATCCTGCAGGCATTGCGGTCGCTAATCCGACATCGCCCTGAGGTGCCCTAGGCCGCCGTCACCATCGCCGATCGGATCAGCCAGAAGTGCCACCACGACTGGATCGAGGCGTTTCTGGTGTCGCACCGCGAGGTGCGCTCAGCAGAACAGCACCGCGAGGTGCGCTCAGCAGAGCAGCACCAAGGCACCACCACCTGAAGACCGCTGACAGGGCCAATCCTTAGGGCGGACTGCCTACTCTGGTGGGGTCTCCTGTGACCGGCCCGCCCATGCGATCACAAGCCGATCTCGGTTGGGCGGGCTGTGCTGCCGTGGAGAGGGACCCCCTGCGGGTCAGCGGCGCCTGGGTGTTTCGTGGTACGCGCATTCCGGTGGCTGCCCTGTTCGAAAACCTCGAGGACGGCGTCTCCTTGGCGGAATTCGTCGAAATCTTCCCCGGCGCAACCCAGGAGCAAGCACGATTGGTGCTGGAGCACGCCGCCAGAAGCACGGCGGCAGCCGTGGCTTGAATGCGGATTCTGTTTGACCAGGGCACTCCAGTCCCCCTGCGGCGCTCCCTGTCAGGCCATGACGTGGCCACGGCCTACGAGCTGGGGTGGTCAACCGTTACCAATGGCGATCTGATTCGGCTGGCAGAACAGGAGGGCTACGAGCTGCTGATCACCACCGACACCAACCTGCGCTACCAGCAGAACCTGAAAGACCGCAACCTCGCCATTCTGGTGCTCACCACCACCAGCTGGCCCAGGATTCGCCAGGTGACCGATCGCATCCAGGCCACGATTGCCTTGATCGAAACTGGCGGCTACGAGGAACTGTCGATCCCCTGAACCATCAGCGCTGCAGCAGCCAGCGCAGCAACGACAGGACGATGATCATTCCGATGCCGATGTTCCAGATCAGGGAGCGACGTTGATTGATGCGCTGAAGCCAGGGGGGTAGCTGATTACCCCAGCGCTCCAGGGCCAGCACCGCCAGCAACAACAGGGCCAGTGGAATACCGATGGCCAGCACGAGCTCCCGCAGCATCGCTCCGCCTCCCCGCACTGAAGGAACCCTATCGAGCATCGGGCGGAGACGACAAAATCCCCAAACCCCTGCTAGTACAGGTGTACGCCCGCAGTAGTCGCCATGGTGCCGGTCCCCCTCTCCCGTCTGCAGCCCTCCCGCGACGAGGCGATCGAGGACTGGCCCTGGCTTGATCAAGACGTGCTCCGCTCCAGCCGCAGCCGCCAGGTCTGCATGACCTGCCACTTCTTCCGGCACCACCCAGGTCCCAACTGCATCCCGCTGCTCACCTGCCACCTGCACCAGGGCCTGATCGCCCATGGCGAGCACCTCACCCACCGCTGCAGCGGCTGGACAGAAGACCTGCACCGCCATCGGGGCTGGGCGCCTGAGGTGGCTTGAGCGGTAGAGCCAGAAACCGGCCGCCGCTGTCGCCAAAGGAGGCCTGGCTCAGCGATGGCCGCCAGGTGCTCCACTTCCGGCCCAGCCGATGGGATCGCTGGAGTCAGCAGCTAGAGGTGACGGTGGGGGAGCTGCTGCCGGATCAGCCGGTGCCGCTCCTCAAGCGGCGCCTCGAGCTCAGCCGGGAGGAGGCCCTCAAGCTTTGGGCTGAGAAGAAGCAGCAGGGATGGCAGATCACAGCGCCCCTATGGCATCCGCCCCAGCTTCCAGCAACTGGTTGAGATCAAACACCTCAAACCCGGCGATGAGTTCGAGATCAAGCTCGGCCGCAAGGAGATCCAAAGGACCTGCGGGGCAGCATCGCCAGTCGGGATCTGCGGGCCGAGCAGCCCGAGGGAGTGCGGCAGGACGCCGTGAGCTACTGCCTCCAGGCCTTGCAGCTGTTCGAGGGGATGGATCAGCAGCGCTTCATGGCGGTACTCAGGGAGTTGGCCGGCATCGGCTGGCGCGGTCTGCAGATCAACGAGCCCGGTACCTCCCGCAGCCTCAAGACCGTGCCCGGCAGCTGGAGCGACCTGGCCCTGGCCTGCCTGATCCACGTGGGCATGAAACGGCTGACGCCCGACGAGGACTCAGGGCTGGGGATAGAGGCGGAATACCAGGAGGCGGTGCGACTACATGGGGGCTGATCGCCTGCCAACAAGGGCTTGAAACGGCGAGCAGCCGCTCCAGGCCAGGATCCTGTCCGGATTGACGCGGAAACTATGCATGCGGTGCATAGTTCTGGCATCGAGCACTGTGCCCTGAGTTGCCAGGCTGCGACTTGGGTTGCCAGGCGACAGACTGTAAGGAGCTCGCCCACCTCTGAATGCCAGGCCTCTTGATCCCCTCAACCAGGGCAATGCCAGGGGCTGTGGATGGCGGGGCCATCCGCCATAGGCATCGGCTCCAGGCCATGGACGTGATGGGCGAAGGCGACCCGAGCGATGTGAAGCGCTCGAAGACCCAGAGAGATAGAGCTAACAACGGCATCTCCATCGGACGGGAGTAATTCAGATGCTTGGACTTGAGCTTAGACAGGAATTTAAAGGGAAAAGACTGAAAGGGACCGCGATTGAGCTCTCCAACGACTCAAATACCGGTGCGACGCAAATTGCGGCACAGGAATTTCTCAGAATTACATATCCTACCCACGACCTTCTAAAAGGAATAGAGGCGATTGGGCCGGATCAGGGCCGCCCAGTTGTTGTGATTGGAGAACGAGGCCTTGGCAAGTCCCACCTTCTGGCAGCCTTGCACCATGCCGTTAATGATCCAGCTTCCACTGGCTCGTGGCTTAATGAGTGGTCTACAACACTGAACAGTCCACCTATCGGGAGCATTCAACTCCGAAGCGGCATGAAGGTGATCGGCGAAAGCCTTCATCGCCAACGATATAAGTTTCTATGGGATCTCTTGTTTGGGCGCCATCCTCATGGCACATACATCAAGGGCAAGTGGGAAGGCATGGGAGCATCAAAAACAGATGTTCCTTCAGACGAGTTGATATTAGAGATGCTGCAGCATACACCAACGATGCTGCTGCTGGATGAATTCCAGACTTGGTTTGATGGGCTCACGAATACCAAGCAGTTCCCTTGGAAGAACTGGGCTTTTAATTTCATACAGATCCTCTCCGAGATCGCAAAAGAGCATCCTGACCTACTGGTTCTTGTGATTTCGGTTCGCAATGGTCAGAGCGATGCCTACCAGCAGGTTCATCGGGTAAATCCGATTGCCATTGACTTCATGGCTGGCGGCAATCCAGAGCGGGTTCAGCAAGACAGGAGGCGGATGCTCCTGCACCGCCTATTCATCAATAGGCTCCAGATAAGAAAGAATGAGATCAGCTCCATAATCTCCGATCATGTAGCCGAGTACTTACGGCTACTAAATATCCCGAGTCCAGATCACGAGAGGGTGCATAAAGAGTTTCTAGTCTCATGGCCATTCGCGCCACATTTACTGCGCCTGCTTGAAGAGCAAGTTCTGATTGCGACGGATGCCCAAGAAACCCGCGATATGATCCGGATCCTTGCGAATCTCTACAAGAGCCGTGGAGAAACAAGTCCGGTGCTAACAGCAGCTGACTTTAGACTTGATGACGATGCGTCTGGAATTGGCGCATTGCTAGATTCGGTATCCAACGAGCACCATAGAACACTTAGAGCGAAGGCTCAGCAGAATATCATCGCTGTTAAGGAGGCTGTACCGGCCCATTCTGTATTGGCACCCCATCTACCAGAACTTGTAGGGGCTCTATGGCTCCGATCCATCGCCGTGGGCAATCTTGCAGGAGCCGAGCCCGCGACACTTCAAGTTGACATTACACGTTCAAAGCAACTAGACGACAATCAGTACCAGGTCGAGCTCTCTACAATTATCGAGAACAGTTTTAATATTCACCAAGAAGGCAATAGACTGATTTTCAAGGAAGAGGAGAACCCTCGCGCCAAATTGATGGCGTGCGCAAGAAATGACAAGCTATTTGCCGATGGTTCTGATCAGTTTCAACTAGCCAGGCAAATTCGATATGTCATTGGCGGCACTGATGAGGTGGCAAGGTCATCTCGCGTGATCGTACTGCCGAAGAACTGGCAATCAGATCCGTGGTCGATGGTTGAAGAGTCAGAGCATCCTGATCGCTGGGACGATCGCTTGCCGATTCTTATCCTTCCCGAAGAGCCCGATAATATCGACGTGCGCCTTGGCCACTGGATAAAGGAACATCTTCAGAAGCGACGCAACACCATTCGTTTCCTGCTCCCCATGAGCGGATCAGCCAATGCTTTTCAAGATCGAAATCTCCTAGTTCTGACTCGCGCTGAAATGAAGGCAAATGAGTGGAGCAGTCAGAGCCCGGAGTACAAAAAGCTGCACAATGAATATCAAGGTATCTTACGAGACCACCTGAAGAAGCGTTTTGACCGTTTTGCAATCCTTTCCCAATGGAATTTCTCGGATCCTAGTCAGTGTCGGTTCAGTATTGAAACACTGAGCAAACAAGGTTCACAGATCCCAGAAGGGATCGAAGAAGTCGTCATTAATGATCTATTTGTGCCGGAGGACTTTGAAGAGCTGTGCCTCTCTGCAGCATCAGAAAGTACGGCTTTAGGGAAGCTGCTGAAGGAGCTGCAAGAGCCACGCCCAACTGGCCAAGAGTGTATTCCTTGGCTTGGTGAGACAGCCATGAAAGAGAGAGTACTTAAGCTCTGTGCTCGTGGCAAAATCGCAATTAACGTTCGCGGGCTGGATTTATTGCAGAGTGAGCCAGGTGAAGATGAGGATGCCGCCTGGAAGCGGCTTCGGCCAAGGCTTGCTTACACAGGCCGTCAGCTTGACGAAGTATTTCTGCTTGCGCCTTCAGCAACCCCATCCACAGGGGGGAGTACCACTGACTCAGGATCAGCGGTAGATCCAGGCGGAACTGGTGATTTGTTTAACCCACCCACGGCTAAGCCCGCTTCACCTACAGAGAAGCCAGCACCTTGGCCTCCTGGTACAAACCCAACTGGCGGTGGCATTTTTGGTGGTGGCAGCAATCCGGGGAGCCGAAGCCGTGTACCGCTTAACAACCCTGCTACCTCGCCATTGAATCTGATTGGAAAGCTCGAAGGGTGGGGGATAGGACCTGCTACTCGACTTTCTGATGTGTCCATCAAAGTATCGGATGCAACTGGCGATCAACTCAAAGAGCTTTTGAAAAAACTTCCCGATGGGATGACTTTCGAGCTTAGCCTAGAGAAAGAGGACACTCCATAATGATTGAATCATCAGTATTAGATTCCCTTTTAACCAATTCTAGCGCTGAGGCCTGGAAGGTAATTATTGACAGTGTCTTGCAGGTTGCCTCTCAGCCTCTTTCATTAAGTTCTGCGGTTGGCGAGGTTGTCAAACGAGACCGTGAGATAGGAGAGCTTGACAACTTTCTGTCTTCAGCAGGTTGGGATTTATGGGACGGCTTTGGAGATGCAGTCGAGCGCACATCTGATGCCTTATCCCGTTGGTGGTTAGAAACGCATAGCGCTAAAGCTGTTTTGATACTGGATGGCCTCTCATTAAGAGAACTACCATGGCTTCTCCAAGGAGCTGAGAAGTACGGTTTTGCGGTACGTCGAAAATGCGCATTTGCTTCAGAGCTTCCTGGCGAGACCAACGAATTTGCAAAGTCACTTGGGTTTTCAAGTCGTAGTCAACTTCAAAATAACGGTGCCACCAGTACACATTTGTTGAGAGGCGCATATACAGAATCAGTAGATATGCCATGGATGGATTGTGAAGGCTTGATCAATGCCTCTTCAGACTGGATGTTCTGGCATCATTGGCCTGATAGCAAGATTCACGCTGCCGCAGTAGCTGGGCAGGGCCTCGAGACCCTAAGCCTAGATGTTGCTGAGCAGCTCTGTAGTGACGACTTCTGGGGATTTGTCGGTCGCCTTGCAACAGGAAGACGCCTGGTGATTACTTCTGATCATGGCTATGCAGCAACTGGTTACTTTCCAGATGTTGAAGGAGCAGTCGCAGGCTTCCTCAAGACAACATTTGCAAGTGGTAGGAGCACTCATGGAGCAGGGGATGTAGGTCCATTTGTTCCACCTGTAGTAATGCAGCTACAGACACCACATGGCACCCACCGGCTCGCCATTGGCCGACGTAAATGGAAAAGCCAGGGTGGCTATCCAACCTTGGCTCATGGTGGCCTCTCATTGCTCGAAGTCTTATCTCCATTCATCGAAATTACAAAGTAGGACTCCACTCATGGCATCAAAGAAAGAACAAGTTGCTCAACAAGTGGCGAAGGCCGTCTGTGCAGGCAAGACGGTCGCGATGGAAACAGTTGATTTCAACGATGCAAACCGTCCGAAGACATGCCTTGAAGTGGACTATCCAATCCTATCCGTTAATCAGATAGCCACAATCGAAGCGGCCTCGGGAGCTGCAAAGAAGCCTATTTATCAGATGTCAAAATACTGGGCTCGGCGCCAATCAAGTGTCTTCCGATCAATCTTGATTGCAGCAGCCTCAAAAGCTCCAGAAGATGAAGCGCATGCGGCCAAGCAAGCTTGGGATAACTACTATGCAAACCACCAAGAAAAAGGCACGTTCAGGCACCTGAAAGTAGCCGACATATTTATGGGCGGTGGTACGACACTGGTGGAAGGGTCTCGTCTAGGTATGCAAATGGTGGGTAACGACCTCAACCCGCTTGCTTGGTTCGTGGTTAAGCAAGAACTGGCGGAGGTTGACTTGGATGAGGTGAAGAATTTACTTGCGGACGTCGAAGCCGAGGTGAAGCCGCAGATTATGCCGTACTACTACTGTCACGGTCCTAATGGAGAAACCGGCAGGTGGACGCATCTGCCGAGCATGGAGGTGATGTCAACTGACTTTGACCCATTGACGATCCCGCGCAATGATCGGAAAGACTATCGCTACGAGGGTCCTGAGATCATCTATACTTTTTGGGCCAAACATGGTCCATGTCAAGTAACGGGCTGCGGTCACCGAACACCGATCATGGGCAAAGCCGTTATCGCGCTTAAGAACATTAGCGTCACTCACTGGGAGCAAACCTGTGGCCAATGCGGCGGTGGGTTTCATGTAGAGGAGGATGCCACTCGATTGGCCCCAGATGTACCGCTCTATGTAGCTCCATCAGAACATCCATTCACCGTACTTGACCGCAGCAAGGGCGTGATCTGTCCACACTGCGGTCATACGGCAATGCGGAACCTCGGTAAAGGCAAGAAGAAAAAGATCGAGCTGAGTCTATTAGTGCACCCTCAGTGGTTAGCCGGTTCGCCCAATAAGGATGCTGACCAAAAGCCCTTTGGTGGGTCTGCGCAGGACGATGCGGCAGCGACCAGGCTCTGGGCTAAAGAACGAACATCCAAGATTCGTCTGCTGGAGGTGCGTGGCCCCTTGCCGGAGGAAGTGAAGTGCCCGGAGACTGGAGCAGTTTTTGCGCCAGAAACAGGTACTGTCCCAAAGAAGTCCCACTACGTGTGTGCAGGATGCGGTACGGTCCAAGATGTGTTGACGACTATCAAGGCTACCGGCAAGACAGGACCAATGGCAGCCTACGCAATTCAAGGTTACGCACCAAAACGCGATGCTTCCGGAACACCAAATAGGGGTCGATTCTTCGCGGCTTACGATGAAATGCATGCTCGGCAGCAGGACGAGGCTATTGCTGAGTGGGAAGAACGTAAGGATAGTGATCTGAAGGGGTTTTGGCCGCGCAGTAAGCTTTCATTTGGATGGAAGACACACGGCTGGGCTATCCCTGAGCATGGACTGACTCACTACTGGACTATGTTCAACCCACGCCAGTTATTGGTGCATGCTCAACTTCTGAAAGCAATAGCTACAGTTGGCAATTACGACTGGAAAACGCGTGAATATGTGCTTGGGGCATTTCAGCAGTACTTGCGATGCAATAATACATTTAGCATATGGCATATTAAGAATAATCAGATATCGGCTGCTCTGAGTAACAACAACTTCCATCCGCGAAGCACTTACTTAGAGCCTAGTGTCTTCAATAATGTGGGCGATGGTAGCTGGAAGTCGGCCATTGGTGGACTGCTTGATTCATTTACCTGGAAAACCAATACTTGGGAATTGGTTAGCGCGGAAGCGTTGAGGGGTGTAAGTGCTACGATTGCATCTGAAGTTGGCGGGAAGAGTGTAAAGGTATTTCCTGGGGACTATGTCCATGAGTCTGAGGTCTTCTGCGGCTCGTCCACAGATCTATCACATCTATCCGATGGCAGTGTTGATCTGGTTATTACGGACCCGCCCTTTGGTGGTATTTTGCAATATGCAGAGCTGGCTGACTTCTTTTATGTCTGGTTACGTCTTGTTCTCAAAGACAGGTATCCTAATATCTTCGGGCCGGATTACACTCCTAAGTCATTAGAGGCTGTTGCCAACCCCTTTCGAGAGCCTAACGATCCAAACGGTTTCTATCAGCGTCTTCTCACCAGTTGCTGGCGAGAAGCATTCCGCATACTTAAGCCAGGAGGGATTTTAGCTTTTACTTTCCATCATGATGATGACGAAGCATGGGTAGCAGTTCTTGAGTCGCTGTTTGATGCAGGCTATTATCTTGAGGCAACGTACCCTGTACGCTCCGACGTAACGAAAGGAGAAAATGCATCGTTTGGGTCTCAAAAAATCGAATACGACATCATTCACGTTTGCCGTAAACGCACTGAGGAACCTACGCCAGTGAGCTGGGGCAGGATGAGAAGAGAAGTTATGTCAGATGTCCGTCAAATACAAGGGATGCTAGAGAACCATGCGAAGGAAGGACTCCCCCCTGCCGATATTCAGGTTATTAGAAGAGGCAAGGCTCTTGAATACTTTTCACGTCACTACGGTAAAGTCTATGTTGATGACGGTCGAACGATCTCAGTCAAGGATGCACTAGTTGGGATCAATCAGCTAATCGATGAGGATGCAGACAGGGGGAAAGAAGTTCCTCCGGTTAATGCTGAGCCTATGACTCGTCAGTTTCTGCGCACCTTTGGCAGCACTAATGAGCTGAAGAGAGACCAGCTCCAGAAGTTCCTAAAAGGGTCAATTACAACCCCAGATGAGTTTGAGCAGCGAGGGTGGTGCACAGAGAAGAGCAAGGTCTTTACCCGTGTCAACGCACTCGAATTTGCAAGAGACTGGTCTGGTAAGCATAAGCGTCGCCTGTCCTCAGATTTAGATCAAGCACTGGTTCTCATAGGTTCATGCTACGAGCATAGTGGGATCAACGCATCAGACACATTGAAGAACGACAACTTTAAGCCTCATGTCGCGCTTAAGCCTCTAATGGAATGGCTCCAGAAGCATGGACCTGACAAAGAGTTTACCGACGCTGCATCACGTGCGGTTGCCATCTTCAATTCCTGGGCCGCAAGCCAAGTTGTTAAACCTACTCAGGGCTCTCTGTTTGAGGGCTATGAGACATGAAGCAAACCCGCGATTCAGTTTGGCAGCGCCGTGGAACGAGTTGGATTTGGGATGAAGATGCTCGCAATCTGATCTGTACGGCTAGTGAGGTATGGTCACTTCGTAAGCTACTTCGATCGGTTGGTCATTGGCCTGATGAGCTACCGAGTAACTCTGGGAGCACGGTCGTTGTTGCTGGGCTGGATGGTGCCCTCGATCTGCTTAGCCCTCAAGAAGCAGAAGTATGGCTTGGGGAGCTTGTTAAGGAGTCTATCTTGTCTTTTCAGGCTGCCTATGAAAGCCAGGCGTCTCTAGTCTTCTGGCTTCCATCAGGGCGTGCTCGGATCAGTGTTCATCCAGCAAACGATTCCGTTGAATGGCAATGCGCGGCTCCTTTTGGAGATTCAAAGATTGCTTTTGGCCGGATTCTATGGGGTGAGGCGAATGAGTACCCCCAAGAGATCATTCTTGAGAATTCACCCAAGCCAGCTGGTCTTTTTCATCTACGCATCACTTAGTACTGAACGTGGTTGCCTCTCCTAATCTTCAACCAGGTGATCGTATCGTCCATGCCGAGCTTGGGCAGGGCGTCATCCTTGAGCAAGTTCGGGATGGATACCTTCGCGCTTTCTTCGGTGCTGGAGAGCGGCGTGTCCCCGAGGCCTCTGTCCGCCGGCAATTATCAAGGACTGAGTTGGTTCTGGAGGGGGTTCAGGGCGGGATTGATCGTCTCCGCAGAGCCTGGTTGGCCTACGAAGCGTTTGCGCTGCCGGTGATGGAGAGTGCATCTGCACTTACATCGGCAAAGATTGATCTTCTTCCCCATCAGGTTGTTCTTACGCACAGAATTGCCACTGCTTCACCTAGGCGCTTCCTCATTGCAGACGAGGTAGGTCTGGGCAAGACGATAGAGACAGCTCTTATCCTTAGAGAGCTGGCCAGCAGGGGTGAGCTTGATCGTGCCTTAATGGTCGTCCCTGCAGGACTTGTGAATAATTGGCATCGCGAGCTCAACGAGGTATTTAACTTGGGATTCGAGATCTTCGGCTCGGAAGGTGATATCACTGACAGGAAAACGAATGCATTCGCAAAACATGACAGGCTCATCGCAAGCATCGATACCCTTAAGCGACCAGCTCGGATTAAACGTCTGATGCAGGCTCCAAAGTGGGATCTTGTTGTATTTGATGAAGCCCATCATCTGACTGCGTATCGAAACGGTAGCAAGGTAAAGAAAACTGAAAACTATAAGCTTGGAGAAGCACTAAAGGATCACTCTCGTGATCTTATTCTCTTATCTGCGACGCCGCACCAAGGTAATCACTTTCAGTTCTGGATGCTTGCTCAACTTTTGAACCCAACACTCTTTCGGTCTCCGGAGGAAATGATTGATAATCGGCATCGGCTGAATACCATCATGTTTCGCCGAACAAAGGCAGATGCTTGTCAGCCAGATGGATCACCGCTTTTCGCTCGTCGCTGGGTACATACGGAATCATTTGTGATGAATGGGGAAGAACGCGCATTCTATGAGAAGCTTCGTGAATATCTAGAAGATGGATTCAACCTGGCGCGCCGACAGGGTGGCAAAGGGCAAGCTCTCGGATTTTTGATGGCAATCTTTCAGAAGATTGCCGCATCAAGCTTTTCGGCTGTACGACGAACCTTAAAGCGCCGTCTTCTAATGCTAATTCTGCATGAGGCTTTGCTCCGCGACAAGGACCTTGATATTGATGGGCGGGAACGCCTGATTGCAGATGCCCGCGAGATGGTACATGAAGACTCGGGGCTGCCTAGAGACAGTATCGGACGAAGTGAGGTCGATCGGATTATTGCCGATCTTAAATATCGGCTGGTCAAAAAGCTTGATGAAGAAGCTCTTGAGATGGCTTCTGATCCCTATGCTTCTGAATACTCAGCAATCCATGCCGAGGAAGCGGCATCTGCTGTCGTTGAGTTGCATTTGCCAGAAGAGAGGCAGCGGATCGCGGACCTTCTGCTTTTGTTTCCCCAGCAGAGAGAGACCAAGGTTCAGAAGCTTTTGGATGGCCTCGGTTTTCTCTGGCGCATGAATCCAGAAGAGAAAGTCGTAATCTTCGCCACTTACCTTGGAACAGTTGACTTGATTGCCAGCGAAATCAACTCTGCTTATCCTAGTCAAGGGGTTGTTGTTTTACGTGGTGGAGATCATGGAGCCAAAGTTGCTGCTGAGCGCAGGTTTCGTCAGAAAGATGGTCCGCGTGTACTTGTCTGCACTGCTGCGGGTCGAGAAGGAATCAATCTTCAGTTTGCAAGAATACTCTTCAATTTTGATCTGCCCTGGAATCCGATGGATGTGGAACAGCGCATCGGCCGAATCCATCGCTATGGACAGAATGATACCGCTCAAGTCTACAATTTAGTGCTTTCGGATACCATAGAGGGACGTATCTATTTGTTGTTGGATGAGAAGTTGACTGAAATCGCTAAAACCGTTGGGAAGGTCGATGACCAAGGCAATGTTGCAGAGGACCTAAGAGCCCAGATTCTTGGCCAGTTGTCTGAACAGCTTAACTATGAGCGTTTGTATCAGGAGGCCATCTCCGACCCAGAGCTTAAGAGGACACAAGTTGAGCTGGAGGCTGCTTTGTCAAATTCCCGAGAAGCAAGGCAGGTGGTTTTTGATCTTTTCCAGGATCTGGCTGGCTTTAGTCTTGATGAATATAAGCCTTATGCAGATACCTCCTCTGCGCTTGTTCGCCTGGTTGACTTTATAGGCGTTTCGGCGGTTGAAAGCGATCAGCAACTCTTAAGACACGGTCAGGATCGGTTTACTCTGCTCTCCTCAGGTGCTGTGGAGGGTGTTGGATTTACCTCTGATCGTGATCTAGCAAGCTCTGATGATTCTTTGGAGTTAATCGGTCTAGACCATCCTATGATTACAGAGCACCTTCAGCGTTGGCGCGCTCTGCCGCCTGAGGATCTCGGGGTTGCGGTCTATTCAAGCGAAATAGACAAACCTGCCATTCTAAGTCTATGGTACGTCGAATCTTCGTTAACAAACGGTGAGAAGCGTATTTACGTTCAGCCAATCGCAGTTGATGAAAGTGGCAAGCGCTTACCTCTCTTGGAGAAAAATCATGCAGCGGCCTTCCGCGCTGCCGGAGGCGAGCCCTTTTTGAATCTGAGCAAGCGAAGACAGATCTTTGAGGCGCTTGTAGAGCCTGCGTTGCAGCGGGAGTTGGCGCACAAAGGTGCAGCCGACGGGAATGGAAGCTACACGCCCGAGTTAATCGGCTATATCGAGATCTCCCCCCAGCCTGTATAGGGTCAATAACTGAAATAGTTGGCCTCTCGTATCCACTAGGAACTACTGGGTTGCCTGCCTAAGAACGGCGCACACCCACCGCATCCCTCGGCCAGTCCTCACGCCGTGTCAAGGATCGGGCCGTGCGCCCGCCGATGTTGGGCGTCCTTGCCGTGGCGTTGCGGCCGGCCGGTGGGGGTGGGGTTCTTCGCCGTCCTGCCGATGGCTTCCCCCGCTTCCTCCCTCAGCCGCTCGGCCCTGCGGGCCCGTGATGTTCTGGTGCTGGAGCACCTGCCCCTTGCCGATGCCGTTGCCTCCGCTGCTGCCCGGCGCCTGTTCCCGCTGGTGGAGCGGGAGGATCTGATTCAGGTGGCCCGCAAGGCCCTGGTTCGCTCCGCTCCCCGCTGCAGAGCTGGTGAGCCCGCTGGGCCTTATCTGCGCCGTTGCATCGCCGGTGCCCTTAAGCACCATCTCCGCGATCGCGTGCGGCTGGTGCGCATCTCCCGCCGTGAGCATGACAAGGGACCTGCCCGCTCGGCCACGCCAGCCTCGATGCTCCCGTCGCCGGTGAGCACTCCCTGCTGGATCAGCTGGCCTCCCCCGAGCCCGAGTGGGCTGGCGGCAGTGCTGCTGATGGGCTGGCGCTGGAGCGCCTGGTGGAGCAGCTGCCCAGCGCCCAGGCCACGGCCCTGCGGCTCACCGTCCTCGAGGGCCTCTCCCTGCGAGCCACCGCGGCGCAGCTGCAGATCAGCCCGATGGCGGTGCAGCGGGCCCAAAAGAAGGCCCTCGCCACCCTGCCCCAGCAGCTGGTGGGGGCGGGCTGAGGCCCCCCCTCAACCAAGGGGCTCCTGCCATGCCCGTGGCAACAGCCAGAGGACCCGCCGCCCTCTGGCTTCATGAACCCCCTCACGCGGCTGGCCACTGCCGCTGCCTCCAATGGCCTCCTGACCGGCCAGATCCTGTTCTCTCTGGCGTTCGTGGGCAGTTGCGAGCTGCCCAACTGGATCAACGGACCCAGGGAGGCGAATGCCTGCCTGGAGCGCTGGATGACGGACAGCGCCCTGTTCTTCCCATCCGGCATGCAGACCACCATCGGGAAGATCCAACAGGCCCTGGCGCCCGGCCGGCGGGGGGTGTTCCGATGAGCCGCCCCATTCCGACCTCGGCCTACGTCGAGCACTTTGATCCCGACCTGGATCACCACCGGGCTTGGTTGCTGGCGGTGCTTGAGCATCTGGTATCCCATGAACCCCAGGCCCTGGAGGAGGGCGGGACGCTGCGGCGGCTCTGGACGGTCCATCAGGTCGGGGTCGCTCCGTCTCCGGCACCAGCACTACCGATCCCAGCTCCACCGCCAAAGCCCCCCAGCCGAGCCAACCCACTGCCGGTGCCCTGGTTCGCCCAGCTGGATTCAGCCACCGATGAGGGCCGGCGGATGTGCTTCTCCTCCAGCTGCGCCATGCTTCTGGCCTTCCTCAAGCCTGGCGTCCTGTCTGGGCCCAACGGGGACGACCAGTACCTGGCCCGGGTCCACCAGTTCGGCGACACCACCGAACCGGTGGCCCAGATCAAGGCCCTCGCCAGCTACGGAATCACGGCCCGCTTCTCCAAGCAGGCGAACTTCTCCACGCTGGAGCAGCAGATCGCGGCCGGCATTCCCGTGCCCTGTGGCTACCTGCACCGCGGCCCGGT
>JBAWXG010000028.1:0-29850 GCA_037144195.1 Synechococcus sp. ELA057
TGCTGCGCCCCTTCGCCGCGGTGAGCCGCATCGCCTACGGGCTGCCGGTGGGCGGTGAGCTGGAGTACGCCGATGAGGTCACCCTGGCGCGGGCACTCGAAGGGCGCCGACCGATGCCATGAGCCCGTCGTCGAGCCGCTACCGCGACCAGCCCCCGGCGGAGCGTCTGCCGGAGTGGCTGCGCAGCCCCGTAGGCAATGCCAGTGCTCTCGAGGCGGTGCAGGCGGTGGTGAAGCAGCAGCGCCTGCACACGATCTGCGAGGAGGGCCGCTGCCCCAACCGCGCCGAGTGCTACGCGGCCGGCACGGCCACCTTTCTGCTGGCGGGGCCGGTCTGCACCCGCAGCTGCGCCTTCTGCCAGGTGGAGAAGGGCCAGGCGCCCGCCCCGCTCGATCCGCTGGAACCGGACCGGGTGGCGGAGGCGGTGCGCCGTATGGGCCTGCGCTACGTGGTGCTCACCGCGGTCGCCCGCGACGATCTGGCCGACCACGGCGCCTCCTTGTTCGTCGCCACCATGGAGGCGATCCGGGCGATCGATGCCTCCATCGCCATTGAGGTGCTGACTCCGGATTTCTGGGGCGGCGAGCGCGATCTCCAGCGGGGTGAGGCGCTGCAGCGCCAGCGGCTGCAGACGGTGCTGGCGGCCCGGCCGGTCTGCTTCAACCACAACCTCGAGACGGTGGAACGGTTGCAGGGCGAGGTCCGCCGCGGGGCCACCTACCGCCGCTCCCTGGGATTGTTGGCAGCAGTCCGGGAGTTGGCGCCTGCCATCCCCACCAAGAGCGGCCTGATGCTGGGGCTCGGCGAGACGGAGGCCGAGGTGGTGGCTGCCCTGGAGGATCTGCGGGCTGCGGGTTGTCAGCGGCTCACCCTGGGCCAGTACCTGCGGCCCTCCCTGCATCACCTGCCGGTGGCCCGCTACTGGGAACCAGAGGCGTTCGAGCGACTGGGGGCGATCGCCCGCGGCCTGGGATTCGCCGACGTGCGCAGCGGTCCGCTGGTGCGCAGCAGCTACCACGCGGCTGACGCCCTCTGAGGCGCCGCGCCTCGGGCGGGGCCTGGCCTCAGCCCAGGGCCTGCTTGAGGGACATCAGCCCGAACACCAGGAACAGACCGCCGCTGAGTCGGTACAGAAGCCGTTCATCCAGCCGGCCGCCGATCCATTTGCCGGCCCCCACCGCCAGCAGGGTCACGAGGCCATGGCCCAGCAGCGTGCCCGCCAGCAGGCCGGCGAAGCTGAAGGCCGGAGCTGTGGCCAGAAAGATGGTGGTGAACTGGGTGCGGTCACCCAGCTCCGCCACGAACACCAGGGCGAAGGCCTCCCAGATCACCGCCCAGGCGCCCTGGAGTCGCAGCCGTCCCTCTGCTCGGTTCACCTCCTCCTCGGCTTCCCGCTCTTCCTCCTGGGCCTCGCCGGCGCCCATGCCCTGGGCATCGAGCAGCAGCTTGATGCCGAAGCCCAGGAACAGGGCCGCCGCCAGCCAGGGCACCACGGCAGCAGGCAGCAGCTGCCGCAGGCCGAAGCCGAAGGCCAGCGAGATCAGGGTCACCGAGGCCAGGGCGGCGAAGGCTCCCACGAACACCCAGCGGGGCCGGTGCCGCGTCGCCAGGATCAGGGCCATGAAGAAGGTCTTGTCACCCAGCTCCGCCAGGGTGATGGCGGTGAGGCTGGAGCCGAAGGCCGCCAGGGTGGGGTCGCCGGAAACAGGGAAGGCCATGGGCGGCTGCTGGGCGCTGGATGATCGGCCGGACCCGTGCAGGCCATCACGCCATCATGAAACGTGGGTCGAGCTCCATCGGTTCGCCGTGTCGCTCGGTCGCCAGGGCAGGGGCGCCCTGCTGCTGCTCTGACGTTGGCCCCAGGGGGCCTGCACCGGGGAACGCCACGGAGTCCTGGGGGTATCCATCGCCGCCAGCACGCCCGAGATCCCAACCAGCAGCCCCAGCACCCACCACCAGAGCCGCTGCGTCTGGCGCAGCGGCCAGCCGGGACGCCTTCCGCGGCGAGAGCCGCGCCGCAGCGGGATGATCTGCGCTCCAAGGGGCTGACCGCAGCGGCCGCAGACCATGCGCCCCCCCATGGAGCGATCGGCCTTGACGGCCCAGCTGCCGCAGTTCGGACAGGACATGACAGCTCAGGCGCCGGTTGGTGCCCCTCTCTGGAGCCATGCTGGCCGCGATCGCGCGGCGCCGCAGGGTCGGGGAATGTTCCCCTTGCTCCAGCAGAGCGTGGCTGGCTTCTGGGCGTTCACCCCGCCGGCGTGTGGGCGAAGCGCGTCTGCAGGGTCATCCGCTGGCCGGGTTCCAGCAGCAGCCTGCGGTCGCCGCTGATCAGGGACTGGCGCGGGCCTGTCCAGGGCTCGAGGCAGACCATCGGCCGCGGCGGCTCGCTCCAGATCACGGCCAGATCCCAGGGATGGGACAGCTGCAGCTCCATGGCGCTGCCATCAGCCCCATCCACCAGCCGCACCGGGCCGCTGGGGCGGCAGAGCAGGTCGACGCCCCGGCCGATGGCCTGCAGCTGAGCCGCCGTCTCTGCCTCGGCCATGGTGCGGTGATCGAAGCAGAGCTCGGGCAGGCCCTCGAAGCGCACGTTCTCGGGGGCTGAGACGACGAAGTAGGGGTGGAGCCCGAAGCTGAAGGGCATGGGCTGGTTGTCCTGGCTGGCGGTGCCACGGTTCTCCACGGTCACCCTGAGCTCCAGAGCCCTGGGTGCCAGCCGCGCCTCCAGACGCAGCTCGAAGGGGAAGGGATAGGCCGCCCGGGTGGCGGGAGTGTCGCTGAGGCTGAGGGCGATGCCACGGCCGTCCGCCAATGGGGCCAGATCCCAGGGCAGCTCACGGGCGAAGCCGTGCTGCCCGAGGGTGAAGGCGCCCTGGGGAAGGGGCAGCTGGTTATCCGGCAGGCCACCGCAGATGGGGAACAGCACCGGAATGCCCCCCCGCACCGACAGGGCGGGATCGGCGAAGCGCTCGGCGTCGAAATAGAGCAGCTCCCTGTCCTGGCTGCACCAGCCGGTGATCAGGCCGCCACGCTCCGGCACCACCCGCAGCAGGTCGCCGCTGACGGGGTCGCTGAATTCCCAGTGGGGGTAGGGGCTGTTCCGTTGGGTGAGATCCATGGTGGTGGGTGCGCCGCCTCGACCCTAGAAACGGTTTCAGGGGGCGGCAGCAACCTGCTCAGCCGCCGGCAACGGCAGCGGGACCATCGCCGTTTCCTGCAGCAGCGGGCTTGCCAGCTGAGCTCCCACCTGCCCATGCACCAGCTCCCGGTAGCGGAGCATGTGCTCTTCGATCAGCAGCAGCCAGAGGAAATCGCCCAGCGCCCGGGGCCGGTGCATCAGCAGCAGGCCCAGCTGCTGCCAGAAGCGCCAGCGGCTGGGGCGGCGCAGTCCCTGACGCCAGAACAGAATCAGCAGTCCCCGCAGGCTGCCGCCGCTGAGCCGGGAAACTCCGCAGCGCGGGATGGGGCCTGAGCGCTGGCGGCCCTGCTGCAGGCAGGAGCGGAAGGCCCGCTCCAGGAAGGCCTCGGGGGTGTAGAGGGCGTCGAAACAGGCCAGGAATTCCGCCGCGATCTGGGCCATCGGCCGGCTGGGGATGAAATTGAGCAGATGGGTCTGCACCCCCTGGTCAAAGCCATCCTTGACCTCAAGCAACCGTCCCTCCGCCTGCAGCCGTTGCCAGAGGGCGGTATTGGGCAGGGCCTGCAGCACTCCCACCATCGCCAGAGGGATGGCGGCGTCTTCCACGAAGCGGCGGATGCGCTCGCCGGCACCCTCCTGCTCGCCGTCGAAGCCGAGGATGAAGCCCCCCATCACCTGCAGCCCCTGGCCACGGATCGTCTCCACGGCCTCGAGCAGTGGATGGCGCAGGTTCTGGCGCTTGCCCGCCTGCATGAGGCTGGCTCCATCCGGCGTCTCGATGCCCAGGAACACCCGCTGGAAGCCGCCGTCGACCATCGCCGCCAGCAGGTCAGGGTCCTCCGCCAGATCCAGGGAGGCTTCGGTGCTGAACCGGAGCGGCCAGCCCCGCTGCCGCTGCCAGCTCAGCAGGGCCTCGAGCAGCCGGCGTCCATTGCGGCGGTTGCCGATGAAGTTGTCATCCACAAGAAACACCTCCCCGCGCCAGCCCAGGGCGAGCAGGACATCCAGCTCCCGCAGCAGCTGCTCCGGTTCCTTGGTGCGAGGTTTGCGTCCGTAGAGCACGATGATGTCGCAGAACTCGCACTGGAACGGGCAGCCCCGCGAGAACTGCACCGCCATCACGTGATAGGCGTCGCGATCGAGCAGATCGAAGCGGGGCACCGGTGAACGGGACACATCGGCACGCTGCGATGCCCGGTGGATCCCCCGTGTTTCCCCCCGCTCCAGGGCCTCCAGGAACAGGGGGATCGTCTCTTCTCCTTCATCGAGGATGAGGTGATCGGCCTGGCGCAGCTCGGGGGCCTCCGGCGTGGAGGTCGCGAAGGGGCCGCCCACCGCCACCGTCAGCCCATGGCCCTTGGCTTCGGCGATCAGCCGTGCCAGGCCCTGGCGCTGCACCAGCATCCCCGAGAGGATCACCAGGTCGCCCCAGCGCCAGTCGGCCTCGCTCACCGGTCGCACCTGTTCATCGATCAGGCGCAGCTGCCAGTGCTGCGGCAGCAGGGCGGCCACGGTGATCAGCCCCAGGGGCGGCATCAGGGCCTTCTGGCCCACCAGGGCCAGGGCTTCCTCAAAGCTCCAGAAGGTGGAGGGGGGGCGGGGTGAGATCAGCAGGACACGCATCGTCAGATCCACACCGCAGAGCGCCGGATTTCGCTGGTGCGGCAGGGCGCCGCCTGGGCTTCACCCTGAAGGCGAAAGCCAGGAGCGGCGGGCGCTGCTGGGCATCGGCCGTCCATCAGCCGCGTCTGCGCCGCGGGTTGCGATCCACAGACCCTTGGATCCCTGCGGTTCAGACGGGGTGGAACCAGACGTCGAGCCAGTCCTGGAGGCGCCGGTGCAGGATCTCGAGCAGGGAGCCGCTGGTGGGTCTGCCGTAGGGGGTGACCCGCCCGGGCATGCGATGGGCCACCAGGGTGGGATCCACATCCCGCAGCGAGCCGAAGCGCTGGCCCCGGGCCTGGAGCGCCTGGGCCGCGGCGATCGCCAGCCCCTGACCCACCGAGACATTGAGCTCGATGATCCGGCCGGCGCCGGCCCCCAGCCCCCCGAAACCGCCCGCCGGTCCCAGAACGGCCAGGTTGCACACCTCCTGCGGCAGGGTGTGCCCGTAGCCGAAGTTGAACGTGGGCCGGCCGTGCACCGGCATGTAGACCCCGGGAACGCCGCCCCGCAGGTCGAGGGCGTAGGTGAAGGTGCCGAGGGCTGCGCTGGCCGGCACCCCCCCCAGGGCCATGGCGGTGGCGTTGAGCGCCTGAACAGGGTGGGCGATCTGGTTGGAGGAGCGCACATACAGCTCCGGTGCCCAGCGCACCCGTCTGGCGCCGTAATGACGGAAGAAGGCGTTCACCTTGCCGGCGATCGGCCCCATCCAGGGCAGCGGTCTGTTCTGCCCGGCCAGCACCAGCCGGTTCTGGCGTTCGTCATTGCGCAGCAGCAGGGCGTTGAAGCTCAGCCGGTGATCCAGCAGGGCCACATTGGCCTTGTCCAGCAGCACGCGGCCATTCAGGAGCCCCGGCATCAGCCCCGATTGCCCGTGGAAGGCGATGCTGAGCGCTGGATTCTGCTGATCGGCGCTGTCGCTGCTGAAGGAGCGAATCAGCTTCAGGTGGCCGGCTGGATCGAGCAGCTGCCGTTGCAGGGCGCTGCGGTTGTGGCGGTAGGCGGGCCAGGCCTGCAGCCATCCCTGGGCGATGCGGTCATGGGGATTGAGCAACCGCTGGCTGAGGTGCTCCTCCAGGGCCTGCAGCTGGCGCAGATCCATGCCCTCCACCGTGAAGATCCAGCCCAGCGACAGGCTGGTGCGGGCCAGGTGGCCTGGCCCCAGGCCAGGGCGGAAGGCCAACCCTGCCGCATGGGCCAGCACCGCAGCGGTGCTGCTGTCGATGAACAGATCCGCCCCCACCGATCCGCGGGATGCGGTCTCAAGCACGCACAGGCGCTGCTTTTCACGCAGGGCACGCCGCAGGCCCACCCGGCTCCAGACGGGGATTCCGGCCTGCCTGAGGGCCAGGCGGAAGGTCTTTGACACCCGGGCCGGATCCACGGCGATCTGCCGGACGCCCGCCATCTGCAGGAAGCGGTCGTACAGCTCCGAGGAGGGAGCGAAGTGCGGCAGCAGCGCGGCGTGGTCATCCGGCACCTGGTTGCGGTCCAGATAGGCCAGCTCACTGCGGGCGATCGTCCCCCCCAGGCCGCGGCGGGTGTCGGCATCGGTGAGCACCAGCACCCGGGGCCGGCGCCCTGGCTGCAGCAACGTCAGCTGGCGCGAGAGCTCCAGAGCCGTGAGCAGCCCCGCGGGCTCGTCGCCGAACACGATCGCATCCACATGCTGCTGGCCGCGCAGCAGGCAACCCTGGGCTGGGATTCCGCCGGCTGCGGCCGCCGCGCCTGTGCCGGCGGCTGCCGCCTGGATGAAGGGGCGGCCCGTCAGCAGTCCACTCAGTGCCGCCAGCAGCAGGGCCAGGCCTTGCGGGCGTCCGGGCCATCGCCCTGGCCGGTGGCGGCGTCCTGCGATCCGGGGGGGTGCAGCCGCGCTGGGGGCCATTCCCTCGTTCCTGGCGCCACCGGGAGGGGTGGCTGAAGGGGCCTGATCGAACGGAGCGGACCGGGTCACGGAGGTGGGCCGGCGTGGCCAGAGGATCGGACCCTAAGCCCGTTGCTGCCGCTGCCTAAGGTCAGCTCCTGCGCCGCCGATCCGCCGAAACTTCCCTTGCGGCTCCGATTCCTGTCCCTGCTGCTGGCTTCATGCTGGCTGCTGCCCGCCCTGGCCCAGACCCCTCCAGCGGGGAGTGGTGCCGCTGTTCCGCCGCTGCCGCTGTCCAATCCAGGCCCACCTCCCCAGGAACCGGGATCCCTGCAGAAGATGCAGCCTCAGGGAGATCGCCTCGGGGTGTGGCTCACCACCGTCGACAGCGCCGTGCTGCGTGATCGCAGCGAGGCCTCCCGGGCGGTCGAAACCCTGGCGGCCAACGGCTTCACCCGGGTGGCCCTGCCGCTCTACACCGGAGGAGCCCTCCTCTGGCCCGTGCCGGCTGCCCGCAACCGGTTGGGGGTGCCGCCCGATCCGCAGCTGCCTGGCCCGGATCATGTGCCCCAGTTGCTGCGGCAGCTCGGCCAGCGGGGCCTGGTGCGGGTCGGCTGGCTGGAGTTCGGGCTGATGGCTCCAGCCGCTGCTCCCTGGCTGCAGCAGCGCCAGGATCTGTTGCTGCGCGATCGGCAGGGGGCCACGCTCTGGAGTGAGAGCCCCGGGCTCGATCGCGTCTGGCTCAATCCCGCCCAGCCTGAGGTGCAGGCCTTCCTGGAAGACCTGGTGGTGGAGGCCTGCACCAGCCTGCCGCTGGAGATGATCCAGCTTGACGACCACCTCGGCTATCCCAGCCGCTTCGGTTACGACGACACCAGCCTGCGGCTGTGGCGGGCCACCGCCGATGGAGCGGCCGATCCCCTGCCCGCTGCAGACGCTCCCGCCTGGTTGCGTTGGCGGGCGGATCAGGTCACCGCCCTGCTGGCGCGGCTGCGCGCGGCGATGCGGCGCAGCTGTCCGGCGGTGAAGCTCTCAATCGCCCCCAATCCGCGCGAGTTTTCTTACCGCAGCTATCTGGCCGACTGGGCGACCTGGGTGCGTCAGGGTCTGGTGGATGAGGTGGTGGTTCAGATCTACCGCTGGGATCCCAGGGGCCTGGCCGTTGAACTGGCTGATGCCGGCCTGGCGGTGGCGCAGGAGCGGTTGCCCATTCGCATCGGTCTGCTGGCGGGTCTGAGGCGCCAGCCCAAGAGCGTCGAGCAGCTGCGCCAGGAGCTCGCCCTGGTGCGGCAGCAGGGCTTCAGCGGCATCGATCTGTTTTTCTATGAGTCCGTGCGGCCCCTGCTCCCGCTTGAGCCCTGAGGCCAGCGGCTTCAGGGGCTCTCCACCACCTCGGTGCCGATCGGGGCCAGGGAGATCAGGGCCAGCTTGATGTGCTGCAGGCCGAAGGGGATGCCGATGATCGTCACGAAACAGGCCACTGCCGAGCTCAGGTGGCCGATCGCCAGCCACCAGCCCGCCAGCAGGAACCAGATGACATTGCCGGCAAGGCCGAGCGGTCCGGTGCTGAGGTCCCCGCGGCCACTGAGCCGGCGGCGGCTCACCGCTTCGCGGCCGAAGGGCCAGAAGGAGAAGCTGCCGATGCGGAAGCAGGCGCCGGCCCAGGGAATCCCGACGATCGTCAGGGCTGCGATCAGGCCGGCCAGCCACCAGCCCAGGCCCATCAGCAGGCCGCCGCAGAGGAACCAGAGCAGATTGAGAAGAGCGCGCAGCAGATCAGCTCCCGCGGGGCTTCAAGGCTAGGTGGGGGTGCCAGCCCCGGGATCGCTGCAGGCCGGAACGCGTCAGCACGCACCGGAGCCCCCGCCCCCCAGGCCGAGGCGCCTGGCCGTGCGTCGCAACCCCTCGCTGCAGTCGCCCTGCATCAGCAGCCCGGCTCCGCCCCACTGCAGCCGTGCCGGCAGATCGGCAGGGGCGGCGCCCAGCTCCCGCCAGGGCTCGAAGCCCAGCTGCCGGAAATAACGCACCAGCCGCCGGTGTTGCTGCTCGCCATCGCGGATCGCCAGGAGGGTGGCGCGGCGGCAGGGGGTGGCCTCCAGGCTCCAGGCGAAGGTGGCGCTCCAGAGCAGCCACCCCACGCCGGCGGTCCCCTCCCCCTGCACCCGCATCGTGTCGAGGCGCAGGCCATCGCGGCTCGGCAGCGCCCAGCTCTTCAGGTCGCCGAGCAGCTCCAGCGCCCCTGCGCCGCCTGCGGCCCCTGGCGGCCGTCTCCGTGCCACGGCGGCCTGCAGGGTCCAGAGCAGCCCCAGGGGGCGCCCCACCTTCAGCCGCAGCACCAGATCGCGCCGGCGGGCCTCCGCCTCCAGTTGCAGCAGCGTTGGCAGATGCGCAGGGTTGCCCGTCATCGCCCCGGAACCTCGCTCCAGAGCACAGCCTCCAGGGGCAGGCCTGCATAGAGATGGGGGAAGAGCTCCCCGCTCTCCGGTGCCGGTTCCCAGCGCACCTCCACCCCGGCTGAGGCCAGCCGCCCCGGATCGAGGGCCAGCAGCCGCAGCGCTTCCGCCGGGAGATCCCCGTAGAAGCGCCGCAGGGTGGGACCGATCTGGTGGGCCGCACTGGCATGCACGAATCCGACCGTCTCCAGAGAGAGGCCGCGGCTGGACTGGTTGTAGACCCCTGTTGTCCTGGCCTCCCGCCAGTCGTCCGCCAGGGCCAGGTGATACAGCCAGCGGGGCGAGGGCCAGGGGCAGCGCCAGGCCCAGGGGGGCTCGATCACGGTGCGCAGTTCAGGGCTGTCCAGAAAGCGCGCCAGCCAGATGTGGAGCGCCCCCAGATCCGGTTCGGCGTCGAACCGCTCGGGATCCGTCTGGCGGAACTGACGCACGAAGGGCAGCAGGGCCGCATCGGCGAGGCTGCAGCGATCACCCAGCAACCAGCCCCCGCTCTCCAGGCGGGTGCTCCATGTCCGCAGGATGGCGATCCCGGCCGCGTGATGGTCGCTGCTGCTCTCCCCCGGGTGGCGATCGGGGTAGCGGTAGCGGTCCAGGTGGTGCTTGAACGGCCCGTCGTTCTCGGCGGTCAGGGCCTCGATCGCGGCGCGATCGCCTCCGCTCCGCTCCGCCCACCAGCCGGCGGGATCGGCTCGCTCGAGCGCCCAGCGCATGATCGCCAGGCTCTCGTCCAGGACCTGGCCGGCGGGCAGGGTCAGCACCGGCACCGTTCCCTTGGCGGAAGCCTCCAGCAGTTCGTGGGGTTTGGCCTTGAGGTGCAGCTCCCGCAGCTCCAGATCCACCTGCGGCCGCAGGCCCGCCGCGGCGAGGGCCAGTCGCGCCCGGATCGCATAGGGGCAGCGGCGGAAGCTGTAGAGGATCGGGGCTGCACCCATCGGGAGCGCCTTCAGTCCGCGTCCAGGCCGCTACCGGCCTGGGGCATGGTGGCGCCGAGATGGGGTGCGCCGCGCCGTGACGCCAGCCGCATCTGACGTTGCCGCTCCCGGAACCGCTCACGGTCAGCATCGCTGAAACGCCCGGCGCAGTGGTGGCAGCTCACCCCTTCGCTGTAGGCCGGGTGCGTGCGATCGGCGGGCGAGAGCGGCAGGCCGCAGGCATGGCAGAGGCTGTGGCAGCCAGGCTCCAGCCGGTGATTCACGCTCACCCGCTGATCGAACACGAAGCATTCCCCCTGCCAGCTGCTGCCTGCTTCCGGCATCTGTTCGAGGTAGCGAAGGATGCCTCCCTGCAGGTGGTGCACACCGCTGAAGCCCTGCTCCAGCAGGTAGGAGGTGGCCTTTTCGCAGCGGATGCCGCCGGTGCAGAACATGGCGATCGCCTTGGGCTGCCGCTCGGCCACCAGCGGCCGCAGGTCACGCTCCACCCAGGCCGGGAAATCCCGGAAGCTGGCGGTGCCCGGATCGATCGCGCCGGTGAAGCTGCCGATCGCCACCTCGTAGGCGTTGCGGGTGTCCACCACCAGGGTGTCAGGGTCGCGGATCAGGGCCTCCCATTGATCCGGCGCCACGTAGTGGCCCACCTGCTCGGCCGGTTTCACCGTGGGACAGCCCATGGTCACGATCTCGCGTTTGAGCCGAACCTTGAGCCGATGGAAGGCCTGCCGCTGAGATCGGCTCAGCTTCGCCTCCAGGGAGCCCAGGCCGGGCTGGCTGCGGAGCAGGGACAGCACCGCCTGCACGCCCGTGTCCGATCCGGCGATGGTGCCGTTCACTCCCTCCTCGGCCAGCAGGATCGTGCCGCGCACCCGGTGGCAGGCCGCCAGCTCCAGCAGCGCCTCGCGCAGCTGGGGCAGGCCGTCCATGGCATGGAACCGGTAGAAGGCCGCCACCAGCACAGGCCGGTGATCCTGCGCCTGATCGGTGGGGATCGGTGCCGCCATGGGGGCGCGTCTCAGCGCTCCGGCTCCTGCCAGGCGGTGACTCCCGCCGATGCCAGCAGTTCCCGATCGGCATCAGCCGCGGGATTGGCGGTGGTCAGCAGGGTGTCGCCGTAAAAGATCGAATCGGCTCCCGCCAGCAGGCAGAGGATCTGGGCTTCCCGGTTCATGCCCTCCCGGCCGGCGCTGAGCCTCACCCGGCTGTGGGGCATCAGGATCCGGGCGGTGGCCACCATCCGCACCAGGTCCAGCGGATCCACCGGCGGCCGATCCTCCAGCGGGGTTCCGGCCACGGCCACCAGGGCATTGATCGGCACGCTCTCGGGGTGGGGATCCATGCTGGCCAGCACCTGCAGCAGCGAGGCCCGGTCCTGCAGGCTTTCGCCCATGCCGATGATGCCGCCGCAGCAGAGGGTGATGCCGGCCTGGCGCACCCGCAGCAGGGTGTCGAGCCGCTCCTGGTAGGTGCGGGTGCTGATGATCGCCCCGTAATGCTCAGGGCTGGTGTCGAGGTTGTGGTTGTAGGCCGTGAGCCCGGCCTCAGCCAGCCGCGCGGCCTGGCTGTCGGTGAGCATCCCAGCGGTGACGCAGGCCTCCAGCCCCAGGGCCCGCACCCCACGGACCATCTCCAGCATGGCTTCGAAGGGGGCGCCATCTCGGATCTCGCGCCAGGCCCAACCCATGCAGAAGCGATCGGCGCCCGCCTGTTTCGCCGCTTCAGCCCGCTGCAGCACCGGGGCCACATCCAGCTCGGGCCTGCCGCTCACATCGGAGCTGTTGTGCATCGACTGGGGGCAGTAGGCGCAGTCCTCCTCACAGCCACCCGTACGCACGCTCAGCAGGGAGGCCAGCTGCACCCGGTAGCCGGGATTGGCCTGGCGATGGACGGCCTGGGCCTGCCACAGCAGGTCGACCAGAGGGAGCTCCAGCAGAGCACGGATCTCGTCGCGGCTCCAGTCGTGCCGGGTCAGCGGCGCCGCGGGGCTGGTGATTGCAGGGGCGGAGGAGACGGCACTGCTGGACAAGGCTGGCAAGGGCAAAGAGGGCGTGAGGGGCTCGGGCGTGGTTTAGGTGGCGGTGTCAGAGACGCCTCCAAAACGGCGCTGGCGGCTCTGGTAGTCGAGAAGAGCCGACAGAAGGGCCTCCTGATCGAAATCGGGCCACAGCACATCGGTGATGTGCAATTCGGCGTAGGCCAGCTGCCAGAGCAGGAAATTGCTCAGACGCCGCTCCCCGCTGGTGCGGATCAGCAGGTCGGGATCGCCTTCGCCGGCCGTGTGCAGCTCGGCGGCGAACAGCTCCTCATTGATGGCATCAGGATCGATCTGGCCAGCGGCGGCGCGCTGGGCCAGCAGGCGGGCCGCCCGCACCAGTTCCCGCCGTCCGCCGTAGTTGGTGCAGACATTGAAGCGGATGCCGTCGTTGGCGGCCGTGCGGGAGGTGGCGTCTTCGATCAGGCTCTGCAGACCCTGGGGTAGCTGATCCAGTTCGCCCAGGAAGCGGATGCGCACGCGTTCCTTCATCAGGCCCTGCAGCTCCCGCGCCAGCACCCGTTCGAACAGGGCCATCAGAAAGGCCACCTCCTCACCGGGGCGGGTCCAGTTCTCGGTGGAGAAGGCGTAACAGGTGAGGGCGCCGATGCCCCAGTCGCTGCAGAGCCGCAGGGTGCGTTTGAGGGCTTCGACCCCGGCGCGGTGACCCATCACCCGCGGCAGGCCGCGTTGACTGGCCCAGCGCCCATTGCCATCCATGATCACGGCGATGTGGGCGGGCAGCCGTGCAGCATCCAGCCCGATGGGCAGGGGCAGGCGGTCAGGGATGGGAGTGGTCGCCAGGGCGCGACTCATCCGCGGGGTTCCGGCATATCCGTGGTCAGGCTACGACCACTGGGGGCAGTGGCCAGGCTGGCGCTGAGCAGGTCGTGCAGGCGGCTGCTGGTGATCGGCCGCTCCAGCCGCCCCTGGCGGGCCAGGGAGATGGTGCCGGTCTCCTCGGAGACCACGATGCAGAGGCAGTTGGCGTGGCGCTCGGTCAACCCCAGGGCCGCCAGGTGGCGGGTGCCGTAGCGGTTCATGCCCTGGCGGGAGAGGGGCAGGATCACCCCGGCGGAGGCGATGCGGTTGTCCTGCACCAGCACGGCACCGTCATGGAGGGGGGTGTCAGCGGCGAACAGGTTGAGCAGCAGATCCACCGACAGCCGCGCATCGAGCGGGATGCCGGCATTGAGGAAATCCTCGGGCCTCAGATCACTGCCCACATCCAGCACGATCAGCCCGCCGCAGCGCGCCTGGGACAGCCGGCCGGCCGCTTCGGTGAGCATGCTGACCGAGCCCGAGGCCAGATGGTCGCGGCGGCGATCGGCGAACAGCCCGGTGAAGCGGCCTGTGCCCAGCAGCTCGAGCAGTCGCCTGAGCTCCCCCTGCCAGAGGATGGCCAGGGCCAGGCTGCAGGCCAGCACCAAGGCGTCGACCAGCTTGCTGGTCAGCGGCAGATCGGCGAAGCGCTGCACCACCCAGGCCAGGGCGACCAGCAGCAGGAATCCCCGCAGCAGCCAGAGCGTCCGACGATCGGTGACGCGGCCCAGCAACAGCACCCCCAGTGCGCTGGCACAGAGCAGGTCCAGCAGGGGGCGCAGGTCGATGGTCTGCAGCCAGGTCACAGGTCAGGGGTGCTAGCCGCTAAGGCTCAACCTACCGGGCGGAGACGATTGGGCAGCAGATCCTGGCGCAGCAGGTCCTCTGGCAGCTCCCGGCGCTGCACCAGCTCGGCCTCACCTTCATGCACAAGCACGGCTGCCGGCCTGGGGATGCGGTTGTAGTTCGAGGCCATGGCGTTGTTGTAGGCGCCGGTGGAGAGCACCACCAGCACCTCGCCGCTGCGGCTGCTGGGCAGGGCCAGATCGCGCAGCAGCACGTCGCCCGATTCGCAGTGCTTGCCCGCCAGCGTCACCGTTTCCGTGCACGGTGCCAGGGGCTGGTCGGCCAGCAGGGCCGTGTAGCGCGACTGGTAGGTGATCGGCCGGGGGTTATCGCTCATCCCCCCATCGACCGCGAGGTAGGTGCGGATGCCGGGGATCTGCTTGCGACTACCGATCGCATAGAGGGTGACGCCGGCGGTGGCCACCAGGGAGCGGCCCGGTTCACACAGCAGGCGCGGCAGTTCCAGGCCCCGCTCGCGGCAGGCGCCGGCGACCGCCTCGGCCACCGTGCGCACCCAGGCTTCGATGCTCGGTGGATCGTCGCCCGCGGTGTAGCGGATCCCCAGGCCGCCGCCGACATTGAGGTCGCTGCAGGGATGCCCCAGGGAGCGGGCCAGGGCGAGCGCATCGGCCATCACCGCCGCCAGGTCGCGATGGGGCTCCAGCTCGAAGATCTGGGAGCCGATGTGGGCGTGGAGTCCGTCGAGCCTGGCCCAGGGGCAGGCGGCCAGCCGCTTCAGCACCGGCTCCAGCTGGTCGGGATCGAATCCGAACTTGCTGTCGAGGTGGCCCGTGCGGATGTACTCGTGGGTGTGGCACTCGATGCCGGGCGTGAAGCGCAGCAGCAGCCTCGCCGGGGTCGCTCTGCCCTGGGCCAGCTCCTCGAGCAGCTCGAGATCGCGATCGTTGTCGACCACGATCGTGACGCCGCGCTCGAGAGCGAGGTTCAGCTCTTCGCGCGACTTGTTGTTGCCGTGCAGCACGATCCGTTCGGGCGGCATTCCGCCCTCCAGGGCGGTCAGCAGCTCGCCGGCCGAGACCGCATCGAGCCCCAGCCCCTCGGAGGCGACCAGGGCGGTCAGCGCCAGGGAACTGTTGGCTTTGGAGGCGTAGATGGCCAGCGAGGGACCCGGGTAGAAGCGGCTCAGGGCCTCTCTATAGGCGCGGCAGGCCGCCCGCAGGGTGGCCTCATCCAGCACGTACAGGGGGGTGCCGTAGCGACCGGCCAGGTCGCTGAGGGCGCAGCCGCCGACCGTCAGGCGTCCCTCGGCATCGATGCCGGCGGTGACCGGGGCCAGGTTGCGGTTGGGGCTTAGGGGATCGGCGTCCGGCTCGTAGGGACGGTGCAACAGCGGCTGCGACGCCTGAGGTGATGACACGACCATGGGCTGACGACAGCCGGACAGGGGTTGGGCGATCGTAGGGAGCCACTTCTCCCCGCAGCTCTTGAGCGGCGCCCACCCACCGGATGCGGAGCCCGCGGCGGGCCCATTTCCCGGTGCCTGGGCGGTGGCATCGCTGCAGAGCAGTGATCTGAGCGCCTGCCTGGCGCTCGACCAACGCGCGCTTGGAGGCCTGTGGAACGCGGAGCAATGGGGCTGTGAACTGGAGGATCCCAGGCGCCCGGGGACCGGCATCCGGCTGGAGGAGAGCCTGGTGGCGATGGCCAGTGGCTGGCTGGTGGTCGATGAACTGCACGTCACCCTGGTGGCGGTGGATCCCCGCCACAGACGCTGCGGCCTCGGCCGGGCGGTGCTGGCGGAGCTGCTGGCCCGGGGCCGGCGGATGGGGGCCGTGCGGGCCACGCTCGAGGTGGCGGCCGGGAACAGCGCGGCTCTTCATCTCTATGCGGGCTGCGGCTTCGAGACCGCCGGTATCCGTCGCGGTTACTACCGCAGTGGCGAGGACGCCCTGATCCAATGGACGCACCTGTGAGGTCACCCTCAGCCCCCGGCTCCCGCGACGTGATCCCGCAGCAACGTTTCTCGGGATACAGCCTTCTCCTCCCACATCTGTGGAAGGGTCGGTTTTCCGAAGTTTGTTAGCAAGCAGCAGCACGATTGCTGATTTGATTCTGTTGCTCTGAAAGCCTCAGAAGTCAGCTCCAGCCTCTGATCAGCACCGTCTTAAAGGCAGTTTCGCCTCTCGGTACGCAGGCCCGCTTCACCCCTGATAGGTTGGAGCAACTTGCACCAAGCCTGGGGCCATGTTCGAGAGATTCACCGAGAAGGCCATCAAGGTGATCATGCTGGCCCAGGAAGAGGCCCGCCGCCTCGGCCACAACTTCGTGGGCACCGAGCAGATCCTGCTCGGCCTGATCGGTGAGGGAACCGGAGTGGCCGCGAAGGTGCTGAAGTCCATGGGCGTCAACCTCAAGGACGCACGGGTGGAGGTCGAGAAGATCATCGGCCGCGGCTCCGGTTTCGTCGCTGTCGAGATTCCCTTCACGCCACGGGCCAAGCGGGTTCTGGAACTGTCCCTGGAGGAGGCCCGCCAACTCGGTCATAACTACATCGGTACGGAGCACCTCCTGCTGGGACTGATCCGCGAGGGCGAAGGTGTCGCCGCCAGGGTCCTGGAAAATCTCGGCGTCGACCTCGCCAAGGTGCGCACCCAGGTGATCCGCATGCTCGGCGAGACCGCCGAGGTGGCTGCCGGCGGTGGCGGCAAGGGTTCCACCAAGACCCCCACCCTCGATGAGTTCGGCAGCAACCTCACCCAGCTGGCCGTTGAATCGAAACTCGACCCGGTGGTCGGCCGTCAGAACGAGATCGACCGCGTCATCCAGATCCTGGGTCGCCGCACCAAGAACAACCCGGTGCTGATCGGCGAGCCCGGCGTCGGCAAGACCGCCATCGCCGAGGGCCTGGCTCAGCGCATCACCACCGGTGATGTGCCCGATATCCTCGAGGACAAGCGGGTGCTCACCCTCGACATCGGTCTGCTGGTGGCCGGCACCAAGTACCGCGGTGAATTCGAGGAGCGCCTCAAGAAGATCATGGAGGAGATCCGCTCCGCCGGGAACGTGATCCTCGTGATCGATGAGGTGCACACCCTGATCGGTGCCGGTGCCGCCGAGGGGGCGATCGATGCGGCCAACATCCTCAAGCCGGCCCTGGCCCGCGGTGAGCTGCAGTGCATCGGCGCCACCACCCTTGATGAATACCGCAAGCACATCGAGCGCGATGCGGCCCTGGAGCGTCGCTTCCAGCCGGTGATGGTGGGTGAGCCTTCGGTGGCGGACACCATCGAGATCCTCAAGGGCCTGCGGGAGCGCTACGAGCAGCATCACCGCCTCAAGATCGCCGATGAGGCTCTGGTCGCCGCCGCCACCCTGGGCGATCGCTACATCTCCGACCGCTTCCTGCCGGACAAGGCCATCGATCTGATCGACGAGGCCGGCAGCCGCGTGCGCCTGCTCAATTCCAAGCTGCCCCCTGCCGCCAAGGAGATTGACAAGCAGCTGCGCAGCGTCCAGAAGGACAAGGAGGATGCGGTGCGCGAGCAGGATTACGCCAAGGCCGGTGCCCTGCGCGACAAGGAGGTGGAGCTGCGCGAGCAGATCCGCTCCATCCTCCAGAGCCGCCGCGACGAACAGCCCGGTGAGGCTGAAGCCGAAACAGCCCCAGAGGCCGGAGCCACCCCAGCCGTTGCTTCCGCGGCCGTGGCTGAGCCTGCCGCGGAGGGGGCTATCCCCACACCGCTCGTCACGGAGGAGGACATCGCCCAGATCGTGGCCTCCTGGACCGGGGTGCCGGTGCAGAAGCTCACCGAGAGCGAGTCCGTGAAGCTGCTCAACATGGAGGAGACCCTGCACCAGCGCCTGATTGGCCAGGATGAAGCCGTCAAGGCCGTCTCCCGCGCCATCCGCCGCGCCCGGGTGGGTCTGAAGAACCCCAACCGCCCGATCGCCAGCTTCATCTTCTCCGGTCCCACCGGGGTCGGTAAGACCGAGCTCACCAAGGCTCTGGCCACCTACTTCTTCGGCAGCGAAGAGGCGATGATCCGCCTCGACATGTCGGAGTTCATGGAGCGCCACACGGTCAGCAAGCTGATCGGTTCGCCTCCCGGTTACGTCGGCTTCAACGAAGGCGGGCAGCTCACCGAGGCGGTGCGTCGCCGGCCCTACACCGTGGTGCTGTTCGATGAGATCGAGAAGGCGCACCCCGATGTGTTCAACCTGTTGCTGCAGCTGCTCGAGGATGGCCGTCTCACCGACTCCAAGGGTCGGACGGTCGACTTCAAGAACACACTCATCATCATGACCTCGAACATCGGTTCGAAGGTGATCGAGAAGGGTGGCGGCGGCCTCGGTTTCGAGTTCGGCGGCGGCGATGTGGAGGAAACCCAGTACAACCGCATCCGCTCCCTCGTCAATGAGGAATTGAAGCAGTACTTCCGGCCGGAATTCCTCAACCGCCTTGATGAGATCATCGTCTTCCGTCAGCTCAGCCGCGATGAGGTGAAGGACATTGCCGACATCATGTTGCGCGAAATCTTTGCCCGCATGCAGGAGAAGGGCATCCGCCTCTCGGTCACCGAGGCCTTCAAGGAGCGCCTCGTCGAGGAGGGCTACAACCCCAGCTATGGGGCACGCCCGCTGCGCCGTGCCGTGATGCGCCTGCTCGAGGACTCCCTGGCCGAGGAATTCCTCAGCGGCCGCATCGGCGAAGGTGATGCCGCCCTGGTGGATGTCAATGAGGAGAAGCAGGTGGTGATCCGCAAGCAATCGCTGATGCCACCACTCCCCGAGCTGGCCAGCGCCAGCGTCTGAACACCTGTCTCAGGTGTCGATCACGCCCTGACAAGCCTTTGTCGGGGCACGATCGATGCTGTTCTGACTGTGTTCGGCGACCCTGCTCCTTACAGTTTTGATGTCCGTTGACAGACGCACCTGGCGCTGGCAACAGCCCTGACGGGATCTCCCATGGTTGACAAGGTGGTTGATACGGCGGGATCGGTGTTCGATCACGCCATCGCGCCCCGCGCCGTGCTGCGCGGTGTGGGGGCCTGGAGGCAGGCGCTGCCCACCATCGCCGCTCTCTGCCGCCGACCTCTGCTGCTGGGCCGCAGCTCCGCCACGGCCTCGCTGCGTGCAGGGCTGGCTGCGGATCTGGAGGCGGCCGGCCTGCAGGTGCGTCAGGGCCTGCTCCAGCACGATTGCTGTGAGGAGGATCTGCTCCGGCTGGCGCCTCTGGCAGCTGCTGATCTCCCCTGTGATGCCCTCATCGCCGCGGGAGGCGGCAAGGTGCTCGACGCCGGCAAGCTGCTGGCGGAGCGCCTGGGTGTGGTGTGCATCACCGTGCCCACCAGTGCCGCGACCTGCGCCGGCTGGACGGCACTGGCCAATCTCTATTCCCCCGAGGGGGCCTTCCAGGGCGATGTGGCCCTGCGCCAGTGCCCGGAGCTGCTGGTGTTCGATCATGATCTGGTGCGTCAGGCTCCCGCCCGTACCCTCGCCAGTGGCATCGCCGATGCCATGGCCAAGTGGTACGAGGCCTCGGTGAGCAGTGGTGCCAGCGGCGATGCCCTGGTGCAGATGGCCGTGCAGATGGCCAGGCTGCTGCGCGATCAGCTGCTCCTGGAGGCTGAGACGGCCCTGGCGGATCCCTTCAGCGACGCCTGGGTGCGGGTGGCGGAGGCCTCGGCCCTCTCCGCCGGGTTGATCGGCGGGCTGGGTGGTGCCAGCTGCCGCACGGTGGCCGCCCATGCCGTGCACAACGGGCTCACCCAGCTGCAGGCCAGCCATGGCCATCTCCATGGAGAGAAGGTGGGGGTGGGGATCCTGGTGCAACTGCGGCTGGAGGAGCAGCTCGGTGGCAACCGCCTCGCCGCTCAGGCCCGGCGTCAGCTGCTCGCCTTGTTCCGGCGCCTGGGCCTGCCCCTGGATCTGGCCGACCTGGGGCTGGCCGGGGTGAGCGTGGCCGAGCTGCAGCGGGCCTGCACCTTTGCCGCTCAACCCGGTTCCGATCTGCACCGGCTGCCATTTGCCGTGGGTGAGGCCGATCTGCTGGCGGCGCTGGTGAGCACCACCAGCGAGAGACAGAAGGCGTGAGTGAGCCCGTTCCCGGAGCATCGGGTGCCGCTCCTGTGCCAGCCCCGCTGGGGGCCGATGGCCCAGCCCTGGTGAGCTGGGCTGCGCAGCATCTGCTGGATCCCCAGGGCAGGGATCTGGCCGCGGCTGTGCAGTGGTGGGAGCTGCCAGGGCTTCCCGACCGCTGGCCCGTGGCCCTGCTGGGGGATGGCCCGCCTCTGCTGTTGCTGCACGGTTTCGATAGCTCCTTTCTGGAGTTCCGGCGTCTCGCGCCGCTGCTGGCCAGCCAGCACACCCTGGTGATTCCCGATCTGCATGGCTTCGGGTTCAGCCCGCGGATCGAGGGCGTGGCCCAGGGGCCGGAGCCCGTGCTGCGCCACCTGGAGGCGTTGCTGCAGGTGCTCGACGATCGCCCTGACACCGCCGGGCCCCTGGGCCTGATCGGGGCCTCGATGGGCGGCTCGGTGGCGGTGGAGCTGGCCCGTCGCTGCCCGGAGCGGGTGGATCGTCTGCTGCTGCTCTCGCCGGCGGGTCTGACAGGACGCCCCATGCCACTGCCGCCGCTGCTGGATCAGCTGGGGGTGCGCTTCCTCGCCCTGCCTTCGGTGCGGCGGGGCCTCTGCCGCAGTGCCTTCGCCCAGCCCGATCGCGATGTGGGGCCACCGGAACTGGAAATCGCCTCCCTGCATCTGGCCACGCCGGGCTGGGGCCCGGCCCTGGCCCGCTTCGCCCGCTCGGGCGGCTTCGCCGGTTGCGGCGATCCCCTGCCCCGGCAGCCGCTGCGGGTGCTCTGGGGGGCCGACGACAGGATCCTGCGGCCGCCCCAGAAGCGTGCAGCCCAGGCGCTGCTGGGGGATCGTCTGCAGGAGCTCGAGGCCTGCGGCCATCTGCCCCACATCGACCAGCCCGATCGGGTGGCGCAGGGCTGGCTGCAGCATGCGCCTGCAGCCAGCAGGAATCCTGTTCAGGCTCCGGATTCGCTGCTGCAGGCTCTGGCCCCCCTTCCAGCCATGGCAGCTGGCCGCCGACGGCTGGTGGTGCTGCTCAGCCAGCTGGGGGATTTCGATTCGCTCGAATACGCCCAGGCCCTGGTGGCAGCCCTGCCTGTCCTGGAACAGGCGGGGATCGCCCTGCAGGCGTTTGCCATCGGCGATGGCCGGGGCAGCGAGCGTTTCTGCGCCTTCACCGGTTTCCCGCCCGGATGCCTGCAGGTCGTCGCTGCGCCGGAGCTGCACCGATCTCTGGGCCTCTATCAGGGACTGCAGGGGGTGGGGGGTCCCTGGCCCGCCCTTCTGTTGATGTGCGCCGGGGTGGGCTCCCCCGGGACTCTGGCTGAGGTGATCCGCGGCTACCGGGGAGATCGCCGGGCGGCGGCGCTGCTGACGCGTGGATCGAGCCTTCGGATCGGTGCGCTGCCTCCGGTGCAGGGATCGCTGTTTGCGTCTCTGGGGGAGGGGTATCTGCGACCCTTCGAGCTGGCGACACACCGCCTGCGCAACATGGTGGAGGTGCTCGGCCACTGGCGCACCTACGTGCCCAGTGATGCCTGGATCACCCAGCGCGGCGGCACCTTCCTGCTGGAGAGCGACGACAGCCTGCTCTACAGCTGGCGTGATCCAGGCCTGCTGGGTTTCTCGGCCACGATGGAGCGTCCGCTCGCCTTCCTCGATCCCTGGTTGGCGGACAGGGGGCAGCCCGCTCAGCCCGTGCTCATGGGTTCGGAGAGCTGAGCAGGGGCAGCAGTCGCTGCGCCAGCCATTCGCCGCTGTGCCAGGCGCCGCTGATGCGACCGAATCCCGGGCCTGTGATGGCGTCGCCGCAGAGGGCCAGATGGCTCTCGGGGCAGATCATGGCCGTGGGATTCAGGCCCGGCGGCAGGGGAAAGGCCCCACCCCAGCGCATCAGCTGGCACTCCTGAGGATCGGGTAGATCGCCTGACCCGACCCAGGGCTCCAGTGCTGCGAGCAGGGCCGCCCTGAGCTGGCTGATCAGCGCCTGTTCGTCGGGGGTTTCGCCGGGCTGGGAGCCCCAGGCATGTTGCAGCGCATCCGGTCTGGCATGGGCCACCACCCCGATCATCCCCGCTTTCGAGGCCTGTGGCTGGATCACGATCCGCTCCAGCCCCCAGCGCTGCCGTGCCGCCTCCGTGAGACAGAGCTGGCGGAAGGGAAGCGCCTGCCAGCGGCTCGCCGCAGGCTCTCCGATCCAGAACAGCAGCGCCAGGCGTGGATCGTGGCCCTGAGCGGCGATGGCCTCAAGGGCGCGGGAGAGCTGCGGGTCGCGCAGGTGGCGGTTGGCGGCCGCCAGCGGGATCTCATGGCAGCCCAGCAGCGGCAGGCAGCGCGGATGGGCCAGCAGGGTGCCGGAGAGCACCAGCCAGGCGCCCTCGCTCAGGAGCACTCCCTCCCCATCCAGCAGCCGCCAGGGTTCGCTGCCGCCTCCCTCGAGCGTCTGCACCCGTCGGCCGTGGATCCGCTGCAGCGGCGGGGCACCTGCCGCCGGGCCTGTGGGCAGGCAGGCTTGCTCCGCCAGATCGAGCAGGCCGAGGCAGAGATCCTCCATGGCGGTGGCGCCGCGGTGGGGATCGCCGTCCTGGCTGAAGGGACCGGGATCCTCGAGCAGCTGGTGCTCTCCATCCAGAAGCCTCTCGCCAAGGTCCTGTTTCCGGAACGGGACAAGCCGCCCGCTGCGCAGCAACGGCTGCAGCAGGGCCGGCGGCTGGTCCGGATTCAGACCGAAGCGAGGGGCGCCATGGTCGAGATGGGCGCCCGGGTGGCGGCGGGAACGGCGGCTGGCGGACCGCCCACCGACGCTCCTGCCAGCCTCCACCAGCGTCATCGACCCTCTCCAGCCCTGCTGACGCAGCCGGGCGGCCAGAGCGCAGGCGGACACCCCGGCACCCACCACCACCAGCGCTTCGACTCGGCGGCTCATGGAATGCAGGCGCGCGGCGGCTCATGGGATCGGTCAAGATCATCCTCGCTGCCAGAGGCACACTCCCCATCCGGAGACGCTTCGCCTGCCGCGCTGCTGCCGAGCCACGGCATCGGATCATGTCCTCTCTGGTGCCGTCAGACGCCCATGCCCAGCAACTCCAGCCCTCACGAGCGCCAGACAGGTTCCCAGGAGCCCGATGAGGCTGCCGGTGGACCGGTTCTCGCCCTGCTCGCCCGAGGCCTGGAGCTTTGGCTGCGACGGCAGTGCGATGCGATCGGGGAGCTGCAGATCGATCTGGAGGGGAACGCCGTGCAGCTGCTGCAGGGACGCCTGCAGGGGGTGAGGTTGCGGGCCCGGGAGGTGGTGTTCCGCAGTCTTGAGCTCGAGAGCGTGGTGCTGCGCAGCGATCCGATCCAGGTGCGCATGGGTTCGTTGCTGCTCAGCCGCGGGCTTCAGCTCGAGCATCCCTTCACGATTCGCGGTGTTGTGGCGTTCAGCGCCGAGGCCCTCAGCCGCTGCCTGTCCAGACCGCCCTGGAGTGAGCTGGGGGATTCCCTGGCGGAGGCTCTCCTCGGCCTGTCACCCCTGGGGGGGCTGCGTTTCGAGGGGGAGGAGCTGATCCTGCGCAGTCCTGTGATCAGCGAAGGCAAGCCGCTGGAACGCCGCACCCGGGTGGAGGTTGAGGACGGGGGATTGGTGCTGCGAGGCGAGCAGCAGGATGGTGATGAGCAGGGGCGGATCGCCCGTCTGCCCAGGGATCCCAACCTTCGTTTCGAGAAGGCCGATGTGGGCGGCGGCCTGATGGAGCTTCACGGACTGGCCAAGGTCACTCCCTGAGCAGCCTCAGGCCCTCTGCAGCACAGGCAGCACCAGGGTCACCAGGGAGTAGACGACGGCCGGCACGAACAGATAGCTGTCGATGCGATCGAGAATCCCCCCGTGCCCGGGGATGGCATCACCGGAGTCCTTGAGGCCCGCGTCGCGTTTCATCATCGATTCGGTCAGGTCGCCCACCAGGGCGAACACGGAGACCAATCCCCCCAGGAGCCCGCCCAGCAGCGCTCCCGCGGGCCATCCCAGCCACAGCCCCCCCAGCCCGCCCACGAGCACGGCACAGGCCATGCCCCCCAGGGCCCCCTCGACCGTCTTCCCGGGTGAAATCGGCGAGAGGGGATGGCGGCCTAGCCGCCGGCCGATGGTGTACGAACCGATGTCGGTGGCGACGATCAGAAAGCAGGCGAGCAGCGTCAGCGCCAGCCCCGAGCTCCAGTGCAGGCCGGCCAGGCCGAGATCGCCGCTGAGGCGAGGCGCCAGGGCGGCATCGCTGAGATTGCGCAGCTTGATCCAGTGGCTGGGCAGAAATCCCAGATAGAAGAGCCCGAAGATCGAGGCGGCGATGTCAGCGATCGATCCGGTGCGGGGCTGCAGCAGCAGCCAACCGCAGATCACTGCGCCGGAGGCCGGCAACACCGCCGCTGCCACATCGGCGCTCATGCTCGCTGCCCCGAGACCGGCGCTGCTGGCGGCCTGGGTGGAAAGCAGCAGCAGCTGCACCGCCACGAGGGTGGTCTTGGTGGCGGGACGCATGCCCTTGAACTGGGCCATGCGGAAGAACTCGAGCAGCCCCAGGTGGACGATCACCCCCACGGCCAGGGTGAACCACCAGCCCCCCAGCAGCACCACCAGGGCACCGAAGCCACCGGCGGCCCAGCCGCTGGCGAGGCGGGCCAGGGAGGTGGTGGCGCGGGGAGCGGGCAACAGGATCAACGGGCGGTGATTGGATCCGTGCGGATCAGCGTTCGGCTGCGATCAGGAACAGCGGTTCGGCCGCCGCCAGCTTGGCCTGGCTGCCGCGTCGCTGCATGCGGTGCACGGTGGCCTGAACCACCTGCACATCCCGCGCCTCCAGCTGGGTAAGGGTGTCGCTGGCATCCACCAGCCCCTCGAGGCTCACGGTGCTGATCACCAGCCGCCCGCTCGGTTGCAGCGCCTCCCAGACGGCCCGGAGCACATCCACCAGGGGCCGCCCCACCTCCAGCAGCACCCGGTCTGGATGGGGCGGCAACTGATTCAGATCGGCTGGTGCACGCCCCAGATGGCTGTGCAGGTTGGCGATCGCGAAGCGACGGCGGTTGCGTTCCAGCAGCTCCATCGCATCGGGGTCGCGTTCCAGGGTGTGAACGGCACCGGCGGGCATCAGCCTGGCGATCTCCAGGGCCAGGGCCCCGGTGCCGCCGCCGATGTCCCACACCAGGGAATCGGCCTTCGGACGCAGATGGGCCAGCAGCATCACCCGCAGTTCCATGGGGGTCGGGGTGAAGCCGGGAGCATCCTCAAACGCTCCATCCGGCAGGCCGGGTGTGACGAAATCCCAGCGGAACGGACCGGAAGGGCTGGTGTCGCTGGGGTCTGGTTCGGGCGACGGCATCACAGGGCTCGGGCGTGCAGGCCGTCGCCGACCTGGCTCACCACATTCAACCGTGCGGGGATCTGATCGGGCCACAGGTGGCGCTGCTGCTGCAGCCACAGCACCCGGCCGGCATCGATCCGCTCCCCCGGTATCAGCAGCGGGATCCCCGGGGGGTAGGGGCAGACCGGCTCGGCGGCGATCGCCCCGATGGCCTGCTCCAGCGGCAGGCTGTGCCGCTGGGCTCGCCAGGCTTTGCCCAGCGGCCATTCCGGTGCGGCCAGCAACGGCAGCGGCGGAGGGGTGAAGGGCGGCAGCGGGCTGGAGGCCAGGGCCTGGCGCAACTGATGCAGCCTCGCCGGCAGCAGGCGCTCCAGCCCCCTGGGGGGATTCTGGCCGAGGCAGAAGGTCAGGCTTCCCGGTTCGGGCAGTTCGGCCACCACCCCCCGCTCCAGCAGCCAGGCGTCCGCCGCCGGGCCCGGGATCCCCAGGACGGCCGTGATCAACGTCAGCCGCAGAGGATCGTCGTTCGGCAGCAGCGGCATCGCATCGGCCTCGAGGCGCTGACGCAGGGCCAGGCCTCGAGCCTCGGCGCGGGCCCGCCTGCGGCGCCCGGCGGGGCTGTGCAGCTCCTCGATGGCCGCGGCACAGGAGGCCAGCAGCAGGGCACTGGGGCTGGAGGTCTGCAGCCAGAGCAGGGCCTGCTTCAGCCGCTCCGGGGGAACCCGCTGGCCGCGGCTGAGCAGCGCGGCGCTCTGGGCCAGCCCCCCCGCCATCTTCTGCAGCGAGATCACCGTGATGTCGGCTCCCGAGGCGACCGCTTCACCGCTGCCATGGGCCTGATCCACCAGGACCGGCAGGCCGTGGCTGTGAGCCTGCACGATCAGCGGCTCCAGGGCCGTGCGCTGGCCCTGGTAGGTGGGGTCCACCAGGACGATCCCCGCCACGGGGCCCCACGGATGTGCGGCCTGGAGGACCCGATCCAGATGCTCCGGATCCAGGGGCAGCCAGAGTCCGCTGATGGGATCGAAGGGCAGGCTGTAGAGCAGCGGCTCAACCTGGGCCAGCAGGCAGCCGTGCAGCAGCGAGCGGTGCAGGTTGCGGGGCAGCAGCAGCCGGGATCCCGGCGCTGCCAGGGCCAGCACGGCCGCCTGCAGCAGGCCGGAGGCTCCATTGACCCCGAACCAGCAGGCATCAGCGCCGCAGAGCTCGGCTGCCCGATGCTGAGAGGCGGCGACGGCACCTTCGGCCTCCAGAGGACCGCCGATCCCGGGCAGTTCCGGCAGGTCCCAGCAGCCTGGGCTCAGGCGCAGCAATCTCCGCAGGGACGGAGCCAGGCCGCGACCCCGGCCATGGGCGGGCAGATGCAGGGGCAGGGCAGGCTGCGGCCCTCGCAAGGCCCTGAGGAGGGGAGAAGCTCCGTCCTGCTCCATGGTGCCAGCACTCGGTTTCTAGAGTCTGCGCAGCCACAGGTCCGCTCCTGCCCCGCCGCGACACCCCCCAGGCTGCCTTGACGGTCGACCCCCATCCCACGGCCGCTCCTGCCACTGCCGCTGCGACGGCTGATGCCCCCCTGGCTGAACCCATGACAGTCGCCGCTGATCCGGGCACCCCGGATGGGGACCTGCGTTACGACGCGGCAGCCGACTGGCGCTGGTTGATCCTGCGACCCTGGATCTGGATCCCGCGGCTGCTGGTGATCATCTGGACCCTGGGCAGTCTGGCTCTGACCCTGGCGGCCCAGGGCAACAGCCGCGAACAGGCGGTGCAGCGCAAGATCGCGCAGCGCATTCTCTCCAGCCTCTCGGCGCTGGGGCCCTGCTTCATCAAGGTCGGCCAGGCCCTTTCGACCCGTCCCGATCTGGTGCGGCGCGACTGGCTCGATGAGCTCACCAGGCTCCAGGACGACCTGCCGGCTTTCCCCCATGAGCAGGCCCTGGCCATCCTCGAGCAGGAGCTCGGTGGCCCTGCCGACCAGAAGTTCGCCCAGTTTCCGGCCCATCCGGTGGCGGCTGCCAGCCTCGGCCAGGTTTACAAGGCCCGGATGCACGATGGCAGCTGGGTGGCGGTGAAGATCCAGCGCCCGGATCTGCCCTTCCTGCTGCGTCGCGACCTTGTGCTGCTGCGGGCCCTTGCCCTGCTGGTGGCTCCGCTGCTTCCCCTCAATCTCGGCTTCGGGCTTGGGGAGATCATCGATGAATTCGGCTCCACCCTGTTCGAGGAGATCGACTACCGGCGTGAGGCCGACAACGCCGAACGCTTCGCCCGCCTGTTCGCCGATTCGCCGGAGGTCACGGTTCCAGCCGTTCTGAGGCGCCTCAGCAACCGGCGCGTGCTCACCACCAGCTGGATCGACGGCGTGAAGATGCAGAGCCGCCGTGAACTGGAGGCCCACTATCTCGATCCCACCGCCCTGATCCGCACCGGGGTGATCTCCGGGCTGCGTCAATTGCTTGAGTTCGGCTATTTCCATGCCGATCCCCATCCCGGCAATCTGTTCGCCATGCCGGGGGTGACGGCGGGTATGGGGCATGTGGGCTATGTGGATTTCGGCATGATGGATTCGATCAGCGATGCCGACCGCCTCACCCTCACAGGCGCGGTGGTGCATCTGATCAATCGCGATTTCCACTCCCTGGCCAGGGATTTTGTGCAGCTGGGGTTCCTGAATCCACAGGCCGACCTGGAACCGATCGTGCCGGCCCTGGAGCAGGTGCTGGGCGGCACCCTTGGGGAGAATGTGGGCAATTTCAACTTCAAGGCGATCACCGATCGCTTCTCGGAGCTGATGTACGACTACCCCTTCCGGGTGCCGGCCCGCTTCGCCCTGATCATCCGCGCGGTGGTGTCGCAGGAGGGGCTGGCGATGCGTCTCAACCCCCAGTTCCGCATCATCCGCGTCGCTTACCCCTACGTGGCTCGCCGCTTGCTGGCCGGTGACACCGCCGAGATGCGCGAGAAGCTGCTGGAGGTGATCTTCGATCGCCAGGGTCGCTTGCGGGTGGAACGTCTCGAGAACCTGCTTGAGGTGGTCGAGAGCGACGGGCCGGGAGCCGATCTTCTGCCGGTGGCCCGCGATGGTCTGAAGCTGTTGCTCAGCCGCGATGGCGACAGCCTGCGCCAGCGCCTGCTGCTCTCCCTGGTGGCCGATAACCGCCTCAACACCGCGGACATCGCCTCCCTGCTGCGCCTGTTGCGCAGTCGCTTCTCCCCCAGGCGGATGGCCGGAGGGCTGCTGGGCCGTCTGAACCCGCTCGCGGCCTGAAGTCCTGGCGCCATGCCGCTAGGGTCGCCCCACCTCAACCGCTGCTGACGCCGTGCCCGCTGCGCCGTATCCCGCGCCGATCAACCTCAGCGAGGCCGCCCAGGATCTGGCCAGTGGCGACTACGGCGATCTGGATTTCGATCAGATCCTGCTGGAGTTCGCGCCGATCCTGCAGCCCCCCTATGTGCTGGCGGGCATCGGCCTGGCGATCGGCATCCTCTGTGGACTGACCTTCGCCCGGCTGGTGTCCCAGCGGTTGGAAGGCTGGAAGCAGGACAGGCTGCCCCTGCTGCCCCTGGCACGGCCGGAGACGACCCTCTCCTGGATCGGAACCCAGCTGGGGGTCACCCTGTTCATCGGCGCCAGTCTGCAGGTGTTCGGTTTCGGCGCGGGGGCTGCCCTGCTGGTGGCGATGCTGTTGTCCCTGGCTACGGCAGGGGCGCTGTGGGTGCAGCTGGTGCGCCTGATGGGCCAGGTGGAGGCCGGCAATTTCCGCGCCGTCGACTTCGATAACTTCGACGAGTTCTTCTGAGTCCGGAGCTGCCGGATTCCAGGGTTTGACGCCAAGCTGGCGGCAGGTTCATGGCCCCTGGCCAGTCTCCTGATGATGAATCCGTACCACATTGAGGGCCCGGCAGATCTTCTGCGTGAACGGCTCACCCGTGGACGTGGGCGCCTGTTCGTCATCCTGGCGACCAGTGGCGTCTGGTTGATGGACATGCTGCTGGTGCAGCATCTGAAGCATCGTCAGCTGATTGCACCGAGTCTCAATCCGGTGCTGCACATCGTCGATGTGGTGAGCACCCTGGTGTTCATCATCGTCACCATCGGCCTGTCCCTGTCGCTCTATCGCAATCACAAGCGCGAGCTGTTCAACTGGGCCCTGGCCTATCTGGTGTTTTCAATCATCCAGGTGATCACCAATGTGCTGGCCATGGTGGCCAGTGCCGGTACCCACAATGAAAGCGGCCTGGCCAGTCTCTGGGATGTGGCTGCCGTGTACCTGGAGACGGTGCTGGTGTTCATGTTCGTCTACGTCTTCCTGGACGTGAGCACGCCCGGCGGTGCCTTCGTCTGGCCCAGCCGCGACGGCCAACCCGCTCCAGAACCGCACCTGATCGACTATCTGTTCATCTCACTGAATGTGAATTCCACCTACGGACCGACCAGCGAAGCGGTGATGTCCCGCATGGCCAAGTTGGTGATGGCGCTGCAGGTGCTGCTGGCGATCCTGATGCTCACCGTGCTGATCGCGCGCACCGTGGGGGCCACCAGCTGAGTCCGGCTCAGGCTGTCAGATAGGCCTGCAGCACCGGTGACTGGGTGCGGATGCCCTCAAGCGCGCGGCGCTCGAGATTGCGGGTCTTGTCGCGGCTCATGCCCAGGGTGCGGGCGATCGACGTGAGGCTCATGGGCTCATCGCCATCGATGCCGTAGCGCATCTTGAGCACGCGG